>NZ_DAMDAK010000092.1:1406-9014 GCF_032094055.1 Carnobacterium sp.
GTGTTCCATCTATTCGTCTTCTATCATTTTAAGCGGTTTAATAGCTGGTCCTTCCAAGACTTCTCCTTCATAAGAAAACCGCGATCCGTGACACGGGCAATCCCATGTGCGTTCAGCATCATTCCATTTGGTGGTGCAGCCTAGATGCGTACAAGTCGTGTTCACTAAATGAACCTGTCCGTTTTTATCCCGATAACCACCAATTTTTTTACCGTCAACTTCGAGCATTCCTCCTTCATCTATCCTTAAATCGTCTATTTTTTTAGACGTTTTTTCTATTTTCCCAACAACCAACTCTTTTGCAACCGATACATTATCTTTCATAAAACTTTTAGCGTCTACTGTTTTTAATTTTGTGCGCGTTGGATCAAAAAGACCTGCGTAGACATTCGTATTACCCATTATCTGGTCGGTTAACACCATCCCGGCAACGGCTCCGTTTGACATGCCCCATTTATTAAATCCGGTTGCTACCAAGATACGATCCGACTTATCTGTCATTTTCCCTATATAAGGCAGTTTATCTAAAGTAGTCAAATCTTGTGCTGACCAGTGGTAAGGAATTTCTTGAATGTCAAAATATTTTCTTCCGAATGTTTCTAAATTTTGATAATGTTCACTTGTTTTAACTTTGCTTCTGCCCGTTACATGACCTTCTCCGCCAATCAGCAACAGTTGTTCTCTGCTTTCAGTCAGGATGGAACGCAAAGAACGTGTCGGTGAATCTGCGCTAATATACATACCTATAGGAATGCTCATTTCTGTGCTAGCTGCGATTGCATATGAACGATTAACCGAAAGTTTAGCAAAATACATCCCTTCTGCATCATTAATTGGATAATGACTTGCAATGATTACTTGGTCACACGATAATAACGACATATTTTCTGTCACAATAACAGGAATGTCTTGATCCAACACTTTTAGCGCTCGCGTTTGTTCATATATTTTACCGCCAAGACGTTCAATTTCTTTGATCAACCCGGTCAAGAATTTTACAGGATGGAACTGAGCCTGATCACGCATCACCAGTGCTGCTTCAACAGCAAACGGCAAATTGATTTCCTCTTTTGCCAAGCCGCCATCGATCCCTAAACGTTCGTACGCTTTTGCTTCTTTTTCGATTTTTTGAGCACCTTTCTTTGTTTCCGCATAAACATAAGCATGTTCAGCAGTTAAGTCACAGTCGATTCCTAAATCAGCAGCTGTTTTTTGTATAAAATGTAACCCTGCGAGATTGGCTTCATAATATTGTTTTGCTTGTTCCTCGCCCATCGTACGAATCAATTCTTCATAAATCAAACCATGTTGTGCTGTGATTTTAGCTGTTGTAAATCCTGTGACTCCATCTATTAATTTTCCAGCTTCAACTAATACCACTTTCTTCCCCGCTTTAGCTAATAGATAAGCACTAACAAGTCCAGCAATTCCTCCTCCAATCACACCAATTTCTGTTTCATTATTTTCTTGCAGTGGAGGAAAACTGGGAATAGCTTTGAATTCCCTCCAATATGATTTAGGAAATTGTTGAATAGAACTTTCTTTTCTAGCCATATTTTCAACTCCTTTTTTACTTAGTCCGTACTCTTCCTTTTTCTTTACAGAATCAGTGTATTGCAACCGCTTTCTTTAGTCAAATAAAACAATAAGAAATTGATTTCAAAAAAATATTCCTGTAAGCTTTTTAAGCTCAACAGGAATATTTTTTCTTGTAGATTGGATGCTGTCTATTTTTCAGAGAGTTCATCTTCTGTTACCCATTTATGATTTTTGACTTCTTTTCCACCATTTTTCGGCATGTAGTCAATCATATATACGGTAGTTTGTTTAGCATCTTCAATTGTTGCAGTTGCTCCTTTCATTCCTTCCATATGGTCAGCTTCTATTACTACTTCGTCTCCCGGTTCTAATGTCTTTTCCCCAGCATCTTTTATTTCTTCTTGAATAACCCATTTATGGTCTTCTACTCTTTTGCCGCCATTAGTAGGAACATATGAAACTTCATAAGCTGTTGTGTCGAAAGCTCCTACGATCGTTGCCTCTGCATCTTTCATGCCGGCCATATGAGTTGTTTCAATAATTGCTTTGTCCCCTACTTTATATTTTGGATTTTCTGCTTCTTTTAATCCTGTCGGAATTTCACCAGAATCTTCATGCTGCATGCTCTCCATACTATCCATATCAGCCTCGCTCATTTCACTAGAAACAGAAGGAACAACTGACTCAATACTTGCTTCACTGCTTGATGACGAATTATCTTCATTAGAAGAACAAGCTGACAAAACTGTTAAAGAAGTTAAGGTTACAACTCCCATTAAAATTTTCTTATTTTTCATTGTCCTGAGGCGTTGGTATCCCTCAATCTTATATATGGGAGAAAAACGCCTCTTCACTTCCTTTCTATTTTAATGTCTATTTACAAAATGGTCTTTCTGATGGATACACCAATTTTATCGATTATCTTATTCTCTGTCAAAAAATTAACTTATTCGTCTGCGGAAAAGTCTGCTCTTTCCACTATGACATCAGGAATTGTTTGAATTTCTTCTAACAACATCGTCCCTTCTCGTGGATTATTGGATCTGATGTAAAATGTCGCATAATAAACTGTTTCCCCTTCGATCTTTTTATCCTTCACTTCATACTTTTGCAGGTATCTGTTCTTTTTTCGTAAAAGTTGAATAATGTCTTGTAGTATCTCTTTTTTAGGTGTGGAAATCTCAAACATAGTCGTTTTTGTGCCAATTTGTTTAAATATAATAGTGGTTAATTCAAATCCGATTAGCGTCAAAATTGTTGCACTTATCCCTACAAAATAAAGCCCTCCACCTACCGTTAAACCAACTCCAGCTGTTGTCCATATTCCAGCTGCACTAGTTAATCCCTTAATAGAATGTTTTTGAATAATAATCATTCCTGCTCCAATAAAACCGATCCCGCTAACGACTTGAGCTGCCACTCGGGCCGGATCCAATTCATAACCAGCCATATCAATAACATCATTGAACCCATGTTGGGAAATAATCATGATTAATGCACTTCCTAATGAAACTAGAAAATGCGTTCGTATCCCAGCTTCTTTTGCACGTAATTCTCGATTGATTCCAATCGCTCCGCCTAAAATACTAGCTAATATCAATCTTAGGAAAAAAATTTTATTCAGTTCCACCGCTCACCACTTCCTCATGTCTACTAGTATTATCTGCTAAGTTTTCTGTATTTTTTCTATTATTTAGCTAGTTTACCATTTTATTTTGTTATCAACTGATAACACTATTTTATATAATGTAAGCATATCGCTGTTTAGGAACTTTATCAAATGATTGACATCGCTTTCTAAAAGATGAATCATTTGAGTATCAACTAAAAAAAAAGATAGATTCTTTTTTGAATATACCTTTTTATGTACAACTAACATGTAAAAAATTGAAAACACTAAATTTTATTTACTTAATAGGCAAAAGGAAAGAGAAGCTTTTCTTTATCTGATTGATACATATTCTTTTTAGTTACTAATTCAACTTCAGTGAACAGCGGTTCCTCTGATCTTTTTTCATCATTAGGGTTCAATGCTCTTTGAACGGCCAAATATCCGATAGCAAATGGGTTTTGAACGATTAATGCTGCGATGCTTCCAGTTTCTAACAGTTCAATGCATTCTTTTTGAGTGTCAAAACCAATAACGGCTACTTTATTTTGCAGTTTTTTGGCTTCAACTGCTTTGCCTGCACCTGTTGTTGTCATTTCATTGAAAGCAACGATTCCATCCATTTCAGGGTACTTACTCAACATTTCTTCAGTTAACAATTGAACAGTTTCGCTATCCGTCCAAGAAAGCTGCTGCTCAATAATTTCAATATTTGGGAATTTTTCTAAATAAGCATGAAAAGCTTTTTCTTTTTCTCTTTCTTGACTATTGTTTGCCAGCTCTTCAAAATTCAAAACTCCGATCATTGCTTTTGTTCCTAATGCTCCAATTAAAGCTGTCCCTGCTAATTCTCCTGCCTCTTGATCATTTGTTCCAATATAATTTTGGCTTTGAGAATCGCTAAAAAAACTATCAATCATAATAATAGAGAGTCCTTTTTCATAAGCCCTATCTAAGTCTTTTTGACTTTGATCAATATCCGCAGCTGAAAAAATAACTGTATCTACTCCTAAATTCACCGCCTCTTGCAGATAACGATTCTGCTGTTCGCTATCGTTAACTTTAGCCGGAATCCGTTTTAAAACAGTCACATCACTGTATTCTGAAACAGCTGCGATTACTCCTTCGTCAATCATTTGACTATAGTAAGTTTCTTCTGAATCTAAAATCAGCATAATCGTATGTTTTGCAGCAGCTTGTGATTCACACCCTAGCAAAAGAGACGTTATACATAAGAAACCGAAAATCGATAAACTTTTTTGCTTTCCGTTACTCCTCATTTAGATCACCTTTCTGAACAGCTCTAGATTTAGGCAGCCAAATATTAACAGTTGTGCCGATATCTAATTCGCTCTTGATTTCTACTCCATACTCTTTTCCAAAGTACATCTGCATTCTTTGATGAACATTGCGAATGCCGATTCCAACTTTTTCACTATTTTTTTTAGTTTCAATATCCTTAAGAATATCTGGGGAAATTCCAATTCCATCATCTGACACTTGGATTAAAATTTTGTCCTTTTTATCTAGTGCTCTGATATTGATTCGGCCTTCATCTACCATTCGTTCGATTCCATGATAAAGTGCATTTTCAAGAAAAGGCTGGATAATTATTTTAACAGTTGGCTCACTTAAAATAGTGTCATCTACTTCAATTGAATAGTGAAATTGATTTTTATACCGAATCTTTTGAATGACTAAATAACTTTCTGCATGCGCTAGTTCTTGCTGGATCGTAATGAATTCATTGCCTTTGCTCAAAGAAATTCGGAGCAATTTTCCAAGTGCAGCTACCATTTCAGCGGCCCCTTTGTTATCCCCTCTTTCTGACATCCATAAAATAGATTCTAATGTGTTATATAAAAAATGCGGATTGATCTGAGCCTGCAACACATTCATTTCGCTTTTTCTTAATTCCTCTTGTTCCGTTTTAATTTGCTCCATCAAAAATTTTACATGGTCAATCAAATGATTGTATGAACCTGACAAGCGTTGAACTTCTACAAATCGTTTTTCACTTGTATAAGTTTCAAATTGATTATCGTCTACATTGCGCATGACTTTAACCATATTCGTAATTGGCTGAGCAATGTATTTAGCTACACTGAGACTTAAGATAGTGATCAATCCTGCCACAGCTAAAAAGACCCAGAACATGTATTTTTGAAACTCTCTCAGTGTTTCTTTAATTGAATCTTGTAAATAAGAAACACCAATTACTTTCCATCCAGTTGATGGCACTGTAGCGATAGCGATAGTATTTTTCCCATCTTCTGTCACGTAGACTCCATCTAATTTATCAGTAACAAATTCCAGTTTTTCTTCTTTTGCATTCGTTTGAATTATTCGTTGTTGCGGATGATAAACTAATTCATTTTGATTATCTAAGATGAATGAATATCCTCTTTTTCCAATCGTTACCTTATTAAAATAGCTGCCTAATGAGTTAAAATTATAATCAATTAATAATATGTATTTCTCATTATGGATCAGTACCGGTGTAGTAACTGATAAAACCCACAAGTAATTTTTTTCAAATAGGTTTTGGACATGCGGTGCAGAAAACGTAAATTGATTAGGTGAGATTTCAGTTTGGAACCAGTCTTGTTCGTATATCGACGTTATTTTTTTGGACCTATATTGGGCAGGTGCATAATGAACTACTTGACCTGAAGTATCTACTAAACTGATCGAAACTACATTTCGGTTTAAACGGTAAGTTGTTCCTAAAAGTTCAGAAATACCATCAGCTTGCAATGTAGAGCGTTTAAGTTCATCCAGAATGCCATAAGCTGTACTTGTCATATTTTCTATCTCATTGGCTAAAGTGATGCTGGATTGGGTTACACTTTGCTGAGTAGTCGTTTTAGTTGTATTGATCAGCGTTTCTTTAAAAATAGCAGCTAAAGAAATTGAAAATAAAAAAATAGTAAAAATAGACAAAACCCCTAAAGCCAACGCCAAAATTACTTGTAAACTTTTTACTTTTTCTTTAATGCTATTGCCAATCCGTTTAATTGTCTGGAGCATCTACTTCACTTCTTTCACCAGCTTTTTAACTAGTAGCTCATTTTTTTGAACGTTTCACGGATTTTATTTGGCGATTCTCCAAAATACTTTTTAAAACAATAAGAAAAATAATGTTGATCGGTATACCCTGAGGACATGGCCACTTCAAGTATTTTATGGTCTGTTGTTAACAAATGCTCTTTAGCTTTTTCCATACGAATTTTAACTAAAGCTTCAGTAAAAGAAAGCCCGTTTTCTTTTTTAAAGAGAGAACTAAAATAGCTAGGACTTATTAGCATTTCTTTGCTAACAGATTTTAAAGATATTGCTGGATCGTCATAATGATCATACAAATAATCATAGCTTTGTTTAGCAATTGAATCTGTTTTCTTTTTACGCTGCATTTGAATTTTATCAATGACCGATAAACAATAATCTTTAAACCACTCTTTGACAATATTCATTTCTTGATAGTGGCAAATGTCAGAAATCATTTGTATGTAATGAAGCATATCAGAATCATATTTTGAAATTACTGATTTGGATGCTCTTAAAACAGCCATATACAATTCCATCAAAAAAATTTGAATGTGCTCTTGTCCTTCATCGCTCGTATCAAACGATAGAAATAAATAATCTATAAAGGCCTCCAATTCTTCCGTCGCTCCGATTTTAATTAAAGAAGCCAGTTTTACTTCACTGGCTTCATCAAATACTAATTCTTGCTGATTGTTAGTTTCAAGGTCAGAAATGTAAATACCTTTATTTTTTTCAATCAGTAATCGATAGCTTAATGCTGAAACAGATGATTGAAATGCCCGCTTAGTGGCTGAGATCCATTCATATTCTTCGCTAACCCCAATTTCTACAGAAAAACCAAAAATTTTCTGTGTACTTTCACTGATTTCTTTTACTACAATATCTGTATACAATTCAGTATTTTCTTTGGTATCTGATAAGATAACAATGATGTTTGACATAAAAGAAAAAACTTCTCCATTTAAATATTTTTGCGCAATTTGACGTATCGTATTAGTCAAAGAAAACTTGATTAATTCTAAATTTTGGTTTTCGTGATAGTTTTTTTTAAAAGAAGTACTATCAATGTTTACGTTCAATAAAACCTGTCTTTCACCTGATAAGTTTAGTTGATATGTTTCAATCATTTTTTGTAGTTCTGTTTCTGTTATATTATTATAATTATCTGTAATCAATGAAACTAAAAAAGACATTTTAATAGCTTCAATTTTTTCCAAATAATCTTTTTCAATTCTTGCTAAGTCATTTGCTTCTTTTTTTTCTAAATCTAGTTTTCCACGCACTTTATTTAGCATTTTTTCTAAATCATTGATTGAAATGGGCTTCAGCAAATACTCCAAAATATTTAACTTTATCCCATCAACCGCATATTCAAAATCATCATATCCACTTAGAAATACGATTTTAACAGA
>NZ_DAMDAK010000092.1:9114-9581 GCF_032094055.1 Carnobacterium sp.
TGTTCCTCCTTTTTAGTACTCCTGCTTCCATTTTAAGCAACCGCTTACAATATATCAATAACAATTTAAAGGATACTAGCTTTAACTACATCATTATTTGTTCTTTTTTCAGTCTCATGCAGAGCTATATCACTATTCAACTTCATAGTGTTTATCGAAAATTTGCAGAGAATTATGCAGACCTCCCTAGAAAAAGCAAAAAAAATACTAACAGTATAATACTTTTCCTTTATTCCATAGATAGTAAATAAATTTCAAAAAAATAAACCTTTAAAAGAAATCGTCTTACTTTCTTTTAAAGATTCATTGCTTAGCTAGTTTTCAGATGCGGACGGGGGGACTCGAACCCCCACCGAGAATCTCTCGACCAGCCCCTCAAGCTGGCGCGTCTACCAATTCCGCCACGACCGCTTATTACAACAAAGACTATTGTATCAATGATTCTATCAATTGTAAAGATATTGACG
>NZ_DAMDAK010000093.1:0-406 GCF_032094055.1 Carnobacterium sp.
TGTAGTATTTGGCGGATTGGGCAGTGTGACAGGGAGCGTCGTTGCTGCAATTGTTCTGGGCATTATCAATGTCTTTTTACAGCCTTTTGGACAGTTGCGTATGATTCTTTATTCGGTCGCTTTAATTGCCATTATGATTTTTAAGCCGTCTGGTTTGTTTGGTTCCAAAGAATTTACCATTTCAGGCTTATTGAACCATAAAAAGAAAACGACACCTAAATCTCCTAAACAAGAGGAGGAAGTGAAATGAGTTTATTGGAAGTAAAAAAATTAACTAAAAACTTTGGCGGATTAGCAGCTGTTTCAATGGTATCAATGGAACTGGGTAATAATGAGCTAGTCGGATTGATTGGACCTAACGGAGCAGGAAAAACGACTTTATTTAATTTATTAACCGGTGTTTACG
>NZ_DAMDAK010000093.1:456-7332 GCF_032094055.1 Carnobacterium sp.
TGGGAAAAAAAACATATACGATTACCGATATGGGGTTAGGAAGAACGTTTCAAAATATTCGGTTGTTTAAAGATTTGACTGTATTGGATAATGTCTTGATTGCAATGCACGCTAAAAACAAAGTTGGCACAATCGCTGCTCTGTTTCGCACGCCTGCTTTTTATGCATCGGAAGAAACCATGAAAGCAGAAGCTGTTAAACTGTTGCAGATTTTCAATTTAGACACAAAAGTATCGGAGCTCGCTAAAAATTTGCCTTACGGGGAGCAAAGGCGTCTGGAGATTGTTCGGGCGTTGGCCACGAAACCGAAGATTTTATTTTTAGATGAACCAGCTGCGGGTATGAATCCGCAAGAAACAGCCGACTTAACAGCTTTGATTCGTCAAATTCAAAAAGATTTCAACATCACTATTTTGTTGATTGAACACGATATGTCTTTAGTGATGAACGTATGCGAACGCATTTATGTTTTAGAGTATGGGCGGATGATTGCTCATGGAACACCCAATGAAATCAAAAATAATAAAGCAGTTATCAAAGCTTATTTAGGTGGTGATTAGGTATGTTACATGTAAACCAACTGACGATTCATTATGGCGTTATTCAAGCGACTAAAGAAGTGAGTTTTGAAGTCAATGAAGGAGAGATTGTTTCATTGATTGGAGCCAATGGGGCTGGTAAATCAACGATTCTTAAAGCAATTTCCGGATTGCATCGCCCAACTTCAGGAGAAATTCTGTATAAAGGCCAATCGATCCAAAAAGAAACCACTAAAAAAATTGTTGAACTGGGTATCTCGCAAGTTCCAGAAGGCCGGCATGTTTTTGGCGGAATGAGTGTTTTAGAAAATTTGGAGATGGGAGCGTATCTGCGCAAAGATAAAAGCGAGATCCAAAAAGATTTGGCAATGGTTTTTGATCGTTTCCCCGTTTTAGGAGAACGCAAAAAGCAGGATACTGCTACTTTATCAGGCGGCGAACAACAGATGGTAGCGATGGGACGGGCTTTAATGTCACGACCGAAGTTGCTGCTGCTGGATGAGCCTTCAATGGGATTGGCGCCGATTTTTATCAAAGAAATTTTTAATATCATTAAAATGATCAATGAGCAAGGCACCACCATTTTACTGATTGAACAAAATGCTAAAGTAGCCTTAGAAATAGCAGATCGTGGCTATGTTTTAGAAACCGGAAAAATGGTCCAATCTGGTACAGGACAAGAATTGTTAGCCAGTGATGAAGTTCAAAAAGCTTACTTAGGAGGGTAAAAAGGATGAATGTACAAAATTATATGACTGCAGAAGTCGTAACAGTTCCTGAAGATACGAAAGTTCTTGAAGCACTCGATATTATGAAAGAACACAATTTTCATCGGTTGCCAGTCGTTAGAAATGGACGGATGGTAGGGTTGATAACAGAAGAGATCATTCAGGAAAACTCACCCTCAACTGCGACAAGTCTAAGTATTCATGAATTGAATTATTTGTTGACTAAAACGACTGTCGGCGATATCATGCATAAAACAGTGGTAACGATCAGTGCAACGGATTTGCTCGAAGAAGCAGCGGTTAGAATGCTGGAAGACGAGGTCGGTGCTTTGCCAGTTGTAGAAGATGAAGATAAAGTAATTGGAATCATCACAGATAAAGACCTTTTTAGAGCTTTTATTGACGTTATGGGGAACAACAATAAAGGCAGTCGGATCGTTATTGACATCCCAGAGGATCATTCGGGAATATTAGAAGACATTACCAATATTTTGGCAGCAGATAACATCAGTATTAATCAAATCGCTGTTTACCGACAAAAAGAAGTCACTCAAGTCGTTATTCAAATGGATAGTCTTCAATTAGAAGAAATCAAAGAAATTTTAACTACAGAAGGGTATACAATCAGTTCAGCAACCTCTAAGGGACCTAAAAATAACTAGAATGGGCCATCGCGCCCATTCTTTTTTTGTTTTCTTAAAGAAATCATAATCAGGCTTAAGTAGGAGACAAAGGGAAATGAATTAGTGTAAAATGAAAAGTGAAAAGGTCAGAAGAAAATGGAGGTTAGCAAAAAAATGAATAAACTAAAAAAAATAGGCATCACGACCATTGCTGCAGCTAGTTTTATTGGAGCTTCAATCAGTATGATTCCTGCTGTTGCTTTTGCTGCATCAGACGGAATTGATACAACGGTGATCGATGAAAAATGGGGTAAACCAACATTTGTATATGGTGGCGGATTATCCGACAGCCAAGTCAAAGAAACCGAAAAATTATTAGGTATTGAGGAGCCCGAAAATGTTGCTAGTGTTGCTGTGACCGGCTCTGATTTGGTGAATTACTTAAAAGAAGGATCAGGAAATACCGCAAATATGATTTCATCGGTGCTGGTTCAAAAAGAAGGTTCCGGCAAAGGGGTAGAGGTTACAATTGAGACTCCTGAAAACATTACACAAATCACGCAAGATCAGTATGCGAATGCGGCTATTACGGCTGGAGTAAATGATGCAAAAATCATGGTTGCCAGTGTCAGTAAAGTAACAGGAGAAAGTGCCTTAACCGGTATTTACAAAGCTTTTGATGTTAACGGTGAAGACTTGGATCAAGACCGAATGGAAATTGCTCAAAAAGAACTGGAAACAACGAATGAAATTGCACAAGAAAATGCTGAAAAGTCTGATTTTGATTCTGCCAAATTCGATCAAGCGATCATTGAAATCAAACAAGCTTTGGCAGATTTAAAAGAACAACAAGGCAAACTGGCAACGAAAGAAGATATTGAACAAATCATCAACGATGCATTAAAGAACAATCAACTAGAAAATGTGGTCACACAAGACCAAATTGATCAATTAATGGCTTTATTTGAAAAATACCAACAAACTAGTGCTATTGACTCAGCAGAAGTGAAAGAACAGCTGAAACATTTATCAGATACTGTCCAATCAAAATTTGGTGACGCACTTCAACAAGCAAAAGACAGCGGCGTACTAGACAAAGTCGGAGATTTCTTCCGTCAAATCTGGGAAGCCATTGTAGGCTTATTTAATTAATTAGAAAATAAAACAATAGCTTAGAAAACGTGCAAGAAAATTTGAAGCGGATAATTAATTTCAAATTTTCTTGCTTTTTTGTCGTAAATACAGCTTATTTAACAAAAACCAGTGCCCTTATGAAATAACCTGTACGAATATGGAATTAACTTTTGATAAACTCGGCTTTCCATAGTAAACTGTAGGGGCATGCTGTATTCTCTTCGTTCAGTATTTTCACAGCAGTAAAAAGTACGGCAGAGATAAGGCAAGCTAGTTGGTCTTTTCCTTTTAAACAAAGAAACAACTGGTTTTATTTTAGTTTTAGATTAGAAAAGGAGATTTAATAATGAGCAGGAACGTAGTAAGAGGCAAAACGATTGCTGATTGGCAAGAACAAGTGCCTTTATTAAAAGACATTCAAGCAACAAAAGAAGTTTTTTGGATCAATCCGAATAAAGAAAATTTTCAAACAGCTTCGGAAAAAGCAACATTTTCAAAAAAAGATGTAGATGAGGCAGATGCGCGTTTAGCCCGTTTTGCAGCATACTTAGCAGCTGAATTTCCAGAAACACGCCCAACTAATGGGATAATCGAATCGCCGATTACTGAAATTTCCAATATGAAAACATACCTTGAAGAAGCATACCATGAAACGATAGAAGGCAATCTATGGTTAAAACGTGATGATTTATTGCCGATAGCCGGAACGATCAAAGCTCGAGGCGCTATTTATGAAGTACTAAAACATGCGGAAGACTTAGCTTTAGAACATGGGCTTCTTACATCTATTGAAGAAAACTATGCTGTATTTGCAAGTGAAAAGTTCCGAGCCTTCTTTTCTAATTATAAAATTACAGTAGGTACAACCGGTAATTTGGGGATTAGTGTAGGTGTCGTAGGTGCAAAGCTTGGTTTTGAAGTCATTGTCCATATGTCCGTAGAAGCCAAACAATGGAAAAAGGATTATTTGCGCAGCCGAGGAGTTGTCGTGATTGAACACTCATCTGATTTTACAAAAGCTGTCACTCAAGGCCGACAACAATCTGATTTAGATCCAACGAGTTATTTTGTGGATGGTGAGCATTCCGAAGATCTTTTTCTAGGTTATACAGTAGCTGCTAACCGCTTAAAAGTTCAATTAAAAGAAAAAAATATTTTAGTGGATGCAGACCATCCTTTATTTGTTTATCTACCATGTGGCATTGGTGGTTCGCCAGGCGGGATCACGTTTGGCTTAAAGCAAATTTATGGCGACAACGTTCACTGTTTCTTTGCAGAACCAACACATGTTCCTTCTATGTTGGTCGGTCTGTTAACAGGCGAGTACGATGGCGTGACGGTCAAAGACTTTGGTTTAGATGGGCTAACAGTGGCAGATGGGTTAGCGGTACCGCGTACTTCAGGCTTTGTAGCTAAAGTATTAGAAGATTTCTTTAGTGGCTCCTACACCGTAGATGATCACCAAATCTATGAACTGCTAAGTACCTTGATTGATCAAGAAGAAATCTACTTAGAGCCGGCAGCATTAGCAGGTGTACCTGGTTCCGTCCGTCTTTTTCAATCTGCTGCAGGAAAGAAGTACCTGCAAGACCATCACTTGTCCGACAAAATGAAGCAGGCTACCCATATTGCTTGGGCAACAGGCGGAAGCATGGTTCCTAAAGAAGACATGGACCTTTTTTATCAAAAAGGCCATAAAACTGAAAAAGTAGTTTGATCTAGAACACAATAATCGTTATAGGGGGAATAGGAATGTTAGAAACCATTTATACTGAACATGCACCAAAACCAATCGGACCATATGCGCAAGGCATTAAAGTTGGAGAATTTGTTTATCCCGCTGGTCAAATCGGAGTAGATCCTGTATCAGGAGAATTAGTGGCTGATTCCATTAAAGAACAAACGGAACAAGCCATAAAAAATCTATCAGCAGTTTTGGAAGAAGCTGGTTCTTCCTTACAACATGTGGTTAAAACAACTTGTTATTTGTCTACGATGGAAAATTTCCAAGCATTTAACGAAGTTTTTGGGGAACAATTTAAAGGGCATGAACCAGCTCGTACTTGTTTTGCAGTACAAGAGTTGCCGTTAAAAGCACTCTGTGAAATCGAAGTTGTAGCTGTTTTAAAGAAATAAGAGAAGAAAAACGTAGAAAGCTGCCAAAATAATTTTGGCAGCTTTCTACGTTTTTTCATTTATGGATGATTTTTGTTCCAACTCGTTTCTTTTTGGATAAACTAGTTCTAAAAAGAGATGAGTTTGTACCAAAAGGGGTGTGATCCCTGAAAGTTAGAGCGGTTTTATTCAAAATCGAAATGCAAACCCCATTTTTCTCTTAAGGTATCCATTATTTCGGTCACATCATAAGTCAAATCAAGGGAACTATGGTCTTCTTTTGAACGGATCATTTCATTTACATGAGCAATTTCATAATTCATTGCTTGTAGAGTATTACCGGCTTGAATTCTGTCAACTGTTCCATCAGGATGAGTCAATGTAGCTTCATCGGCTCTTGGAAAGTCTGTTACAGTCAAATAACCATTTTCAAACGCTACGATTCCTTGTTTTGGCATCTTAGCTCGGAAAGTGAAAGAAACAGTAGCTATTTCATCATCAGCGTTTTTTAATAACACACCTGCTTGCTCATCAACACCCGTTTCATAAAAATTCATCGTAGTCAAAATTTCATTAGGTTGACTTGATAAGAAAAAGCGCGCAAACGAAAGTGCGTAAGTTCCAATATCTAACAATGCGCCGCCAGCGATCTCTTTATTAAAGAAACGATTGGTCGGATCAGCTTCTTTTAAACTGCCAAATGAAACTTGAATCATTTTCAACTTGCCCAAAGAACCGTCGGCTATAACCTTTTTAAGTTCTTGGTAAAGCGGCATGTGGTAAATAGTCATAGCTTCTGCCAACACCAATTCTTTTTCTTTTGCTACTTTCATCGCAGCCTCTAATTGTTGGTTATTCATTACCATCGCTTTTTCACAAAGGACGTGCTTTCCGTTTTCTAAGCTTTTTAAAATTAGATCAGCATGGTGGCTGTGCGGTGTTGCAATATAAACAACATCTACATTTGGGTCTGACAGCAACTCATCGTAACTGCCATAAGCTTTTTCAATACCGTGTTTTTCAGCAAACTCACTAGCTTTTTCAATTGTTCTGGACCCAACAGCATAGATTTTTGCGTCTTCTGCTGCAAAAGTAGCGGCAAAACTTGAAGCAATTGAACCTAATCCTAAAATACCCCAATTTAATTCTTTCATTTATTTTCCTCCTCAATATACCGATGCAAGTATTGTAAATCTTTTTTCCTTTTCTATTGTAACAACGCAATGAATTGAAAGCAATGGAAAGCCTTACACTTTAGTTTTTCCAGCTTTAAGTGTAGAATGGAATTAGCACTTATAAGGTAATTTATCCAGCTAGAAAGAAAGGGGTCTTTATTATGCAAGAAGCACTTATTCAGATTGTTTTACACACGATCAAAGAAAAATATATGAGTGAAAAAGCCTTTTATTCAACCCAATTAGATATCACTCCGCAAAACTGGGACTGTTGGAAAAATGGCGAACTCAATTTAAGACCAAATAATATGCAGGCAATCATTAATTTATTTACTGATTATGAATGGATGCTTGTCCAAAAAGTTATTCGAAATGCTACTTTTTTCCCAGAAGTAGAAGCCAATCCCATTGGAGAATACGCAGCTATTAAGTTTCATGTGGCTAAAAAATGGGTCAATAGCGGCAACGCTGAACTAGAGTTCCAAACAGAAAATGAAGAAGAATCAGATGAACAACACCGTAAATTAAATGGGACAGTATTGAGAATTGAAATGAATTACGA
>NZ_DAMDAK010000093.1:7342-8590 GCF_032094055.1 Carnobacterium sp.
AGCTGCGATTGCCAGGTGTGATTCAGCAGCAAATTGAAACAGAAAAACAAGATCTACTTGAATGGTTCAAAGAAAATATGGAAGAACATTACCCTATTTAACCTAGTCTTATATGGAAGAGAAAACTGTATTCGGAATTACTCCGTGCAGTTTTTTTGTATTTTCTTCCATTTAGCACAACTTTTTTATGGCGATTCTAACTATTAATGTTATTATAGAAGATGAAAATAAAAGGACACGCTTTTGAATGGAATCATTATGTTTATGAGCAGCATCAGTGAGAGAAAGCGAGTTGGATAAAAAATGCATCAATGTTGCATTTGCCGAGGAATAAAGAAACGTAAATAGAGAATGGGGCTTTAAAATATGTACAAGAAATTTGCAGTACTTTTTGTGTCGATTGGACTCCTAAGCGGATGTAACGCAGTAGAAAATACTGTATCGGATATGACTCAAAAAATGACAAAGACAGAGACGTCTACTTCAGCTGCATCTTCTGAGAAGAGTTTGACTCCCGCAGAAGAACAGCAGTTGAAAAAGGAACAAGAACACCAAGCTATGCTAGATGAACTGCCTGATGTATCTACAACTGATTGGAACTTGATCTTGGTCAACAATTCAAAACCGATTGACCCAGATTTAAAGATACCATTAGTAACCTTACCAAGTGGCTATATGATTGATGAACGGATGAAAGAAGACTATGATAACTGGCTAGATGCAGCATCTAAAGCTGGTTTTGACATCGTACTGGCTTCTAGTTATCGTTCAGTGGATTTACAACAAACAAATTATGATAGCAGTATTCAACGTTATCTGGATGAAAACTATTCCCAAGAAGAAGCAAAGAAAAAGACGGAAGACTACATTGCAATTCCTGGAGGCAGTGAACACCATACTGGACTTGCAGTTGATATCGTAGATGATGAATGGCTAGATACTGGTAAAGGATTGATTCCAGAATACGATACGCAAGACTCGCAACATTGGCTGGTCGACCACATGACCGATTACGGATTTATTTTGCGCTATCCGCAAGGAAAAGAAAAAGAAACCGGTATAGAGTATGAATCTTGGCATTTCCGTTATGTCGGAGTTGAAAATGCAAAATATATCGAGAAATATGATCTTTCACTTGAAGAATACATTGATTTATTAACAGAAGCAGGAAAATAATGGCTAAGCAACTATAGAAAGGAGGAGTGAATTGTCTCAAAAAAAGACTCCCAAAAAATATAAGCCAAAGAA
>NZ_DAMDAK010000093.1:8600-9429 GCF_032094055.1 Carnobacterium sp.
AAGAAAAAGTATCAAAAAGCTTCACGAAAGTTTTTTCGACTATCGCCTAGCTATGTGTTGTTCAGTATATTTTTAATTGTGTTTATTTTTTTTGGTGCATTGGTTTTGTTAACGTCAACCATCGCTCCTACTATAACCGAGCCTTTTTCAGATGAAACTAGCAACAAACAAGAGTTTATCGAACGAACAGCAGATTATGCCCAGATCTTAGAAGAAAAATACGCTATTTTACCAAGCGTCAGCATAGCTCAAGCTATTTTAGAATCAGATTGGGGCAGAAGTGAACTCTCCCTTAAAAACAATAATTTTTTTGGTATCAAAGGCAGCGACCCAGATCAAACAGTTGTCATGAATACAAAAGAGTTTGTTGATGGACAATGGATTGAGGTCGAAGCCCCTTTTAGAAAATACACCAGTTGGCAAGAATCGATGGATGATCATGCCAAATTATTTGTTGAGGGAACTACTTGGAATCCCGATCAATATGCTGCAGTTTTAGCAGCAAAAGATTACAAAGAAGCTGCTCATGCATTAGAAGCAAGCGGCTATGCTACCGATCCTGACTATCCCGAAAAATTGATCAGTTTAATCGAAGAATTTAATTTAAATCAGTATGATTGAAAAATCATGCTGATTTTCTCTAACTATCAATTAACTATTTTTATAATTTCAGGAGTGGATGGCTAAATAATAAGTCTAGCTATGTGCAAAATAATTCGTTAAAATAACGATAGAAACAAAAAGGCTTTAAGGAGGGAATTAGTAGTGGAAGAACACATCAAAAAAGCAGCACCAAAAATTACAACAGACTTAAGAAGAGATTATGTTG
>NZ_DAMDAK010000094.1:0-214 GCF_032094055.1 Carnobacterium sp.
CTTGGTATGGTAAAGGAAAGTAAAAAGCTTAAAATAAAGAACAGAGAACCTACAAAAATTTGTGGATTCTCTGTTTTTTATTGACTTACTCTAATTGCATAGGAATCTAGCAAAATTCTTGTCATAACTTGTAGAGGTAGCCTAGAGCGCACTTCATAATCTGGAAAATAAGAGATAGAGGACTTAAAACCAATAAAAACAATTTCAGAAAGAT
>NZ_DAMDAK010000094.1:224-7206 GCF_032094055.1 Carnobacterium sp.
TTAAATTAGCGGTAAAAGTTATTGTCCTTATATCCCGTTCATTACAATTTCTGGCTGCTTCGACTAGCTCTGAAGTTTCACCGTTCAAAGAAATAAAAATGACTATTCCCTTCTTATCTATTTTTTTGCTAATACTCTTAATAATATTAGGATCATCATGTAGTTCACAGTATTTTCCAAGAAGTTGAAATTTCACTTCCATTTCTTTAGCAATAAGTTCTGAAAAGCCACGAGCAAAAATAGTTATTTTATTTGAAGCTTTTATACTTTGGATAGCATCTTCAATGGTACCACTGTCTAGCATTTGTATTGTTCGATTTACCTCTTGCTCATTTTTAATAATAGCTTCACGAATTTTTTTATCGACTTGATCCATAATAGCAAATTTAGGATTATGCTCTTGGTTGTCTTTTAAATGATGTTTAAAGGAAGTAAATCCATCATATCCTATTTTTTTCATTGTACGAACAATGGTTGCTGTAGAAACATTAGCTAAATCACTTAATTTTACGATTGATATTTCAGGAATATCATCTAAATGCTGCTCAATATAGGTTAATAAGTATTTCTCAGAACTACTAAAATGAATTTCTTTATCTGAAGTGTTTTTCGAAAATAGAATATTAATAAAAAAGTCTCCTTTTATAAACGTAAAACTTTTCATAAAATAAGCTCATATTGACTTCGATATGAAAACCTTTACATATTTTTTTGTGGCATACTTAAATTATAAAGAAAAGGAATAGAAAAAGAAAGAAGGGATAAAATGTTTTATACATGTACTATGAATCCTGCCATTGACTTATTTGTGTCTACTAAAGAATATAACCCATTAGTAGTCAACCGTGCTACTGAAGATGAGGTACAGCCTAATGGAAAAGGAGTTAATATTTCTTTTATTTTAAAAATGTTAGACATTGATAATAAGGCTTTAGGTTTTTCAGGAGGATTTACTGGAAAATTTATTGAAGAAGAGTTAGAAAAAAAAGTTATAAAAACCGATTTTGTAAAAGTAGATGGTATGACAAGAATTAACGTATTTACTCATGTTGAAACTAAGGGAACAGAATATAAATTGGTAAATAAAGGACCAATAATTAACAAAAACCAAATTCAACAGCTTTTAGATAAAATTAATTTTTTAACTAATGAGGATACTCTGTTTGTATCTGGTAGTAATCCAAGAGGAGTTACTGATGAAGTTATTTTAGAAATCGCTAAGTTATCTATGAAGAACAAATTTAAACTGGTACTTGATACAAGTTCTAACGTCGTATTAACTAGCCTTGCTTATCAGCCTTATTGTATTAAGCCTAATGATGAAGAGTTAGCAAGTTGGTTTGGAAAAGATGAACTATCTTGGGAAGAATTAAACTATTATGGAAGAAAACTAGTTAAACAAGGTTCAAAAATGGTACTCATTTCTTTAGGAAAGAAAGGTTGTTTATTTTTTAATGAAAAAGAAACCCTTTTTGTTAATGCTCCGACAGGAAAAGTTATTAATACAGCTTGTTCAGGAGATGCACTTTTGGGGACATTTATTGGTTCACTTGAGTTAGGATGGTCAACTCAAGAAGCGTTAAAACATGCTGTAGCTGCAGGTAGCTCTACTGCTTTTTCTTCTAGCCTAACAGACTTTAGTAATGTCGAAGAATTGAAAAAAGAATTAGTAGTTAAAAAAATTAACGATAGAATGGAGAGAGATAGTTATGTCAACATTTAAAATAATTGCTGCAACTGGGTGTCCTACAGGTATTGCTCATACTTATATGGCACAAGAAGCATTGGAACAAGCCGCAAAAAAAGCTGGAGTTGAAATTAAAGTTGAGACACACGGACAAGTTGGAGTAGAGAATGCATTGAGTGATTTAGACATTCAAACAGCTGACGCAGTAATCATTGCTGCTGATAAGGATGTTCATGCTGAAAGATTTAAAGGCAAGAAAATCATTGATGTATCGGTAGGAAAAGGAATAAAAGAAGCAGACAAATTAATTCAAGATGCTATTAATGGAAAAGGAACCATCAAAGCAGGTAAAAATAATCAGACTGCTGAAACTAATTCTCAAGGAGAATCAGTTTTAACAACAAGCAACACAAGTATAGGGCGTCAAATTTATAAACATTTAATGAATGGTGTTTCTCATATGTTACCTTTTGTTGTAAGTGGTGGAGTATTAATTGCACTTTCTTTTTTATGGGGCATTTATTCAGCAGATCCAACAAATGCAGAATATAACGAAATAGCAGCAACTTTAAATAATATTGGTGGATTTGCTATGGGTATGATGGTACCTATCTTGTCTGCGTATATTGCTGAAAGTATAGCTCAAAGGCCTGGGTTAGTAGTGGGTTTTGTTGGTGGTTTAATTGCTAATGCAGGAGGTACAGGCTTCTTAGGAGGAATTGTTTCAGGTTTTCTCGGTGGTTTTATAATTCTTTTACTAAGTAAATTATTAAAAGGCATGCCTAAAGCTCTTGATGGGTTAAAAGCAATTTTCCTATATCCAGTAATTGGAGTAGCCATTACTGGAACTATTATGGTATTGGTATCACACCCCATGGAGGCGATTAATACCGGCATGATGGATTTCTTAGCAGGTTTCCAAGATTCGAATCCAATTATTTTAGGACTGATTGTGGGTTGTATGTCTGCTTTTGATATGGGAGGTCCTATTAATAAAGCTGCTTATGTAACAGGAACAGCGTTACTTGCTGAAGGGAATACTTACTTTATGGCTGGTGTTTCTGCAGCATGTATTGCTCCTCCATTAATAACTGGTTTTGCAGTATTATTTTTTGGGAAATATTTTGATAAAGAAGAACGCAATTCTGGAATGGTAAACTTTATTCTAGGTTCTACACATATTACTGAAGGAGCTATTCCTTTTGCAGCAAAAGATCCTCTTCATGTTTTGCCAACGTTAATGTTAGGTTCTTCAATTGCAGCTGTTTTAACCTATATGTTTAAAGTACAAGTACCCGCTCCTCATGGAGGATTTTTGGTGTTGCCAGTAGTAACAAACGGATTCTTATGGGTGATAGCAATTTTAATTGGATCAATCATAGGAGGAGTGCTTTTAGGCCTCTTACGTAAACATTCAGCTCAAAAAACAAGTGTAACTGTATAACTATGTAAAGAATAGGGGGAGTGTTGAAAATGGAAATTGAACAAACCGTAGTATTAGATGTTAATGCAAAGTCACAACAAGAAGTATTTATGTTAATTGCTCAAGAAGCTGTTAAGCAAGGATATGGAGATAATCAGGAAAGTATATTAAATGGATTAAAAACACGTGAACAAGAAGGAACAACAGGTATGATGGATGGTTTTGCAATTCCACATGCTAAAAGTGAAGCAATTTTAAAGGCTTCTCTAATAATATTAAAATTAACTCAAGGTATTGAATGGGATTCCATGGATGGTAAACCAACGGAATTCATCATATCTTTATTAATACCCGATGAAGAAAAAGGAACGACACACTTAAAAATATTATCCAAAGTAGCAAGACTGTTGATGAAAGAAGACGCAAAAAAAGATTTAAAAAAAGCGGAATCAGCAGAAAAAATAGAGACTGTTTTAAATAAATATATTTCTGAATAAAAAAGAGAATGAAAAGGAGATTGAGTATGTTAAAATTAACAAAAAATAAGGTAGAAGCTTTAAATCGTTTATCAGACGAGAAGGGAATTATAGGCGCTTTAGCTATCGATCAACGAGGATCGTTAAAGAAAATGATCGCTGCCGGCAGTACGACGGATATAGGAGATAAAGGGATTATTCGGTTTAAAGAACTGGTTTCTGAAGAATTGACGCCTTATGCAACTTCAATTCTTTTAGATCCGGAATATGGATTGCCTGCAGCGAAAGTCCGTGATAAAAATGCTGGTTTATTAGTAGCTTATGAAAAAACTGGATACGATGCAACAGAACCAGGTCGTTTACCAGATCTACTGCCTGAATGGTCAGTCAAACGCTTAAAAGCAGCCGGAGCAGATGCCATTAAGTTCTTGTTGTATTATGATGTAGATGAAGACAGTAAAATAAATGTACAAAAACATGTTTTCATGGAACGTGTTGGTTCTGAATGTTTAGCAGAAGATATTCCTTTTTTCTTAGAAATCGTGACGTATGATGCACAAAATGAAGACGTTAAAGGCACAGAATATGCAAAAGTAAAACCGCATAAAGTGATTGAAGCAATGAAAGAATTCTCTAAATCAGATTACAATGTGGACGTATTGAAGATGGAAGTACCTGTCAATATGAATTACGTAGAAGGATATGCCGAAGGTGAAACAGTCTATAATAAACAAGAGGCTTTAGACTACTTTAAAGAACAAAGCAATGCAACAGAGTTGCCTTTTATTTTCTTGAGTGCTGGTGTATCGGCTAAATTGTTCCAAGAGACATTAAAATTCGCAAAAGAAGCGGGTTCAACTTTTAATGGCGTTTTATGTGGCCGTGCAACTTGGTCAGAAGGCGTTTCACCATTTGCGACAAAAGGAGAAGAAGCGGGGCGTGATTGGTTACGAAGTGTAGGGAAACAAAATATTGAAAAACTAAATGAAGTTTTGAAAAAAACAGCCACATCTTGGAACGATAAGATTGTCTTAAAATAAATAGTTATGGAAATTAGTAAAAACAAGTAAGAAATACAGAAAAAACACTTCTGATTCTTACTTGTTTTTTTATAAAGATAACTGTTTCCTTTTGGAGGATAAGGTATTTCTTTTAATTCGTTTTCTTCGTAAGATTTTTACTTCTGCTTTATACTAGAAATTGTAGGAAGTTGCATAAAAAGGAGGTGGACAAGATGAAAAAAGAATTTTTACAACTAGCTGAAAAAACATTTGAATGTCAAAGAGTTTGTAATGAATGTTTCGATGCTTGTCTTGAAGAAGAAGATGTAAAGATGATGGTGGATTGCATTCGTTTGGATCGAGAATGTGCCGATATTTGTTCTTTTGTCACAACGATTATTAGCCGTCAAAGTGCAATGACTTCTGATTTATTAGCTTTATGTGCAAATATTTGTCAAGCATGCGGAAAAGAGTGCGAAAAGCATGACATGGATCACTGCCAACGCTGTGCTAAAGTTTGCCTAGAATGTGCAGAATTATGCCGTCAAGCAGTATAATTAAAACAAACAAAACAGAACTCAATTGTAATTGTCAGATTATTATGACACTTGTAAACCTTATATTCTCAAGGTTTACAAGTGTTTTAGACATTTTTCTGTCACAATTAAGTGAAAAATAACAGGTTTATGAATTTATAGTTTCCTTATTAAAAAAATCAATGTTATAATCACTTCAAGTTAAAGAATATGTGAATTCTCTAATATTTCTCATAATATTAAGAGTACTATTTTTTACTTCTTCGCTTTACTTTTCATCCACTACATTAGTCATTCGACTAAATTTACCATTATTCTGTATCACATTTTTATAAAGTTTTGCCTTATGTTTTAGAAGCAGAAAAATAAAGTAAAAATCAATTGCTGCTTTTTCCAATTTTTACCTCACCTTTATTTAGTTTACCCTCATAGTGAATACTCTTTAGAAAAAATTCTGTAAGTAATCACAGCACACCTCTCACAAAGTGCCTCCATACAGTGTGTTTCTATCATTTCTTCTTACTGTAAATAGAAGCATAACCCTCTACTCAATACCAATACTAAAGAGTATTCACTATTTTAAATCATTATAAATTATATTCTAGCTTCAACTACTATTCATCAGTTAACAGTTTTCTTCTACTTACTTTCTTCGAGTGAGAACGTTCTCTAAAATAATTGTCTCCCTATAAATCTTTACACATCATTTTTTTATCCTCACTATCGGAAACCCTTTCATTAAAAAAATGTTTCATTAAGTTTATTTGTTTTACCCTTTTTTTAAAGAATAAAGATCTAGTGATAAAAATACATCTTACAGGAGGAAATTATGGAAGATACCCTTATTTTGACAAGCATTTTTACAATTTTAAAGAAAAGAGCTGTATTGATTATCGGACTAGGTTTTGTTGGGCTGGTATTGATGTTTGGTTATACCGTCGCCATTGTAGTTCCTCAATATAGTTCAAGCACTCAACTATTAGTGAATCGAACAACTACTGAACTTACCGGTGTGGAAATAGGAGACGTGGATAAAGATATTAAGATGATCAATACCTACAAAGACATTATCAAAGGGCCGGTTATTTTAGATTTAGTCAGAAAAGATTTAGCTATCCCTTTAACAACAGATGAACTATCAGGAAAAATACTAATTGGTACAGAAGAAAATTCACAAGTTTTTTCTTTAACTGTGACAGATGAAGACCCTTATACAGCAGCAAGAATTGCTAATAAGATCGCAGCTACATTTAAAAACGAAATTGGAAAAATCATGAAAGTCGATAATGTGACTATTATTTCTAAAGCTGTTCCAAAAAACACACCTATTTCTCCTAACTTGCCAATGAATGCAGCAGTTGGATTAATTGTTGGTTTAATGCTTGGAATGGTCATAACCTTCTTGTTGGAATTAGTCGATAACACCATCCGTTCCAATAGTTACATTACTGAAAAAGTAGAATGGACTATTTTAGGAAATGTATTTGAAATGAGTGTTGAAGAAGGAGAACCCGAAAAGGAAGCAAAGCAACCAAATTTGGAACTTATAAGAGCAAATAGTAAAGAATAGGAGGATGAAGCGTAATGTTTAAAAAGAAATTAAAAGAAACAAAAAACAATCCAGCTAAACTGATCACATTGACAAAACCGAGTTCAGTTATCTCAGAACAATTTAAAACAATTCGAACGAATATTCAATTTTCAATTTTTGATAAAGAGATGAAGAGCATCGCCGTTACATCAGATATGGTAGGAGCAGGGAAGTCAACTGTAGCAGCAAATCTGGCTGTAACTTTTTCAATGCAAGGGAAAAAGGTTATTCTAGTCGATTCAGATCTGCGAAAACCAACCATTCATCG
>NZ_DAMDAK010000094.1:7216-9252 GCF_032094055.1 Carnobacterium sp.
AGACTTTGCAATATGATTCACCATACTGATGTAGATAATTTATTTGTTCTTACTAGTGGGATTATTCCACCTAATCCATCCGAATTATTGGCCTCATCTCGCATGGATGAACTGTTGGTCGAATTAGAAAATGATTTTGATTTAATTATTTTTGATTTGCCGCCTGTTGTAGCTGTGACAGATGCACAAATTATGGCAAGTAAAGTAAACGGTACTATTTTTGTTATACGCAAAGAAACTTCAACTAAAGATAAAATAATGGAATCTAAATTATTGTTGCAGCGTGTGAATGCCAATGTTATTGGTGTAGTATTGAACCGCATTAAAGTCACCGAAAATTTTAATTATGATTATTATAGAACAGCAGATTAATTAAACGATGTGTAAGTTTCATTCCCCCAAAAAAGTAAGACCTCATAATAGAACCTCGTTTTTCAACTATGTTTTACCCCTTCTAAAAGATTCTCTTTCCAAAGTAACGAATAGAAAGAAGAGTGAACAAAATGAGTAGAAATTTAAAAAAATTGGTTTTAATCAGTTACGATAGTTTGGCTATTTGTTTATCGGCTGTCTTAGCTTCTATTTTCCTTAATCCTTATATTACTTTACCGCAAGAACTATATGTGGCTACTGTAGCAGTCAGCATCTTTTTTTACTTACTTTTCGCTGTATACTTCAAGCTGTTTACTCATATTAACCGCTATATGGGAATTAGAGAAGCTGTTTTTATTGGAGTATGTGTCAATTTAGCTTTTCTATTAGTTGCAGTTTCTTCCTTCTTTTGGTTTCCTTTAATCAGCTTTCGATTCATTTTATTAACCACCATTTTTTCAACCGTTAGTATTGAAAGCAGCCGTATTCTATGGCGTTTCTATCATGAACATCAATGCAAGAAGCAAAAAGCAAAGATAGCGAAAAAGCAAATACGAACGTTGATCGTTGGTGCAGGAGATGGTGGAAATCTTTTTATCCGAAGTTTAAAACAGCACTTTAATGAAGTCAAAATTGTAGGAATCGTAGACGACGACCCCTTTAAACAAAAAACAAGATTATATGATTTTCCCGTTTTAGGTCCTCTTGAAAAAATCCCCGAATTAGTTAAAAACTTCGAAATTCAGCAAATCACCATTGCTATTCCCTCTTTAAACCCCAAAAAATACAAGCAAATCGTTGATATTTGTAACCAAGCCGGTGTAAAGGTCAATCTGATGCCTTCCATTGAAGACGTCCTTCAAGGGAAACTTTCAGTTAGTCAATTCAGAGAAATCAATGTAGTGAATTTACTAGGCCGAGATGAAGTTAAATTAAATATGCAGCAAATCTCAGCTGAGTTAACAGGAAAAACGATTTTAGTTAGTGGAGCAGGCGGATCGATCGGTTCAGAAATTTGTCGCCAAATTGCCAAATTTTCTCCAGAACGTTTGATTTTATTAGGCCATGGTGAAAACTCTATTTATCAAATCGACCGAGAATTAAGAGGATCGTACCAAGGCCGATTTGATATTATTCCCGTCATTGCTGATGTACAAGACCGTAAACGGATTTTTGAAGTGATGCAGCAGTATCATCCGGAACGGGTCTACCACGCAGCTGCTCACAAACATGTTCCAATGATGGAATATAACCCTCAAGAAGCGGTTAAAAATAATGTTTATGGAACAAAAAATATGGCTGAAGCTGCAAAGGCAGCGGGTGTAACAAGCTTTGTTATGATTTCGACCGATAAGGCGGTCAACCCGCCAAATGTTATGGGGGCTACAAAACGCATAGCAGAAATGATTGTCACTGGTTTAAACGAACCAGGAAAAACTAAATTTGCTGCTGTTCGTTTTGGGAATGTCTTAGGCAGTCGCGGCAGCGTCGTTCCTTTATTTAAAGAACAAATTCAACAGGGCGGTCCAATTACGATTACAGATTTTCGAATGACACGGTACTTTATGACTATTCCAGAAGCAAGCCGTTTGGTGATTCAAGCCGGAGCTTTAGCTAGCGGGGGAGAAGTATTTATCCTTGATATGGGAAAACCCGTCAAAATT
>NZ_DAMDAK010000095.1:0-805 GCF_032094055.1 Carnobacterium sp.
CGTCTCAACTTCTGAAGGTGTATTTACCGACAAAGAAGCAAGAGCTAAAAACGTTGGCGGAGAAATTATTGCTTACGTTTGGTAAGAATGATAAATAAACAAGGAGGTGCATAGCTGTGAGCCGTATCGGTAATAAAACAATCACTGTTCCAGAAGGCGTAACTGTTACTCGTAATGAGAACGAAGTTACTGTTAAAGGACCTAAAGGTGAATTAACTCGCTCTTTCAGCCCTATTATTACAATGACTGTCGAAGGCAACGAAATTTCTTTTACACGTCCAAATGACTTGAAAGAAAATCGTGCGATGCATGGAACAATGCGTGCTAACCTAAACAACATGATCGTTGGTGTAACTGAAGGATTTAAAAAAGAACTAGAATTGATTGGGGTAGGGTACCGTGCACAATTACAAGGCAACAAACTTGTAATGAGCGTTGGTTACTCTCATCCTGTAGAATTCGATATCGAAGAAGGATTAACTGTTGAAGTTCCTTCTAATACTCGTGTTCTGATCAAAGGATCAAACAAAGAACGTGTTGGCGAATTAGCTGCTAATGTTCGTGCTATTCGTCCGCCAGAACCTTATAAAGGCAAAGGAATTCGTTATGTTGATGAATTTGTACGCCGTAAAGAAGGTAAAACAGGTAAGTAATTACTTAGCTGCTTAAAGTAAGTAAATAAATTAAAGAGGTGACAATTGTGATTAACAAACCAGACAAAAACAAAGTACGTTTGAAAAGACATTCACGTGTACGTTCTAAAATCTCTGGTACTGCAGAGTGCCCACGTTTAAACGTTTTTCGT
>NZ_DAMDAK010000095.1:815-5568 GCF_032094055.1 Carnobacterium sp.
ACGCTCAATTAATTGATGACGTAGCGGGTGTGACGCTAGCAAGTGCATCTTCATTAGACAAAGACATCTCAGGCGAAACTAAAGTGAACCAAGCATCAGTAGTTGGGGAAGCTGTAGCTAAAAAAGCCGTAGAAAAAGGAATTAAAAAAGTAGTCTTTGACCGTGGTGGATACCTTTACCATGGCCGTGTGCAAGCTTTAGCTGAAGCTGCCCGCGAAAATGGACTAGAATTTTAAAAAAAGGAGGAATACCACACATGGTTTACATCGATCCAACTCACTTGGAATTAGAAGATCGTGTTGTTTCAATCAACCGCGTAACTAAAGTTGTTAAAGGTGGACGCCGTTTACGTTTTGCTGCATTAGTTGTTGTCGGAGATAAAAATGGACACGTAGGTTTCGGTACTGGTAAAGCACAAGAAGTACCTGAAGCTATCCGCAAAGCAATCGAAGACGCTAAAAAGAATCTTATTGAAGTACCTATGGTCGAAAGTACGATTCCTCATGAAGTTATCGGACGTTACAGCGGCGGAAACATCTTAATGAAACCTGCTAAAGAAGGTTCTGGAGTATCTGCTGGTGGTCCAGTACGTGCAATCTTAGAACTTGCTGGTGTCGCTGATATCACAAGTAAATCTTTAGGATCAAGCACACCGATCAACATGGTTCGTGCAACAGTTCAAGGATTACAACAATTAAAACGCGTTGAAGAAGTTGCAAAACTTCGTAACAAATCTGTAGAAGAAATTCTAGGATAAAAGGAGGACAACAAGAAATGGCTAATTTAGAAATCACTTTAAAACGTAGCGTTATCGGACGTCCTCAAAATCAACGTGATACAGTTAAAGCATTAGGTTTGAAAAAAACTAATACTTCTGTAGTTAAACCTGCTAATGATGCTATCAAAGGTATGGTCAACACAATTTCACATTTAGTGGACGTTAAAGAAGTTTAAAAAAGAACGAAATCTTTTATTGAAGGAGGTGCCCAATCTATATGAAACTTCATGAATTAACATATGCTGAAGGTTCTCGTAAAGAACGCAATCGCGTTGGACGTGGATCTTCATCAGGTAATGGTAAAACTTCAGGTCGTGGTCAAAAAGGACAAAAATCACGTTCAGGTGGTGGCGTACGTCTAGGGTTCGAAGGTGGACAAACACCATTGTTCCGTCGTTTACCAAAACGTGGATTTACAAACATCAACCGCAAAGAATATGCAATTGTAAACCTTGAAACCTTAAACCGTTTTGAAGATGGTACAGAAGTAACTCCAGCTATGCTGGTTGAAGCTGGTATCGTTAAAGCTGAAAAATCTGGGATTAAAGTTTTGGGTAACGGCCAAGTTGAACGTAAACTGACTGTTAAAGCAAGCAAATTCTCTCAAGCAGCTAAAGAAGCGATTGAAGCTGCTGGTGGTTCAATCGAGGTGATCTAATGTTCACACTTTTGAAAACAGCTTTTCAAGCAAAAGACATTAGAAAAAGAATTCTCTTCACACTGGGTATTTTAATTATCTTTCGCATTGGGACACATTTAACGGTTCCTGGTGTGAATGCTTCAGCCTTACAAGGTCTTTCGACTTCGTCGAATGGATTGTTCGGTTTGTTAAATACCTTTGGTGGGGGAGCGTTGAGCCAGTTTTCTATTTTTGCTTTAGGTGTTTCTCCTTATATCACTGCTTCGATCGTGATCCAATTATTGCAGATGGATATTATTCCTAAGTTTGTTGAATGGTCAAAACAAGGAGAAGTAGGACGCAGAAAATTAAATCAGGTAACGAGATATGTTACGATCGGCTTGGCATTTGTTCAAGCAATCGGTATCTCTTTCGGATTTAATGCTCTCACAGGCGAAGGATTGATCAAAGATCCTGGAACTGCTACTTATCTGACAATTGCGATTATTTTAACAGCTGGAACGATGTTTGTGATGTGGTTAGGGGAACAAATCACGGTTAAAGGTTTTGGTAATGGGGTATCAATGATTATCTTTTCAGGAATCGTTGCAAAAATACCGACTGATGTAGCCACTTATTACAATACACAGATCCGCAATGCCGGTGATCAATTAACGACAGCTATTATTTTCTCTGTCGCATTAGTGATTGCCATTGCGATCGTAGCGATTGTAGTAGTTTATATCGAAAATGCAAAACGTAAAATACCGGTTCAATATTCGAAACGTGCAACTGGCACAAGCCAAAGTTCACATTTACCCTTAAAAGTAAACTCTGCCGGCGTAATTCCAGTTATTTTTGCAAGTTCATTTATTATGACGCCACAAACTTTGTTAGGATTCTTTAGTCAGAATTATGGCGATGCTCAGTGGTTTGTCATCTTGAATAAGATCTTTAATATGCAAGAACCGATTGGAGCTGCTTTGTACATTCTACTGATCGTAGTCTTTACTTATTTCTACGCATTCATTCAAGTGAATCCGGAGAAAGTGGCAGAAAACTTACAAAAACAAGGTGGTTATATTCCAAGTGTGCGTCCTGGTAAACCGACACAAGACTATATTTCAAGCACATTGACACGCTTAAGTACAGTCGGAGCTCTTTACTTAGGAATTATTGCATTACTGCCGATTATTGCCTCAGGTTTATGGAATTTGCCTCATTCACTAGCTCTTGGTGGTACCAGCCTACTGATCGTAGTCGGTGTTGCTTTGGATTCAGTGAGACAATTAGAAGGTCAAATGATTAAACGTAGTTACCAAGGCTTTATACAATAAGAAGAACGTGTTGGGGAACTATCCTCAGCACCGATTCTTACATTAATAGGAGGGAAAATGATGAATCTCATTTTAATAGGTCTTCCTGGTGCAGGAAAAGGAACGCAAGCTGAACAAATTGTCGACACGTATCACGTGCCGCATATTTCAACAGGGGATATGTTCCGTGCTGCTATCAAAAATGAAACTGCCTTAGGATTAGAAGCAAAAACCTATATGGATAAAGGCGAATTAGTACCTGATGAAGTGACTAACGGTATTGTAAAAGAACGTTTAGCTGAAGCAGATACTGAAGTAGGCTTTTTACTAGATGGGTATCCAAGAACGCTGAATCAAGCGGAAGCTTTGGAAAGCAATCTGAAAGAACTAAATAAAGATTTAGATGCTGTTATTTACATTAATGTAAATAAAGACATTTTAATGGAACGTTTGACTGGACGGTTTATTTGTCGGACATGCGGTGCAACTTATCATAAACTCTATAATCCTCCAAAGGTGGCTGGAACTTGTGATCGTTGCGGTGGACATGACTTTTATCAAAGAGAAGATGATAAACCTGAAACTGTTGAAAAACGTATTGATGTTAACCTTGAGTCAACAAATACGCTAGTAGATTTCTATTCAAAACGCAATGTCTTGCATACCGTTAATGGCGAAGCAGAACTTCATGACGTGTTCAAAGAGATTCAAAACATTATTGCCGATGTTGAAAAATAATCGCATGCACTAATGAGACTAGCTTTTAACTCGTTTTGATACCTGATCCGCATTGAAGCGGTCAATGAAAGTAAGCATAGCGATAGTCTGCAGCAAACTTGTTACTATATTAATTTTATGGTATAATGTGCCAGGTGTTGACTTTTCAATGCTGTTATGTTGTGATATAATTAATAGGTTAAGATGAAAACAGAAGGTGAGGGCTCAGGCGCTCACTGTTTATCGCGTTTAAAATGCGAAACACTTTTAAGGAGGTACGAGGCGTGGCGAAAGACGATGTCATTGAAATAGAAGGAACAGTCGTTGAAACTTTGCCGAATGCAATGTTTAAAGTCGAACTTGAAAATGGCCATATTGTATTGGCACATGTTTCAGGAAAAATTCGGATGCACTACATTAGAATCCTACCCGGAGATAAAGTAACAGTTGAATTGTCACCGTATGATCTAACCCGTGGGCGCATTACCTATCGCTTTAAATAATTGTACTCCGTCAATCAAAATGGGAGGTATAGTTCATGAAAGTAAGACCATCAGTTAAGAAAATTTGTGACAAATGTAAAGTTATCCGACGTAATGGTCATGTTATGGTGATTTGTGAAAATCCTAAACATAAACAACGTCAAGGTTAATCAAGTTAAATTATCAGGAGGTGTAATCTAAATGGCTCGTATTGCTGGTGTGGATATTCCGCGTGACAAACGTGTAGTAATTTCCCTAACATATATATATGGAATCGGTAAAACAACAGCTCAACAAGTATTGACTGCTGCTGGAGTATCCGAAGAAATCCGTGTAAATGAATTAACAAATGATCAATTAGATGCTATTCGTGCAGAAATCGATAAGTTGAAAATTGAAGGTGATCTTCGTCGTGAAGTCAGCCAAAACGTTAAACGTTTAATTGAAATCGGCTCTTACAGAGGTATGCGTCATCGTCGTGGTTTACCAGTCCGTGGACAAAACACGAAAAACAACGCACGTACTCGTAAAGGTCCGTCAAAATCAATCGCAGGTAAGAAAAAATAATAATTAAGTAAGGAGGTCAACCTTCATGGTCAAAAAAGTTGTACGTAAACGCCGTGTGAAAAAAAATATTGAAAGTGGAATAGCTCATATTCGCTCTACTTTTAACAACACAATTGTAATGATTACAGATGTTCATGGAAATGCAGTTGCATGGTCTTCTGCAGGAGCTTTAGGCTTCCGTGGTTCTAAAAAATCAACTCCATTCGCAGCTCAAATGGCAGCAGAAACAGCCGCTAAAGTATGTATGGAAAATGGTATGAAAAATGTAGAAGTT
>NZ_DAMDAK010000095.1:5578-9017 GCF_032094055.1 Carnobacterium sp.
TAAAGGTCCTGGTTCAGGTCGTGAAGCAGCAATCCGTTCTCTACAAGCAACTGGGTTAGAAGTTACTGCAATCCGCGACGTAACTCCTATTCCTCATAATGGATGCCGCCCTCCAAAACGCCGTCGTGTTTAATTGAGAGCTGCTTCATTTTGTAGTTTTGCGCTCGGTAACATGAACTTCACGTTTTGAAAGGGGTATAGATAGAATGATCGAAATTGAAAAACCAAGAATTGAAACGATTGAGATCAGCGATGATGCTAAGTTTGGCAAATTCGTTGTAGAACCACTTGAACGCGGTTATGGAACTACGTTAGGTAACTCCCTACGTCGTATCTTGTTGTCTTCACTACCGGGAGCTGCAGTAACCACAATTCAAATTGATGGTGTATTACACGAATTTTCGGCTGTCGATGGTGTACTTGAAGATGTAACGTCAATCATTTTAAATATAAAAAAACTTGCACTCAAGTTATATTCTGGTGATGATAAAACGATTGAAATCGATGTAAAAGGTCCAGCAGTTGTCACTGCAGCGGATATCGTTTACGATAGCGATGTTGAAATCTTAAACCCTGATTTGTACATTTGTACTGTAGCAGAAGGCGCACGTTTCCATGTACGCATGACAGCTAAAACAGGCAGAGGTTATGCTAGAGCTGAACACAATAAACAAGATGATATGCCAATTGGTGTATTACCAGTCGATTCGATTTACACCCCAGTTAGTCGTGTAAACTACCAAGTAGAAAACACACGAGTGGGTCAAAAAAATATTTTTGACAAATTAACACTTGATGTATGGGCAGATGGTTCAATCAGTCCGGAAGAAGCAGTTAGTCTTGCTGCTAAAATTCTAACAGAACATTTAAACATCTTCGTAAACCTAACTGATGAAGCTCGCAAAGCTGAGATCATGGTAGAAAAAGAAGAAACGCATAAAGAAAAAATGCTTGAAATGACAATTGAAGAACTTGACTTATCTGTACGTTCATACAACTGTTTGAAACGTGCCGGAATTAATTCAGTTCAAGAATTAACGGATAAATCAGAAGCTGAAATGATTAAAGTACGTAATCTAGGACGTAAATCACTTGAAGAAGTTAAATACAAGTTGTCAGAACTTGATTTAAGCTTACGCCAAGACGATTAGTACTGTAACAAGGGAGGAAAATCAAAATGGGTTACCGTAAATTAGGCCGTACAAGCTCACAACGTAAAGCAATGTTACGTGATTTAACATCTGATCTAATCATTAACGAACGCATTGTAACGACTGAAGCTCGCGCTAAAGAAATCCGCAAAACAACTGAGCAAATGATTACTTTAGGTAAAAAAGGCGACTTGCATGCACGCCGTCAAGCAGCAGCTTACGTTCGTAACGAAGTAGCAGCTATTAAAGAAGAAAACGAAGAAGTAGTTGTTCAATCTGCTTTGCAAAAATTATTTAGTGATATCGCACCTCGTTACGCTGAACGTCAAGGCGGATACACGCGTATCATGAAAACAGAACCTCGTCGCGGCGATGCTGCACCAATGGTTATTATTGAATTAGTTTAATTTTAAGACTACTTGGCATTGGCGAATGACAATGAAACTTGAAGTTCACGATTATACAAAATTCAAACTGAGTTCGCTTTTTTGATGTATGTAAAGAGTGTTACGATGATGGAAGGAACGAGTGTTTTTCCAAGTCTAGCTCGAAACTTCTCTTGGATGGAAATGGGTTCCATTCAAGAGAGGTAAATTCATCGAGAAAAGTGATTTTTTTTGTCTTAAAACAGGCAACAAATAAGTGGGTCTGTCCCTTTATTTGTTGCCTGTTTTAGTATAAAAAGCTCTACTGGCGTATTCAATCCGGTAAGTTGGAGCACTGCTAAAAAAAATTTAACTAATTAGTTGCCTATTATTAAACAAACTTATACTAAGTATTCAATTTATCATAACCACAATCAGAAATAAGTGCATTTAAAAATAAGTAAATCAGTACCCGTTTCAATAAGCTATTACTCGTATATTGCACCGGACTTTAATTTTTGTTAGTCTTAAGTAGACTTGAATTCAACGAGAACGTGAGGAATGTTCAATGGATAAGATCATTAATTTAAAAGATATTTCATATCAATACCATACGTCAGACGATCGATTAGCTTTAAACAAGGTTTCACTTTCAATCGAAGCTGGAGAATGGGTAGCGATTATTGGCCATAATGGATCCGGCAAATCGACATTAGCTAAAACGATCAATGGATTGATCGCACCTAGTCAAGGAGAAGTAACCGTCGGCGGCTTAGTTCTTAGCGAAGAAAACATTTGGAAGATCAGAGAAATGGTCGGAATGGTTTTTCAAAACCCCGATAATCAGTTTGTCGGCTCCACGGTCCAAGACGATGTTGCTTTTGGATTGGAAAATTTAGGAGTCCCAAGAAAAGAAATGATTGAACGAGTAACAGATGCGATTGAACGTGTAAAAATGGCTGATTTTATGGAAAAAGAACCGGCACGTTTATCAGGCGGACAAAAGCAGCGGGTAGCGATTGCCGGTGTCGTTGCCTTACGACCAGCGATCATTATTTTAGATGAAGCCACCAGTATGCTCGATCCGCAAGGCAGACAAGAAGTCTTGGCAACCGTCAAAGCCATCAAGGAAAAAGCAAACTTAACGGTGATTTCTATCACACATGACATTGATGAAGCTGCAAATGCCAATCGTATTCTAGTGATGGAAAATGGGTCGTTGATTCAAGAAGGAACGCCTGAAGAAATCTTTACTTCAGGTGAAAAATTGATTCATATGGGATTAGATTTGCCGTTCCCTGAAAAATTAAAATTAGATCTAAATGAACGTGGTATTGATGTGCCGGCTGAATACCTTACAGAAGAAGGGATGGTGGACTGGCTATGGACATTACTTTCGAAAAAGTAGGGTTTACGTATCAAAAAGGTACGCCTTTTGAGAACCGAGCCCTTTATGATATAGATATGGTGATCAAAGAAGGCAGCTTCACCGCTTTAGTCGGGCATACGGGCAGTGGGAAATCGACTGTGCTACAGCATTTGAACGCGTTGATGAAACCAACCGAAGGAACCGTAACGATCGGCGACCGGGTAATCACACCGGATACCAACAATAAAAACTTAAAGTCGGTCCGCAAACAAGTCGGAATTGTTTTTCAATTTCCTGAAGCTCAATTATTTGAAGAAACGGTTGCGAAAGATATTGCATTTGGCCCGAAAAATTTTGGTGCTTCTGAAGCAGAAGCTGCGGAATTGGCGCGTAAGATGTTGCCGTTAGTTGGATTAGATGAAAGCTTTATGGAACGTTCACCTTTTGATTTATCAGGCGGACAAATGCGGCGTGTGGCGATTGCCGGTGTCTTAGCGATGGAGCCGGATGTACTGGTGTTAGATGAACCGACTGCCGGCTTGGACCCGCAAGGC
>NZ_DAMDAK010000096.1:0-3794 GCF_032094055.1 Carnobacterium sp.
AGTGGATTTCTCCACTTCAAAAAAAAGTCTAACATTCAGGGGTCACTACACTTCAAAACTTATTGAGTAAAGTGCTTTTTTTTATTTTTTTATTAGAGTTTAAAAGTATAAGGCTCTCTTCACGTTAATTAAATTATTTCTTCCAAGTAGTTGGGGAAAATAGAATAATGATTGGAAATATCTCCAATCTTCCCGCAATCATAACGAAAGATAATAATACTTTAGTCCAGTTGGATAATCCTGCAAAACTTTCTGCTGGTCCAACAGTCCCTAAGCCAGGGCCAATATTATTAAAAGTCGCAGCAACCGCACTAAAAGCTGATTCAAAATCAGTAAAGTCAAAGCTGACAATTAACACTAGGCCAATAAAAACAACAAGATACACCAACAGGTAACTGGAAATTCCACGAAGGATATCACGGTCAACTATTTTATTTTCATACTTTACTGCAACAACCCGATTCGGCTGACGCATTCTTTTAAATTCTGCCAGAGCTGACTTTAACATCAAAATAACTCTTGAAATTTTCAATCCCCCTGCTGTTGAACCAGCACAGGCTCCAAAGAACATTAATAACAATAACACCGTTCTCGAGAAGAGAGGCCATTGTCCAAAGTTTGCTGTTGAAAAACCAGTTGTCGTGATTATCGAAGAAACTGTAAAGAATACATCTCGAACCATCCTGCCAATCGAATCGTAAGTTCTAAAGAGATTTAAACAGATCAATAGTACAGCTGATCCAATGATCATAAAATACCAACGCAGCTCTTCACTCTTAAGTGCATCTTTGACGTGACCAATCAAAATCAAATAATACAAATTAAAGTTAATTCCAAATAAGACCATTCCCACACTTAAGACCGTATCTATATAGGCACTATCGTAAGATAAGAGACTACCATTTCGTATACCAAATCCACCTGTTCCAGCTGTTCCAAATGCATGTAACAAAGCATCAAAAAGATTCATACCGCCAAACAACAACAATACAACCATAACGGCGGTCATCGAAAGGTAAATAAGATACAAAATTCTCGCAGAAGTAGAGAGTTTAGCCACGATCTTTCCAAAAACAGGACCTGGCACTTCTGCTTTCATAATATGAACTGACTCAGAACCCAATTGCGGCATCACAGCAAGCGCAAATACAAGGACACCCATTCCACCTACTAAATGAGTAAAACTACGCCAAAATAACATCGAATGAGAAAGCAATTCAACATTGATCAAGATGCTTGAACCGGTAGTTGTAAAACCGCTGCTTGTCTCGAAAAAAGCATCGATGATTGAAGGGATATCGCCACTTATCACAAAAGGCAATGCTCCAAAAAAAGATAATAAAATCCATGTTAAAGAAACAATTACAAAGCCTTCTTTAGCATATATCTTTTTTTGAGATATTTTCCCTCTACATAATACATATCCAAGAATCAGTAACAAGAGAATCACAACTAAAAAACTCAACTGGTAGACACTATCTTCTTTGTAAATAAAGCTGACTATCAGAGGAAAAACCATTAAAACTGCTTCTATTCTAAGTATTTTGCCGATTATAAACCTTACCATAGCATTATTCATTTCTTTTAGCCTTCTTTTGTTCCCAAATGTCATCAATGTCATTGAATGTCCGGTTTGTACTTACTACAATAACATGATCATTCGGCTTGATCATATCTTGCCCATCTGGAAAGAGAACTTTTTTCCCTCTAATAATATAAGCAATCAATAAATTGCTCTTAGTATTGAGATCATTTAAAGGGATATTGATAATTCGACTGCTTTCTTTGACTTTAAATTGAAGTACTTCTACTTGGTCATCTGCCAAACGATAAAGCGCTTCTACATTTGAAGCCTGAGAATTTTCGAGCGAACGAACAAAACGAATAATATTGTTGGCGATAATTCTCTTTGGAGTGACGATTGATTGCAGTCCCACGCTGCCTAGAATTTTCATTAAAGATATTCGGTTAATTTTTGTGATGATTTTTTTCATATCTTTTTTTGCCGCATACATAGAATTGATGACATTTTCTTCATCAACTCCTGTCAGGCTGATTACAGAATCATACATTTCCATATGTTCTTCATCTAAAAAACTTTGATCGGTTCCGTCTCCGTTAATGACCACTACTTCAGGAAAATGACTGCTTAATTCAAAAGCTTTGGCCTCATCTTGTTCAATAACTTTAATATCCAACTTTAACGGACTCAACATTTTCAAAAGATAATAGGTTATTCTTCCACCACCGACGATCATCACAGATTTGATTTTCTCTTTATATGAACCAGCAAATTTATAAAATTTATTCAATTGTTTTTGGCCGCCAGTAACATATACACGATCGCCTTTTTCTAAAATCGTATCCCCAGATGGAATAAAAGCAGTCTCGTCTCTTAAAACAATCATTACCATAATATCTTTATACTCATCTTTAAAGTCAACCAGATTCATTTTATTTAATGGACTCTTTTCTGTAACTTCCATCTCCACCATATTTACACGTCCATTAACGAATGCTTCGACACTCAATGCAGAAGGAAACTTTATTAAATTAGCCATGTCTTTTGCCGCTTCTAGCTCTGGATTGATCATCATCGTTATTCCCAAACTTTCTCTCACAAAATCCATATGCGACGAATACTCTTGATTTCGTACTCTTAAGATAGTATTTTTTGCTCCTAATTTTTTAGCAATGATTGACGAGATCATATTGATTTCATCCATTTCTGTAACGGCAATAAAGATATCACATTCTGCTACATTTGCTTCTATTTGAATATCATAATTTGCTCCATTTCCCACGATTCCAATAATATCTGTTTTATTAGTGATTCTTTCTAAAATTTTACTATTTTTTTCAATCAAAACAATATCATTGCCTTCGGTTGAAAGTGAAGTGCAAAGGAATTCCCCAACTTTCCCTCCACCTACAATAACAATTTTCATATTTTTTTGTATCCTCCATCTTACACTATATTTTAATTATTTTCAGAAAAATAAAAAGATAAAAGAACCTATTTTTATTTACGAAAAATTAAAAATTCACATCATTACTTTTTTACCTATGCGCTATGTTATCACTCTCTAGATGAAGAATCTAGTCTAATCTTCTATTTTAGAAATTTTATTAGTTAAATAGAGAATTCTTCCGCTGAATAACAAAAAAAATAATAGGTTCTCTTGTTAAGTAACTACAAAAAAATTCTTGTGTTCTTTATTACTCCGTGCTAATCTTGATGTACCAATTACATCGGCGATGGTGTTCGCCTTTAACCATCACAATCAGTGTGATTAATGACGCCTGCTTAAATAAGCATACTTTGATATGTTTATTTAAGCAGGCTCTTTTTGTATTGCTTTTTGTTAGGTTCAAAAACTGAACAAAGTAAAAAAAATAATAGAAAGTAGTGAATCAAGTATGCAAAAAATAGTTTTAATCAAAAATAATGTAACAGCAATTGCTTTATATAGTATAAAATGGATCTTGATAACTGGAGTACTTAGCCTCCTGATTGGATCTGTGACGGCTTTTTTTCTCACTAGCTTAACTTGGGTCTCAAAACAGCAATCAGCTTATAGCTGGCTCTTTTATTTGCTACCTTTTGGTGGGGCTCTCATTTCATTCTTTTATAAAAGAATGGGTAAAAATGCTATTCAAGGAAATAATTTAGTTATTGAACAAGCTAACGGTGCAGATGAACACATTCCACTTCGCTTAGTCCCATTAACTTTATTTGGGACATTAACGACACATCTACTTGGCGGATCTGCTGGGCGAGAAGGAACCGCGGT
>NZ_DAMDAK010000096.1:3865-8983 GCF_032094055.1 Carnobacterium sp.
AAATAAAGCAAGTCGCAAGATTGTGATTATTTGCGGGATTAGCGGTGGATTTAGTGCTGTTTTTGGGACTCCTTTAGCTGGAACAGTTTTTGGTTTAGAAGTGTTGGCTCTAGGTTTAATCAGACATGAGGCTCTACTTCCTAGTTTCTTTTCTGCTTATTTTTCTAATCTAGTCGTCAAAGGATACGGTGTGTCACATATCAAATACACAATGGCTCTTGCACCTGCCGAATCATCCTCCTTATTTTTCAAACTTTTGATAGCTGGAGCTTTATTTGGATTAACAGGTTTAATCTTCAGTCGTTCAATTGTTGTGATCAAAAAATGGTATACGAAATGGATGCCGAATCCTGTGATCCGAACATTCATAGGTGGAGTAGTAGTCGTTTTGCTGGCCCTTATTATTAACAATCGTTCTTATTTAGGCTTAAGTTTACCTTTACTGGATCAAGCTTTTAGCGGTGAGGCACACCCTTTTGACTTTTTAGGTAAATTAGTTTTTACCGTCTTTACCTTGGGAGCCGGTTACCAAGGCGGAGAAGTGACGCCTTTATTTGTAATAGGTGCTACGTTGGGCAGTTCATTGGCCACTTTGCTTTATTTACCTGTCGGATTCTTAGCAGGTCTAGGTTTTATCGGTGTTTTTACGGGAGCTACGAATACTCCTATTGCTTGTTTTATTATGGGAATTGAATTATTTGGTTCAGAAAATGCTATTTATTTATTTTTGATCTGTGTTATGAGCTATATCTGTTCAGGAAATTCTGGAATTTACTCCACTCAAAAAATGAGTATTAAAAAAGGCATTTTATTTGAGGATGATTAAGCAGCTAGGCTGTATTTATTCTTTACATACTAAATATACTAAAAAACTAGCAGAAAATGAGTCAACCACAACTCATTCACTGCTAGTTTTTTTAGTAGCTATTCATTTATTTTATCTACAAAAGCTTTTGTGATCAGTTGCGGTCTTGTAATAGCACTGCCAACTACCATTGAATAGACGCCTAACTCTTGACAACGTTTTGCTTTTTCCGGTGTATCGACATGTCCTTCTGCGATTACGGGTATTTTGACTGTTTTTAAAATTTCTTTTAGTCGGACAAAATCGTCATCCGCAATGTTATGACCTTCCGATTCTTTTGTGTATCCCATTAAAGTTGTTGAAACACAATCAAAGCCAAGTTTTTCAGCTTCAACTGCCTCTTCAATAGTTGAAATATCTGCCATCAATAAAACCTTTGGATACTTTGTTCGAATTTTTTGAACAAAATCAGCTAATTTTTCATTGTTAGGACGTTTACGACAAGTAGCATCTAATGCAATCATCTCACAATTCGTTTCCGCCAATTCGTCAATCTCTTTCATTGTAGCTGTGATAAAAATCTCTGAATCTGCATAATCGCGTTTAACGATTCCTACAACAGGCAATTTTGTATTTTTTTTGATTTCAATGATATCTTCTTTTGAATTGGCGCGGATACCACTGGCTCCGCCTTCTTCAACTGCTACTGCCATACGTCCCATAATATATGAGCTGTGAAGTGGTTCATGTGCTAGAGCTTGACAAGATACAATTAGCTTTGATTTCACTTGTTCCAACATATTCATTTAGTTATTCATCTCCTAATAATTCTGTTACTTCATTTTTGATTACCGTAACTTGCGGCCCATAAATGACTTGAACCCCATTTCCTTTAACTAAGACACCTTTGCTGCCAGTTTCTTTTAATGCAGCCTCGTTAACTTTTGTACCATCTTTTACTGTAACACGCAACCGTGTCGCACAGTTATCCACGTTCACTAAGTTTTCTTCTCCGCCTAAAGCATTAATAATGTTCAATGCACGTCCTTCAGGTTTTTCTCTCTTTTCAGCTATTTCCAATTCATCTGTCCGTCCTGGAGTTTTGAAATTGAATTTTAAAATCAAGAATTTAAATGTGAAGTAATACAAGAAGAACCAAACGATCCCAATTAAAATAACTGTCATCCAATGAGTTTTAGCGTTACCTTGTAAAACCCCGAAAAGCAAGAAGTCAATCAGTCCGCCAGAGAACGTTTGACCAATCGTAATTTGAAAAATATGAGCTAACATAAAAGCTAAACCATCAAAGAATGCATGAACTACATATAGAGCTGGTGCTATAAATAAAAATGAAAATTCAAGCGGTTCAGTGATTCCTGTTAAGAAAGAAGTTAAAGCAGCAGATAACATGAGGCCACCCACAACTTTTTTATTTTCAGGTTTAGCCGTTTTATAAATCGCATAAGCAGCTCCCACTAATCCAAACATCATCGTAATAAAGCGTCCAGACATAAAGCGAGAAGTTCCTTCAAAGAATTGAGTGGTTGAAGGGTCAGCTAATTGAGCAAAGAAAATATTTTGTGTTCCTTGAACTAAGTGACCTCCAACTTCTAAAGTTCCGCCTAACGCTGTTTGCCAGAAAGGCAGATAGAAGATATGGTGTAATCCAAATGGTCCTAATAGACGTAAAATAAATCCATAGAAAAAAGTACCGATATAGCCAGTTGCATTAACGACATCACCAATACTAAAGATAATATTTTGGAACAACGGCCAAACGAAATACATAACGGTTCCTAAAATAATGGCACCAAATGATGTTACGATCGGTACAAAACGAGAACCACCAAAGAAGCCGAGATACTGAGGCAATTCAATTTTATAGTAACGGTTGTGCAGCCAAGAGGCCATTATACCTATCACTAAACCGCCAAAAACACCTGATTCTAGCGTTTGAATCCCTAATGTGACTCCTTGTCCAACAGCTGCTAAATCTTCAGTAACTAAGTTGCCTGTGATCCCTAAAATAGCATTTGTTGTCGAGTGCATAACTAGGTAACCGATCAACGCTGCTAAAGCTGCTGTTCCTTTATCATTACGCGCTAACCCAACTGCTACGCCGACTGCAAAAATAACCGGTAAATTGGCAAAAACAATATTTCCTGCACTACTCATTACAGTAAAGATGGCTTGTAGCCAACTAACATCTAAAATGGGGTAAGCACTAATGGTATTAGGATTAGATAGTGCACCACCGATTCCTAACAATAATCCTGCTGCTGGTAAAATTGCAATCGGTAACATAAAAGATTTGCCGAACTGCTGTGCTTTTTCAAAAAAAGTCTTCATTTTTTTCGCTCCTTTTATTAAACAATTTTATGTTGGCTTTATTCTACTCCATGAAAATGTTTTCGTCAATATAAATAAAAAGAAAATATTTTCTTTTTTAACAAACAAAAAAAGAGCAGAAGAAAACCCCTCTCTTTTTGTTTTTCTATTTTTTTAGTCTTCAATTGAAGCCATTCGATAAGAGACGGTGCGCCCTAAAGGCAATATCACTAATCCTTTAACTTCTGGAGCTAGTAAGTAAGCTTGAGCTCCTTGGTAAATGGGCGTAATGACAGCATCTTTTTCAATCAGCAGCTGCTCAAGTTCCAACATTTTTTCCCATCGGTCTAATGGTTTAAGCGCAAGCGCAGAGCGAACTTCTTCAATCCCTTGATCATACGCTTCATTAACATACCCGCTAGAATTTAATCCGCTAGTAGATTGATAAATCTCCAAGAAGTTGATGGGGTCCTCATAATCCGGTGTCCACGTTGAAAAAGCCATGTCAAATTCGCCTTTATTCGTTAATTCAAGTCGGTTTTTCAATGGAACGTTACGCAAATGAACGGAAACTCCTGGTAAATTTTGTTCAAATTGAGCTTGTAAATATTCCCCTGTTTTTTTAGAAGCTTCGGTATCAGAAGTCAATAGTTCTAAATCAATTTCAGAAATACCTAATTCTTCTTGGGCTTTTTTCCACTCTGTTTGAGCAGCTTCCACATCATAAGCTAAGAAATCACCATTCTCAGCTCGAAAATCTTCATGCGTTTCTGGATTACTAGCATAGTTTGCTGGAATGATCCCATTCAATGCTTCAGACCCATCATTTAAAATGGTTTTAGCAAAAGATTCTTTATCCACAGCTAACGAAAGAGCTTTACGTAAGTGTACGTTTCCTGTCGCTTCCCGTTTTTCATTATATGAAAGATATCCGTATAAAAACTTCAATTGAGTCTGGTAGTCTGCTGAATCTTTATACTGTTTGGCGTATTCATTGGCTAATGTAGTGTATTGAACGTCGCCATTTTCAAATAGATTTACGCCAGTACTGGTTTCTTTAATTACTTCTATGTCGATTTGTTCCATTTTGACATTTTTTGCGTCCCAATAATCAGGATTTTTTGTGAAGGTCCAATTTAAGTTTGTGCCGTTCCATTTAGAAATGATAAAAGGACCGTTAGAAGTTATGGTATCACTATTGGTTCCATATTTTTGCCCTTGCTCGATGGCAAATGCTTTATTTTGCGGGAAGAAAGGTGTACCGGTCAATAATTTAGGCAAATAAGTAATCGGATTTTCTAATGTTAACTCCAATGTCTTTTCATCGAGAGCTTTTACCCCTAATTCATTAAAATCCATTTCACCATTGCGAATGGCAACAGCATTTTTAAAAATGTCCATTTGATTTGAGCTCGGTGATCCATTTTCAGGATCTACTACTTTTTGAAAAGCGTAAACAAAATCTTCGGCTGTCAGTGGATCGCCATTTGACCATGACGTATTTCTTAATTTAAAAGTATAAACGGTGCCTGCCTCATTAACTATAGGATCACTTTCTGCTAAACCTAATTCCGGATTATTTTCGCTATCAATTCGGTACAATCCTTCAAAAATTTGCCCAATCGCATCAGAACTTGTGACATCACTATATAAAGCACTGTCTAATGTAGCTAATTCTCCGGTTGCTGTTGCGCTCATTTTTTGTGAACTACTAGTAGATGATGGATCATTCGATTCTTTCCCACCACTACATGCCGCTAAAGTAAACATAGCCATTGCTAGAAAAATAACTGCTCCTGCTTTTTTCATTTTATTTTCCTCCTCCTTTTCCTGAATAGTACTCTTATTATTTGTTCGTTCTATTGATTTCAGTTTAGCCTGCTAAATTAAAGCTGTCAATTTACAGCGTGTTGCTTTTGCTAAAAGAAAAAGGGTTCTTTGTTAAATTGTGTTGGTAATTCTCAGATAGTGAAATTCCCTCCGGA
>NZ_DAMDAK010000097.1:0-3765 GCF_032094055.1 Carnobacterium sp.
GTGAAGGGTTTCCCTTTGTGAGAGTAGGACGCTGCCGCGCAAATCAAAAAGGTATCATCTTCGGATGGTATCTTTTTTTGTGTTATACTGATTATTCAATAAGATAGGCTGAAATACCAACTATCCGTTTTTTTGAAAACCAATAGAAGTCAATTAGTTTCTTATAATAGAGGAAGAAATGAGCGGATAATTCTTTAATTGCTGCTAAAACATGGTAAAATAAAGATAGTCATACCAGTTGTTTTTTAATAAAATGTATTTAACGCATTGTTGCTCTTGTCACTCAAGTACTTTATGTATAAACAAAGAAGGAATGAAGATAAATGAATAATAAGAAAAAATCAATTTTTATTGGATTAGGGATCTTTTTGATTTTAATTGGAGGCTTTTATATCTTTAAAAGCATGCAGTACCAGAATCAATTTCTGCCTAAAACAACTGCTGACGGCGTGTCGATTGGAAACAAGTCAGTAGAAGAAGCCAACAAAGCGCTTCAAAAACATTACCAAGAAAGAACTTTTACGGCGGTAGAAGATGACAAAGAGTTATTTTCTTTTACAGGAACAGATATAGGCGTTGCAACTGACTTTACTAAAACTTTAAAAGAACAACTAAATAAACAACCAGCTTGGTCTTGGCCAATAAATCAATTCAGCTCAAGAGATAAGCAAGTAGCTCTTGAAGGTGTCTCATTGAATCAAGAAGAAGTGAAAAAATTTGTCTCTACGTTATCTTTAGATCAAGAAGAACGGAAACAGCCAGTTAATGCAACCATAAAGAAAACTGAAAAAGATTTTACTATACAGCCTGAAGTAAAAGGAAATAGTTTTGATATAGATAAAGTTGCAGCTTTAATCATGGATTCTGTTCAAGAAGATACAACTAAGATCAATATGAAAGAAGCTTATGCTGTTCCTACAGTTTTAGCTGATGATGAAACGTTACAAGCCAATCTCTCTAAATTAAAACAGTTAAGTGATTTGTCCATTGTTTATCAAATCTATGGCTCAGAAGAAATTGTGCCACGTGAAACATTAATGAGCTGGCTCAATGTTGATCAAACAGGAGACGTGACAGTAGACAAAGAAGGAATCACAACTTATATGCAAGGGCTGAGTGATAAATACAGTACCTATGAAAAAGCACGTGATTTTAAAACGACTAAGAGAGGTGTCATTAAGGTTCCTGCTGGAACATATGGTTGGACATTAGATGTAGCAAGAGAAACAGAAGCTTTAGCAAATGATATTTTATTAGGAGAAGACATTGACCGTACTCCTCGTTATAATGGTTCTGGTTACGCAGATGATGGAAATGAATTCGGTAAAAGCTACGTTGAAGTCGATTTAGAAGCACAGCATATGTGGTTTTATAAAGATGGAAAAATTGCGAAAGAGACGGATATTATTTCCGGAAAACCTGCTACACCTACTCCAAAGGGAATCTATTATGTTTGGAAAAAAGAACGCAATGCTACTTTGACAGGTGAAGATTATGCAACACCAGTCGATCACTGGCTACCAATTGATTGGAGCGGTGTGGGCATTCATGATTCTCCTTGGCAAACCGTTTATGGCGGAAACACTCATTTAACTAAAGGGTCACACGGTTGTATCAATACGCCTCCTGGAGTAATGGTGGAAATTTATAATCAAATCGAAACCGGTACGCCTGTAATAGTATATTGATTCATTAGGAAGAGAAGAAAGCGCAACGAAATGAACTTTTCGTTGCGCTTTTTTAGTTAAAAGGCTATCCTTTTGATAGAGGCGAGAAGTAGAGCAGCAATAAATAACGCTAAAAAGTTATGAAGGAGGCTTTTTTTTGAAGCAACAATACAGTGTTGGGATTGATATGGGAACGACTAGTACGAAGGCAGTACTATTTAGACAGAATGGAGAAGTCGTAGATGCTGCTTATGTGGCTTATCCTTTACTAAAAGAAACACCTCCGATGGCTGAACAGAAATTAGAGGATTTATTTGAAGCCGTTATCGTGAGTATCCGTATGCTGATGGATAAAACAGCAGTTGAGCCTGAAGAAATTTTATGTGTCAGCTTTGCCAGTGCTATGCATAGTTTAATTGCTATGGATTACGCTGATCAACCTTTGACAAGAAGCATCACTTGGGCAGATAACCGCTCTGCCAAATGGGCAAACCAATTAAAAGCAGCTAATGGAATGGAGATTTATCATCGTACAGGTACGCCGATCCATCCAATGTCGCCGCTAGCCAAGATTATTTGGTTGCGTGAAGAACAGCCAAATTTGTTTAGCCAAACAAAGAAATTTATCGGAATGAAAGAATATATTTTTTACCAATTATTTGGTCATTATATAGTAGATTATTCCATTGCTTCTAGTACAGGGTTGTTTAATATCCATCATTTCAAATGGGATGAAGCAGCTTTAGCAGCTGCGGGAATTATAGAAGACCAATTGTCTGTTTTAGCTTCTCCAACAGATAAATTAGTAGGATTACCACAAAAGTATGCAGATCAGATGGGACTCTTACCCGAAACCCCTTTTGTGTTGGGTGGAAATGATGGCTGCCTTTCTAATTTAGGAGTAGGAGCAATCGAACTAGGCGTGGCTGCTATTACGATTGGAACAAGCGGGGCTGTTCGAATGGTAACGGATCAACCCTATACGGATCCTAAAGGACGGACTTTTTGTTATGTGCTGGATGAACAGCATTGGGTGATTGGAGGAGCCGTCAATAATGGCGGAGTCGTTTTAAACTGGGCAAGCCAAAATTACTTCCCAATGGAACAGCAATTGATCAGCCAGACAGGCGGCAACACATATGACTATATAATGGAGCAAATCGCTGCCGTACCTGCTGGAGCAAACGGCTTGTTTTTCCATCCTTATCTAAATGGAGAACGTGCACCTTTATGGGATGCAGAGGCACGTGGATCGTTTTTTGGAATAAATATGCTGCATCAGCCGCAACATTTTTTACGGGCTGTGTTGGAAGGCATTTGTTTTAATCTTTATGATGTCTTTTGTACGTTAACCGAGCTAGCTGGAGAACCCCGAAAAATCATTGCTACGGGAGGCTTTTCGCAATCACTAGTATGGCGACAAATGCTGACAGACATTTTTGGTCGTCCATTTACGCTTCCAGAGAGTTTTGAAAGCTCTTGTTTAGGAGCAGCAGTAATGGGATTGAAAAGTATGGGTATCCTTCAAGAAGTCTGCGAAGTGGATAACATGATTGGAACCGAGCATCAGCATATTCCGCAGGCAGCAGAAGCAAGGACGTATGCTAAGTTGTTTCCGATTTACCGTCAATTGAGTCAAACATTTAGCGGGGTATATCACCAAGTAGCTGAACTTCAAGAAAATCTAGACGAGTAAAAGAATAGAAAGAGAAAAGGATCATGAAAGATAAGTTTTTAAGAAAAAGCCAGGAAATAATCGAAAGAAGAATATTTAGTTAAAGGGGTCGAAACAGAGTATGCAAACAGAAAAAGAAAAAATGATTGCTGGTGAGATGTATGATGCAGCAAATCTGGAATTACGCGAAGCGAGAAAATATGCGCAAGAAAAATTAAAAGAATTTCACCAAGCAAAAGGGGAAGATTCCCCGGAAGCTAAAACGATATTGAAAAAGTTGTTTGGTTCAACCGGTGAACAGTTCCATATCAATCAAGGGTTAATAGTAGATTATGGATTCAATGTACATATCGGAGAAAATTTCTATGCAAACTTTAACTGTACGCTGTTAGATATCTGCCCTATTACAATTGGAAAGAATTG
>NZ_DAMDAK010000097.1:3775-6452 GCF_032094055.1 Carnobacterium sp.
GGCTCCTAATGTTCAGCTCTATACAGCTACCCACCCGCTTGATCCCATTAAACGGAATACCTCAATAGAATATGGTAAGCCGATTACGCTAGGAGATAATATCTGGGTCGGCGGCGGAGCTATTATCATTCCAGGAGTCACATTAGGAGATAATGTTGTAGTGGGTGCTGGAGCAGTTGTGACAAAATCATTTCCAGATAATGTGGTAATTGGCGGCAACCCAGCTAGAGTGATTAAAGTGCTGGAAATTTAACAAAAAAGCTGAACGATCAGCTAAACATCAACTTATTCTATTACCAAATAAAAAAATAAGACTGCAAGAAAACAAGTGTAAGGCTTGTTTTTCTTGCGGTCTATTTATATTAATAGTATTTTCCAACTTACGTTAATTTAATAAAGTTAAATTAACGTAAAACTTCTTCTGTATCAATATCAAAGAAATGGCCTTTGTTAAGATCAAAAGCTAGATTAATGAACTCACCTGGTTTATGGAAATCGCGCGCATCTACTTTCGAAATAAATTCCGTATCGTCAACACGTGTATACAACATTGTTTCAGCACCCAATAACTCAGAAACCACAACTTCAGCATGAACTACACTGTTAGGATTGGTATCTAAAGCAATTTGCTCGCTATGGATATCTTCTGGACGAATACCAAAGATCAATTTTTTACCATCGTAGCCTTTGCTGGCTAAGAGCTTGCTTTTTCCTTCAGGAATAGTTAGTTTTAAACCGGCTCCGTTTGTAATCACATTGCCGTTTAACGTTACATTAAAGAAGTTCATAGCAGGGGAACCGATAAAACCGGCAACGAACATATTTACAGGAGTATCATATACTTCTTTAGGTGATCCGATTTGTTGGACAAAACCGTCTTTCATGATAACGATCCGATCCGCCATAGTCATTGCTTCAGTTTGGTCATGGGTTACATAGATTGTTGTAGTTTCTAGACGTTGATGCAGTTTTGCAATTTCTGCCCGCATGGCTACACGTAATTTAGCATCTAAGTTAGATAAAGGTTCATCCATCAAGAAAACTTTAGCATCTCGAACAATTGCCCGGCCTAATGCGACCCGTTGACGTTGTCCACCTGATAATGCGGCTGGTTTACGTTTTAAGTATTCTGTTAAGCCTAAAATTTCTGCGGCTTCTTCTACACGGCGTTTAATTTCGTCTTTTTTATATTTACGCAATTTTAAACCAAAAGCCATGTTATCATATACAGTCATATGCGGATATAAAGCATAGTTTTGGAAAACCATGGCAATATCGCGGTCTTTAGGAGCAACGTCATTCATTAATGTGTCGCCGATATATAATTCACCTTCTGAAATGTCTTCTAAACCAGCAATCATTCGTAATGTTGTCGATTTACCACAACCGGAAGGTCCTACAAAAACGATAAATTCACGATCTTTGATTTTTAAATTAAAATCAGTAACAGAATAATTTTCATTATTTTCATATTTTTTATGGATATTATTTAAAGCGATTTCTACCATGTTCTTCACCTATCCTTTGTTTTATTTTTGTCTATTGTATAGGGATTAATATAATCAGTATAATGTAACCGTTATCTTTTTGAAACGTAGCAGTGCACAAGTTTTTTAATCTTTTTTTGTGCAGCTTGCACATAAAAAGAGCACAATCAGCTGTTCCGGCAAAGAAAACAGTCGTTAAGATATCGTAATGCGACGCTATTTTTGTTATACTAGCAGTAATGTAAAACAGTGATCTTTAAAAAAGAATTGGACTAAAGCAGCAGAACACTGATCAAGTGAATGAATAAGGAGTAGTTTAAAGAATGACGAAAAAACGTGGATTTGAAATTGTGACAGCTTATCAAAATAAAGCGATCCAACTACCGATCAGAGCAACCAATCATGCAGCTGGTTATGACTTTGAAGCAGCCGAAGATTGTCTTGTACCCTCTATTTGGAAGGTATTGTTTAAAAATAGAAAGTTGGAAACGGATCAGCAAACAGAAGGTGTACTCCCTGAAGAGAACCAGAAGCACTTAAAATCAACTTTGGTACCAACTGGCATTAAAGCCTATATGGGAGAAGATGAATATCTGCAGTTGGCCAACCGTTCAAGCAACCCCATCAAAAACCAATTGCTGCTGCCGAATGGTGTAGGAATTATTGATGCGGATTATTACAATAATGAAGCCAACGAAGGCCATATTTATTTTCAATTTGTCAATTATGGCATCAAAGATCATCTCGTCAAAAAAGGCGATCGAATCGGCCAAGGGATTTTTATGCCATTCCTAAAAGCGGATAATGAAAGAGCTTCTGGCAAGAATCGAACGGGTGGTTTTGGTTCATCCGGTCGATAAGCAAAACAAAAGAAAACGAAATAAAAAAGAGGAAACCAGAAGTAGATCTTCATGGTTTCTTCTTTTAAAAAGCCAGGTTTATTCAATTGCGTATTGTATAGTATAGCGTAAGAAAAATAAATAGAAGTGCCTTTTGAAAAGACGAGTTGGATGTTTTCAAACGTATTATCTTACTTTTTATGGTAAAATAGAAGTACGATTAATGGAGATTATGAGAAAGGAAGGTCCGATCGGTGGCAAAAAAAGTAGCAACAAAGTTTGTCTGCCAAGCTTGTGGATACGAATCTCCGAAATGGATGGGACGTTGCCCAAACTGTGGTGCATGGAACC
>NZ_DAMDAK010000097.1:6462-8751 GCF_032094055.1 Carnobacterium sp.
AAGTTATTGCCGATAAAAACAACCGCAGAAGCCGCGTAAGTATGTCTGGAAAAGCAGCTAAAGCACAAACCATTAAAGAAGTGACCGTTACTAAAATTCCTAGAGTCAAAACAAAGCTAGCAGAATTAAACCGTGTACTGGGCGGCGGCGTAGTGCCTGGTTCTTTGGTCTTGATCGGCGGCGATCCAGGTATTGGAAAATCAACCTTATTGTTACAAGTTTCAGCGCAATTAAATGATACTGGCGGAAAAGTGCTATATGTATCTGGAGAAGAAAGTGCCAGTCAATTAAAAATGAGTGCCAACCGCTTAGGAGTCAAAGGAGATAATTTTTATATTTATCCGGAGACCGATATGGCCGCTATTCGTCAGACGATTGAAGAAATTCAACCGGACTTCGTAGTGATTGATTCGATCCAAACGATGAGTCAACCTGATATCACCAGTGTGGTAGGAAGTGTGAGCCAAGTTCGGGAAAGTACAGCTGATTTAATGAAAATCGCTAAAACAAATAATATTGCAATCTTTATTGTTGGACACGTAACAAAAGAAGGATCGATTGCCGGTCCGAAAATGTTGGAGCATATGGTAGATACCGTTCTTTATTTTGAAGGAGATCGGCACCATACTTTCCGGATCTTACGGGCAGTTAAAAACCGCTTCGGTTCAACAAATGAAATTGGTATTTTTGAAATGCGTGAAGGCGGCTTAAAAGAAGTCGTCAATCCGTCTGAAATGTTTCTGGAAGAACGTCTTGCAGGAGCAACCGGCTCTGCCGTTGTTGCAGCAATGGAAGGTACGAGACCGATTCTAGTTGAAATCCAGTCTCTTATCACGCCAACTGTCTTTGGTAATGCAAAACGAACGGTCAGCGGATTAGACCACAATAGAGTTTCTTTGATTATGGCGGTGTTGGAAAAACGCGCCGGGTCTTTATTGCAAAACCAAGATGCTTATTTAAAAGCAGCAGGCGGCGTGAAATTGGACGAACCGGCTATTGATTTAGCTATTGCGATGAGCATCACTTCTAGCTACCAAGAGAAGGAAACACGCCCGCGTGATTGTTTTATTGGTGAAATAGGCTTAACAGGAGAAATACGTCGTGTGAGCCGAATCGAACAGCGGGTTCACGAAGCAGCTAAATTAGGATTTACGCGTTTGTTTATTCCTAAAAATAATATCGGCGGCTGGACTTTTCCAGAAGGTGTCGAAATCATTGGCGTATCCACGATTACGGATAGTATTCGTAAAGCTTTTACAGAATAGAAATAAGAAAAAATATAGAGTGTGTTTTTTACAAAAACACACTCTAACAAAAGGAGGATTATTTTGGCCAAAAAAATTATTACTGGAATCTTCTTACTGATTGGCGGCAGCATTGGAGCTAGTTTATTGCCAATGGTATGGAATCTTTTCCATGTATCAAATCAATTTATGAACAATGGCTTTGTGAATATTTTAATCGGCGCAATTATATTTTTATTTCTTTCATTTCCAAGCACAAAGTACATTGAACAAGGTATTAAAAAAATCGAACTTTTATTGAGCCAACAAAGTGTTACCTATTTATTATTTGGCAGTATCGGAACCATTATTGGAATGGTCTTAGCATGGCTGGGCAGTTTGTTTTTGATTGGCTTGTCTTTGCCGGTGATCAGCAATGTTTTGCCCATTATTATTATGGTCGTCTTCGCGTATTTAGGCTTCCGAATCGGAACGACTAGACGTGAAGAATGGCGTAAAATGTTTCAAACAAAAGCTAAAAAAAATACAGACGAAGACAACAAAGTGCTTGAAAGAAGAGCAGATGAAACCTTTAGAAAATATAAAATCTTAGATACAAGTGTCATTATTGATGGACGGATTTACGATATTGCTAAAACAGGCTTTATCGAAGGGGTCTTATTGATTCCTAATTTTGTTTTACAAGAATTGCAATATATTGCCGATTCTTCCGATAGTCTTAAACGAGTCCGCGGCCGACGCGGGCTAGATATTCTAAATTCTTTGCAAAAAGAAAACGATATGGACGTAGAAATGTATGATGGAGATTTTGAAGACATTTCAGAAGTCGATTCTAAATTGATCAAACTAGCCAAATTGTTGGATGGAGTCGTGGTTACAAATGATTACAATTTAAATAAAGTCAGCGAGTTTCAAAATGTACCTGTTTTGAATATCAATGAGCTGGCTAATGCAGTCAAACCAGTGGTGATCCCGGGTGAAAATATGACAGTGATGGTGGTCAAAGTAGGAACGGAACGCAATCAAGGAGTAGCTTATCTGGATG
>NZ_DAMDAK010000098.1:0-8104 GCF_032094055.1 Carnobacterium sp.
TGGGTCATTAAAATAACTTTTCGATCTCCGACTTTTTCCAGATCTTCTTCCATTTTCTCCAACATCCATTGAGCTACTGCTTGGTCTGATTCGCCCCAGTCACAGTACCGTTTATCTTGCCAAGTGCCCACACGCAATTTCATTTTTTGAAAATCCAGGTCATCGTATTGGTTTGTATCTGCAAACCCATAATCATACCAGCCTGAATTGCCCACCACAGCCCATTGATCATTAATAATATAAGGACGCTCTAAAATGCTTTCCGGCTGGCTTTTAAAATAATCATAAATTTTTTTCGTATCGGTTTCTCCATTGTTCCTAGACCAATAATCGTGATTGCCGGGTACAAACAATATCGGAATACCGCTTAATTGCCCAAGTTCATCTAAAAAAGCTTGCGACACACGGTAATCGCTACTGATATCTCCACCTATTAAGAAAAGGTCGATTTGCTGTTTTTTTATCTGATTATTCAATAAAGTCGCAAATGTCTCATTCTCCGGTAGATGCTTCCCGTTTGTATCGATATGCAAATCTGATAATACACCAATTTTCATTGTCTTGCCCCATTTCTTTACCTATCTGCTTCATTTACAGTAACTTTTTAAGCTGCAAAAATCAATAAAGTATTCTAATTCGTCATTAGAATACTTTACAGATTTATTTTTTTATTAATTGTTGTTCTATTAAAAACTGATGCGCGACTGCTTGTGGATTCGCATTATTTACATTGACTTCATAGTTCATCTGGCGCATTTCTTCATCTGTGATTTTTCCGCCTAATTGATTTAACACTTGTTCCAGCTCAGGGTGTTTTTCCAACGTTTTAGTCAACAATAAAGGTGCCCCTTGATAAGGTGGAAACAACCCTTTGTCGTCTTCTAGAACCGTTAAATTGTATTGAGCCAATTCACTGTCAGTCGAATACGCATCAACCAAATTGATATCCCCCGTTTTAATCGCTGAATAACGCAATTTAGGTTCCATTGTCTGTAAATTATCAAACGTTATCCCATATAAATCTTGGATTCCTAAATAACCATCTTGCCGATCTGCGAATTCAAGTGTAAACCCTACTTTAAGCTGATCTGTAACAGCTTGAAGATCTGATATTTTTTTCAACTGATATTGTTCGGCCAGCTCTGGTGTAACTGCTAAAGCATAAGTATTATTAAACGCCATTGGTTCCAATAATGACATATTATATTGTTGAGCTAGTCCTTGACGAGCTTGTTCAACGACCTCTTTTTCATCTGTCGATTTTGCTTCTTCATTTAAAAAGGTAGCTAAAATCGTTCCACTGTACTCTGTATAAATATCGATATCTCCTGATTCTAAAGCATTAAAAACAAAAGTCGTTTTCCCCATATTCGGTTTCAATTGAACCGATAAATCTGTTTGATTTTCAATCAATTCTTTGTACATATTCATGATGATTTCAGGCTCTGCTCCTAATTTTCCGGCAATCACAATCTCTTTATCTTTGCCGCTGATCAAAGGTACAATCATCAGCACCAGCATAACAACTGTCACTGACCCTAAAACTTGAATGGTCCGATTAAAAGAAACTTTTTCAAAATAACTCAATACATAATCAAAGCCAACTGCTAAAATGGCTGCTGGAATAGCTCCCATTAAAATCAATTGATTATTTCCCCGATCGATCCCCAGTAGAATCAAGCTTCCTAATCCGCCGGCACCAATCAAAGCGGCAATCGTTCCCGTTCCAATAATTAAAACCATTGCATTCCTGATCCCCGCCATAATGATTGGCATCGCAATCGGAATTTGAACTTTTAATAGTTTCCGCTTGCGATCCATTCCCATGGCATCAGCTGCTTCATCTAATGACGGGTCAATTTCTGTCAATCCGGTATATGTGTTGCGCAAAATCGGCAATAGAGCATAAATAACTAAAGCAACGACAGCCGGTACCTTGCCGATCCCGACCAACGGAATCAGTAAGCCGAGTAAAGCTAAGGAAGGAATAGTTTGAAAAATAGCTGTGATTTGAATAATAGGACCTGCAGCTTTTTTATGCTGTGCTAAATAAATAGCTAGAGGAATCGCAATCAGCACTGCAATCAATAGTGAAATAAAAGATAACTGGATATGTTCGATCAAAGCTGTCCCTAATGCACCTTTTCGTTCTTGAAAGGTCGTTATCCATGCGTTCATTCTGTTACACCTCCAGCAGTAATATTCGCTGCTAAGTAGGCCAACAGTTGTTTATGTGTCACCTTTCCAATAATGTGGTTTTGAGCATCTTGGATAAAAACAACTTCCTCTTTTGATAAGGCCATAATCAATTGGTCAACTGTATCTGTTGCCTTTAACAATTTCTCAGTATTTCCCCCCTCCGCAACTGGCTGTGTATATCCAGCTGTCACTAACTGTTGGATAGATTGTGATTCAACTACTTCGATATTGCCTGACTTTAAGAAGTCTTTGACAAATGTGGTATTAGGGTGTCTGCGAATCTCGTCAGGTGTACCGATTTGAACGATTTCCCCCTCATTCATTAAGCAGATTCTGTCGCCTAATGCCATTGCTTCTTGCATATCATGCGTTACAAAGACAATTGTTTTTTGTAATTTTTTATGCAGTTCCACAACGTCTTTTTGCAAGTTATGGCGGCTGATTGGATCTAGAGCACTAAAAGGTTCATCCATCAAGATAATATCCGGATCGGCCGCAAGCGCCCGTACCACTCCTATCCGCTGCTGTTCCCCGCCTGATAATTCGCTGGTTCTGCGATGGCGGTAACTTTCAGCATCTAACCCCACGCTTTCAAGCAATTCAGTTACGCGTTCTTGCATTTTGTCTTTAGGCATCTTTTTCATTTCAGGCACGACAGTAATATTTTCTTCCACCGTCATATTGGGAAATAAAGCAATTTGCTGTAAGACATACCCCATGTTCCAGCGCAATTCTTGAATGTTGTAATCACTAATGGGTTTGCCGCCGACAAGAATATAACCGGTGGTTAAGGTAATCAATCGATTGATCATTTTTAATGTTGTAGTTTTGCCACTTCCACTTGGCCCGATCAAAACAAAAAATTCACCATCTCTTATTTCCAAATTCAAATTGGATACCACTGGTTTGCCAGGAACATATTCTTTTGTCACCTCTTTAAATTCAATCATTTTTATGCACCTGCTCTACCTTTATTTTTCGCAATTAATCAAACGCGTCCATCCCAAACATATCCTTGATTCACCAGCTTGTAGTCTTGCAACAATTTTTCCGAGTCAAAAACTACGCCGTGCAAGGCTCCACCATAAACGGCACCGCCATCAATTCCGATTTTATTATCTTGTATCCATAAATCAGTTGTTTTATTGTCTCCGTAAAGAGCAGGAGTAAGTGTATGACCAAAAACAATTGTCTTTCCTGTCTTATTCTTCATCGTATGAAATGGCTCGCGAATCCAAACGAAATCTCTTGGATTTGTCTTTTTCCAATCTTTCTTGGATAAATCTACACCTGCATGCACAAATACAAAATTTCCCCATTCAAAATATAACGGTAAATTTTTTAACCGTTCTTTTAAAGTAGGATAATGACTGATCATCAGCATAGCAATTTCAGTCGGAGAGTACTCATCATTTAATCCAGGATGCAAAAAGGTTTCTAAAGTCTGCAAGCCGCCATTTAGTAGATACAAATCGTAATTATCTTCTGGATGTTCTAGAAAATCCAGAAGCATTTCTTCGTGATTGCCTTTTAACCAGATGGCACCTTTTTCTTCAACTAATTCATTAGCCAATACAAAACAAGCTTTTGGGTTCTCTCCACGGTCACCCAAGTCCCCAATCAATAGCAATTGCTGAGTAGCTTCATTCCAATGTGTCAGCATTTCTTGAAAAAGATTGATCTGTCCATGAACATCGCCAATTGCAAATAGTTCTTTTTTCATACTGATCTCCTCATTTCAGCTTTTTTATAGACACATACTACTTTCTAACTTTCTTTAACTATACACTTTTTCGCAAAAAAACTGAATTATTTGCTCACGAACCAGAAGTATTTCCCTATCTTCAAACATAAGTTTTCATGCTAGACGTTGCGTACTAAAACCGTTATACTGAATAAATGACATCATGTCATACTGATGATCCATCAGTTGGATTAAAACCAGAGAAGAAAGGAAGATTCACCATATGAATACAAAAAAAGCAATTGGTATTCTGGCAGCATTGATTGTAGTAGGTTTCATTGGCTACAGTATTTTCGGAACTTCTACTAAAGAAGAAGCTATTTCAGTCAGAACCGGAAAAACAGCTAATGAGACAATCGTTGAAACTCTTTCAACCACAGGAACTTTAGAAGCTGAACAAACACAAGAAATCTTTGGACAAGGTCTTGTTACTGAGGTCGATGTAGCTGTCGGAGATCAAGTAGAAGAAAACGATCGGCTAGTTCTTTATCAAGACGGAACAGCACAAACAGCTAATTTTGACGGAACTGTAACCAATGTCAGCGTTGTCCCTGATGAAGCTGATTTAAGTGCACAGACCGGCGAAGCAGCTATTACATTAGCTGACTTAAGCGATTTAAAAGTAACTGTCCAATTAACTAAGTCTGATGCCCCATTAGTAAAAAAAGATCAAGCTGTTACCCTATCTAATGGTTCAGAAACTTATTCAGGAAAAGTAACCCATATTGATCCAGTCGCTACGACTATTATGAGTCAAACCGGAAATACCACTGCATTAGCTGCTACTATCGGATTTGATACCCCTCCTAAGGATTTATTTGCCGGATTTGATATTGACGCTGAAATCACCACTAATACAGCTGAAAATGCTGTTGCTTTGCCTATTGAAGCCTTGCTTTATAACGATAAAAACAAACCGTTTGTCTATGTTATCGAAAAGGGAACAGCACGTGCAAAATTGATCGACATTGGTATTCAATCCGATACCAAAGTTGAAGTGAAAGATGGCTTAGCTGCCGATCAAACTGTCATCTTATCTCCTGATGAAAAAATCAAAGATGGCGTTTCAGTATCAGCAAAATAGAAAGGCGGTAAAGCAATGATTGAATTAAAAAATATCGTCAAAACGTATCAAACAGGAGATGAAAAACTTGTGGCATTAGATAATATTTCCTTAACCATTGGAAAAGGCGAATTTACTTCTATTATGGGCCCAAGCGGATCTGGAAAATCAACGATGATGAATATATTAGGTTTATTGGATCATTTTGATTCAGGAACTTATTTTTTAAACGGAGAGAATGTGAGTAACTTAAGCGACAATCAAGGTGCTCATGTCCGAAACAAAGAAATTGGTTTTGTTTTCCAATCCTTTAATTTGATGCCGCGAATGACGATTCTGGAAAACGTGGAATTGCCCATGGTTTATGCTGGTGTCCCCGCTAAAGAGCGTAAACAGCGGGCTTTAAAAGCGCTAGAACGCGTGGGTTTAAGTGATCGAGTAAAGCACAAACCAAACGAAATCTCAGGTGGTCAAAAACAGCGTGTAGCCATTGCCCGCGCTATTGTGAATGAACCTTCTGTTCTAATGGCAGATGAGCCTACCGGTAATTTGGATTCTAAGACGACTATTGACATATTGCGTATTTTTCAAGAATTAAATGCTGAAGGAACAACTATTGTAATGGTCACACATGAACCGGAAGTCGCCATTTATACTAAACGCATCGTGTCGTTTTTTGACGGGACTCTCCAAGATGATCGTCTCCAAAATCCAAAAATGTTATAGAAAGGAGCCAGATCTTTGAATATTAAAGAAAATTTTAAAATGGCCATTGATAGTATTTTCGCAAATAAAATGCGTTCTTTCTTGACCATGTTGGGAATCATCATCGGAATCGCAGCTGTTATTGCTATCCTTGCTGTTGGGAATGGAGCTACTTCTGAAATCACTGGGACATTTGACGATTTAGGAGCTTCAACTATTTCTGTCTCATTGAGTGATGAAGCTTCTAGCAGTGATGCCTTTACCGATGAAGATCTTAAAGCTTTAAAAGCGTCCATTCCGGCCATCACGCATATTTCTCCTGACAAAACTATCCGTGCATCTGCAAAATCTGAATTTGATTCCCGAACGGCTTTAGCTTTAAGTGGAACTCCTGATATGCAGTATACAAATCAAACAATGGATAGTACATTGGTTTACGGGCGCTATTTTAATCAAACAGATTATCAGGATGCTAAAAACGTAGCCGTGGTCAGTGAAGATACCGCAAAAGCCTTATTTAATGAACGGACAAACGTAGTCGGTGAAACGCTGCAACTCAGCGGAGAAGCCGGAAACAATCTACGCTTAATGATCGTTGGTGTTGTAAAAGGAACATTTGAAGATTTACAAGGCTCATTCGATCTTAGTCAAATGCCGATTTATTTAGCGGTACCTTTAACAACTATGGAAAAACTAAATCCAGAAGCCACGACAATGGATAGCTTAACCGTTCAAGTAACGGATAAAGAAGCAATCGAGACAGTTTCAACTCAAATTGTGCGGTTATTGGAAACACGACATAATTCTTTAGGAAAAGATTACTATACCGCTACCAACTTTTTACAAGCTTTAGATCAAGTAAACTCTGTCTTGAGTTTATTTGTTAATTTCATTGCTGCAGTTGCTGCAATCGCCTTATTGGTTGGCGGCATTGGAGTCATGAATATTATGTTAGTTTCCGTTACGGAACGTACCCGTGAAATCGGAACCCGTAAAGCGCTTGGTGCAACTACCGGAACCATTTTGATGCAATTCTTAATGGAATCTATTATTTTAAGTTTGATCGGCGGTATCATTGGATTGGTATTGGGTATCCTACTGGCAAATGGAGTAGCCGGAGCCTTAAACATTATTCCAAATATCACGCTCACTTCGGTTGTTCTAGTTTTACTTTTCTCTACTGCTGTAGGTGTGTTTTTCGGCATCTACCCTGCGCGAAAAGCTGCAAAATTAGATCCAATTGAAGCACTTAGATACGAATAACCAAACAGAAAAAGCTGAAGTTCCTCTTTTAAAAGGGAAACTTCAGCTTTTTAGTTTTTATTACATATCTGATTTAACGATCGCTTCGTCATCATTAAACATCGCTGTATCAAAGCGTTTGATTCGTTTTGATGAAATAATCCCAGCTATGATGCTGTCATTTACATTTAACATTGTCCGAGCCATATCGATGACCGGTTCAACTGAAATAACTAATCCGACAATAGCTACCGGCAAGTCCAGAGCTCCTAAAACGATCAAAGCAGCAAATGTTGCTCCGCCGCCGACTCCGGCAACGCCAAATGAACTAATCGTTACAACAGCTACGATTGTCAAAATATAGGTTGGGCTGAAAAGGTCAATCCCCATCGTTGGCGCAACGATTGCCGCCAACATAGCAGGGTAAACTCCTGCACAACCATTTTGTCCGATCGACATCCCGAATGTGCCAGAAAAGTTTGCAGAAGCATCGTCAACACCTAAAGCTTTTGTTTGCGTTTCGATATTCAATGGCAAAGCACCAGCACTTGAACGTGAAGTAAAAGCAAAGCTTAAAACAGTCCACGTTTTCTTCAAGTATTGGATCGGACTTACTTTCACACCCAATAAAATCAGCATATGGATCAGGAACATCACAATAATAGCCGCATAAGAAGCTACTACAAATTTTCCTAGATTCAATAAAGCATTAAAATCACTTGTTGCTAAAGCTTTTGTCATTAATGCAAAAACTCCGTATGGTGTTAATCTTAATACCAATGTCACGATCCGCATAACGATGGCATACAAGCTCTTGATGATTTTTTCAAAAAAGGCGCCGTTTTCCGGGTCTTTTTTATTTACCCCTAGATAAGCAACTCCTACGAAAGCTGAAAAGATGACAACTGCAATGGTACTTGTTGAACGAGAATTGGATAAGTCCGCAAAAACATTCGATGGAATGAAGTTCACTACTTGTTCTGGAATAGATAAGTCCGCTACTGCTTCTTGGCGCTCATCCAACGCTGCAATCTGCGCCGTTTCAGCATCTCCTTGGACAAATTCTGCTCCGTCCAAATTAAACAGCATCACACTTGAAACCCCGACTAAAGCTGCAATCGCAGTTGTCGCTAACAATGTCGTTAAAACCG
>NZ_DAMDAK010000098.1:8114-8689 GCF_032094055.1 Carnobacterium sp.
CTGATTTTCCCCAAGTCTTTGGTACCTTCAATTTTCGTGAATGCTCCTACGATTGAGACAAAAATCAGCGGCATAATGAGCATTTGTAAAAAGCGCACATCCCCTGTTCCGACGATATTGATCCACTCAATGGCTCCTGTTGTAACGTCTCCTGTTGCTCCAAAAAGCAATTGAAGCAGAGCTCCAAATACAATCCCTGAACCTAGAGCGATAAAAACACGTGTTGAAAATTTAACGTGTTTCTTTTGCAGACGCCAAAAACTATAAATGACAGCTACAAATAAAAGTAATGCAATAATAATATAAAGATTTGTCATAGTGATCCTCCCTTTATTTTGCCTTCCTATGACTGGGAAAGCTGGTGTATCATAAGATTAAAGGTCTCAGACGAACATTTTTTCCGGATGCACGTCCTAAAAATGAGGAATAAATAGTCAAATTTAGTGATGCTTTATTTTACTTTATTTTAGTAAGAAGTTCAACTATTACTATTTTGACTCTATCCATTTTTCCGTTCAAAAAAAGGAAGCACTCATCAGGCTACTGTATCACCTTTTGCGCTTCCTTTTTTTTCG
>NZ_DAMDAK010000099.1:0-1321 GCF_032094055.1 Carnobacterium sp.
TAATGTGTCACCCGACTTAACCGTATAGCTATTGCCAGTGATTTTATCGCTTACCAGTTTGACTGATGATACTGGCAATTTATTAGAATCAGATATCGTACTATCTATTACTTGTTTATCAAATCTCACTAAATCGTTTGCTACAATAATTGAAATGATTTTAGTTTGATACTGCGGATCCGTCGCATAACCGGCTTCGTGGATGGCTTTGATCTGCTGTTTGTAATCTGTTAAACCTAAAGATTTGCTATAACGACTGTTCACATTTAAAAACACACCGTAATCTTTAATCGACGTTGCCCAGTCAGGATAGGATCTAAAATTAGCAGTAATCGTATAAGTTATACCGCCATACACTTCCCAAGTAGCCATGTTGGCCGCATTCCCGCCATAATTGCCCTTGATGCCAAATAAATTATTGTGATTAGCAGCAAGACCAGATGTGCCCCACGCTGATTCTAGAGCAGCTTGTGCGATAGTAACTGACGGCAGAACTTTGTAGACGGACCATAATGCTGTAGCCTCTCCTTTTACTTTATTGATAAAGCTTTCTGTTTGTACGCTCATTATAAAATTCCTCCTTTTGATTCTTTACACAAATCAAACACTACAATAATAACGACAAACAGCACACTACCTGTTACCCCCTGCAAATAAAAACACTCCAATTCCTAATAGATGACTATTTTATTTTGCAGCCTCAGTAAACCTAGAAATAATCACACTGCTGCTTCCAGTAATTATAAGAGTTATCTTTGTTCACATAACTGCGCTTGCTTTTCTTGCTCTTTGAGATCTTACCTATTATTTTCCTCTATATTGGAATCTAGTATTACCGAAAAATAAACAAAAAAAGCCTATAAAGGCTTTTTCTTACATATAAATTTTTAAAACTTCTATACTTGCTTTTCTGATTGGCTTAGCTCCAGCAACCTACTAAATATTCTCTTTTATATTAAGAATGGTTAGACTGTCTTCAAGAAAGTCTTCTTTATCTTTATGACTAAAAATTATGCTATCTCCCGAAAGCAGTTCATAAGTAGTTTGTTGTTCAGATAAGATGATTTTAAGCCACCTACCTTTAAAATGAATTTTAAAACTTAACTCCTGCCATTCTTTTGGTAATCTAGGCGAAAAAGTTAACCTATCTTCATATATGGCCATTCCTGCAAATCCATACACCATACTCATCCATGTTCCGCCCATATTAGCAGCATGAATTCCATCTTTTGTGTTTCCTTGTTGGTCAACAAGATCCATTAATGCTGTATCCATAAAATAACGATAAGCTTTTTCTTTCTCTCCGATTTCACTCGCCATC
>NZ_DAMDAK010000099.1:1331-6232 GCF_032094055.1 Carnobacterium sp.
TTCCAAAAATAGATCGGGACAAAGAAGAATCATGAGTTGTGATGGATTCATAATAATGGTAATCCCGCATTTTTTGCTTTTTAGAAATGTTTTTAGAGTGCAGCAGTTGAGCTAAAACGACATCTGCTTGCTTATTCACTTGGTAACGATAAATCATCAATGGATGGTAATGCAACAACAAAGGATATTTTTCCTTAGGTGTATTTTCAAAATCCCACACAGTTTTCTCAAAAAAGGTATCGTCCTGTTTCGTTAATTTTTTTTCTTGATCAAATGGTAATTTCATTTTTTCAGCAGCTGCTTCCCAAAGCTGAATTTCACTATTATCAATCGTTAATTTTTTAACTATCTCTGAGGTCTCTTCTCCGGGTTCGCTTAACACTTCTTTAGCCAATTTTGCAGCAAATTCTAAATTCGTTTTAGCCATTAGATTCGTGTAATAATTATTATTGACAATAGCCGTATATTCGTCTGGACCTGTTACTCCATTAATGCAAAAAGCATTCCCACTTTCGGGAATATAATCTCCAAATTCTATCCAAAAGCGAGCTGTTTCCACTAGAATTTCTAATCCTTCATGGTATCTAAAGTCTAAGTCATTCACAGCTTCTAAATACAGTTTTACTCCATAAGCAATATCCGCATTAATATGAAACTGTGCTGTGCCTGCTGGATAATAGGCACTGCATTCTTCTCCATTGATGGTCCGCCATGGAAACAACGCTCCTTGTTCCACACCTAACTCTCGCGCTCGTTTTCGTGCATTTTCTAAAATAGAATAACGGTATAGTAGTAAAGATTTTGCAATATCCGGTTGAGTATAAACAAAAAAGGGTAGCATATACATCTCTGTATCCCAAAAATAATGCCCCTCATATCCATCACCAGTCAGCCCTTTAGCCGGAATATTGGTCAATCCATCTCGTCCAGCAGCTTGGTTCAAATGAAATAAATTAAACCGCAATCCTTTTTGCAACACTGTATCGCCTTTAATTTTAATGTCGCTTTTTTTCCAAAAGGCATTCATCGTTTTTATCTGCTTTTCTTTAAGTTTATCGTAACCTAGTTTTTCAACTTCTTGTAAGGTTTTTCTTAACTTTTTAATCACTGTACTGTCTTGTTCCGCTGCTGAATAAAAAGTACTATAGCCGGTAAACACTTCAATTGTTTCAGTCTTTCCCTCTCTAACATTAAAGGTAAATTCATTTAGAATATGGTCATCGGTCGCTGTGCAGTGCAGGGTTTCATTAGACGAAGTGATGCTAATTAGCTGTCCGGTTGCTAAACACAAGTTGCTGACTTCTGTGGCGGCTACTAAAAACGCTTGATTTTTTTCATAGCTTAATCGAGTATGAAAGTCTCGCTTTTCACGTTTAACTACTCGAGGGTCATCTATTAAGTCTCCAATAACGGGAGAAACGTTTACATCACCATCCAAACAACTCTTAAACATAATTTCTCCATTGAAGTTTACTGGTGTTAGCTTATAAGAAATAGCTAGTATTTCAGGTATATCATAAGAAGTGAATCGCTCAATCACCACATCGACTATTTTCCCATTCGAGTTTTTCCAAGTAAAGAAACGCTTAAGAATCCCTTTTTTCATATCTAAAATACGTTTATGGTTTAATATGATTCCTGCCCCTAAATGAAACCACTCTCCATCAATCGAAAAGCTCATTTCTTTTCCATTAGGAACTTGACAAATCGTTTGTGTATTTTTAGCATACCCAAAGGCTGTTTCTCCATAAATAATCGGTGCAGATTCAAAAAAGCCATTCACATAGCTTCCTTCATTTACAGTAAAGTTCTTATTTAAATAGCCTTCTTCTAAGCTGCCTCGCGTACCAATGTGCCCATTCCCTAAAGAAAAGAGGGTCTCATTATGAGCAATTAGAGCTGGCTCAACCTTTTCTTCCCAAATCTCCCATTCTGTTCCTTTCAATAACTGGTTCATTCACTCTCTCCTTCCTTATTTCTTTGTGCTCTTTTGTTCGTCAAAAATTTGTTTCACCCATGTTTTAAAATGGTCTATCTTTTTTTCGCTTTCTTCTTTAGTGTGTCCTCTACATTCATAATATATTTTTAGTTTTGCTTCTGTTCCTGAAGGACGGATACAAACCCAATCTCCTTCAATAGTTATAAACTTTAGAACGTTTTCTTTGGGTAGTTGGATTCTCTCGCTTTCCTTTTTTATGAAGCAGTTATGCCGCTTTCCGGTATAAAAATCTTCAATCCATAAAACATCAAGTTCTTTTAAAGTTTTTTCTGGTAGATGCCTGAAATGTTCCATTAAAGAGTCTGATTTTTTTGAATCTTCTTTAAGCTGGATTGTTTCTAGAGCTGTCTGATAATACCCATATTCATGATAAATTTCCTCTAGCTCATCTATCAGGGTCTTACCAAATTGCTTAAAATACCCAGTCATTTCAGCAACTAATATGGCTGCTTGAATACTATCTTTATCTTGTACAAAAGGACAAATCAAATAGCCGCAGCTTTCTTCAAATCCTAATAAAAAATTAGTTGTCAAATGCTGAGTTGCGATGTACTCGCCAATGTATTTAAAACCAGTCAATAATTTGATAGACTTTATCTCATTTTTCTTAGCAATCTTATCCACTAAAGAAGTAGAGACAATTGTCGAAAGAACAGTATCTGCACTCTTTAAGATACCTCCTTCTTTGCGGTAGTCTAAAATATAGGATAACATTAATATACCGACTTCATTTCCTGACAATAACTGATATCTTCCCTTATGGAGACACATAACACCTAAACGGTCAGCATCTGGATCAGTAGCCAACAATAAGTCGCTTTTCAATTGTTTTGCAGCTTCTAACAAATAAGAAAAGGCATTAATTTGCTCAGGATTAGGCGACGGAGCTGTAGAAAATGATCCATCTCTTGTCTGTTGTTTTTCTAGCACTTGAAGTCTTTTGATTCCAGCTTGTTGCAATGCTGTTGGCACCAATTTATCACCTGTTCCATGAAGAGGACTGTATAAAATACTAGGAGCATTACTGCCTTGAAGAATACCTTTACGAAAAGAAACATTTTGAATAGACGAAAGATACAACGCATCTATTTCTTTTGCGAGGTATCTTATTTTCCCATTCCTCTTTAATTCATCATAATCTTTGAGAGTGTATTCTAGATAATCATCAACACTCTCTACAAATTTTTTCACCTTATTCATAAGTGTCGGAGTAGCTTGACCACCTTTTTGATTGTAAACTTTAAATCCGTTATACTCAGCTGAATTATGACTAGCTGTGATAACTACACCCGCAGTTGCGCTCAATTCTCTAACAGCAAAAGACAATTCTGGAGTAGGAGTTGCTTCTTTAAATATAAAAGTTTCTATTCCTAGCGTTGCCATCACTCTAGCTGTTTCATTAGCAAATTCAAGAGACTGCTGTCGTGTATCATATGCGATCACTATATTAGGATTTACATGGTTAGCTATTAAGTAGCGTCCTAGTCCAAGCGCCACTCTTTTGATGGTGTACACATTTAATCGGTTAGTTCCAATTCCCATCGTTCCTCGCATACCGCCTGTTCCAAAATCTAAAAAATTTCCAAATAAGTGAGTTATTTCTTCTTCAGTCAATCGGTTTAATTCTTCTGTTACCAACGGCTGGTTGATGAGTTTTTCTTTCCAATAAGTGTATGCTTCTTGCCTCATTAGCTTAACCCCGCTTTCTGCTTGTTAAATGCATTTACACTGAACCGAGTCTTGGTACTTTTCAGGGATTTCATCGGTAATTACCGTAACAGCCTTCATCTCTGCAAATTTATAATTTGCTATTTTATTAAATTTAGAAGAATCAATCAAAATAAAAGATTCAGTTGATTTGGCAATGGCAAATTCTTTGATAATCGACTCATTATTATCCGCATTTGTAATCCCACCTGTTTCATCTACCCCATTAGCACCTAAAAAGCATTTATCAAAATGATATCTATTCAAACTATTTATGGCCTCTGGTCCTATAAAAGCAAGGGTTTCTCTTTTTAACTGTCCTCCTAGCGAAATAATCTCTATATGATATTTCATCGCTAATTCGATGTTCTCATATCCATTAGTTACTATGGTTACTTTTTTATCTTTTAATGCTTTTATCATAAATCGAGTAGTTGTCCCTGAATCAATAAAAATAAAGTCTCCATCTTTTACTAACTCACTAGCCTTTTTACCTACGATTTTCTTTCTATCAACAAAACGAGTAGAACGTCTTTGCATAGTAGTTTCTTTAGTCGTGTCGATAAGCTTCGCCATGCCCCCATGTTTCATTTCTATTACCCCTTCATCTTCCAGGGTCTTTAAATCACGGCGTATTGTAATCTCCGAAACTTTCAATAGCTTAGCTAAATATTCAATATAAGCTGGTTCTTTTTGTAATTGTTCTAAAATAAATTTTTGACGCTCAAAAGGAATCATATGAATCTCCTGCCTTTTTAAAAACCATATTGTGTAACCTTAGTTATATTTTGATTTACATAATACAATTCTTTTTTTAATAGATCTATATTCAGATTTCCTGGTAAATGTATAAAATATTTAATGTGATTCATTTCGTTAGTGTTCAACTCAACAAATTCTACTTTCTCTATTTCCACGTTGTATTTTGATAACGCTGATAGCACATCTCCAATTACTTTTTTATCTGATTGGAAATAAATATCTAGTTGGATCTCGCGAATTTTTGTAATGTATTTTTTTTGAAATTTATTAACTGTATTAAGTGTTCCGACAATAATAAAACACCCACCAATAGCGATAACGTAATATCCCATACCTGTAGCCAAACCGGCAACTGCCACTGCCCACATACTTGCTGCAGTAGTTAAGCCCACAATATTGTTTTTTAAATGCAAAATAGTTCCAGCACCCAAAA
>NZ_DAMDAK010000099.1:6242-8358 GCF_032094055.1 Carnobacterium sp.
TTAACCGGCCATAATCTAACTTAACTGCTTCTTGAACATTAGGATGTTCAGCTGCTGATGTGTATGCCGTTTCCATCATGGCTAATTGAATCAAAGCGATCATTGCCATGGAGACTGAGACTAAGATATATGTCCTTAAACCAGCTTTGCTATTATTACTTGAACGTTCATATCCTACTATTCCTCCAATAAAAACTGCTAATAGCAATCGAAACAAAATAAGACTAGTCTCCATATATTCTCACCTCTTTACTTTTAATCAATGGTTTCTTCATTTAAACTGCATACAGCTGAAACAGGAAAGTGATCAGAAGGATAACGACCAGCAAACTTATCAGTTATGGTACAAGTAGAGTAAATAGAAACATCATGTGTAGTAAAAATATAATCAATATGCTGCATTGTGTCCCATAGACTATCATGAGAAAATCCGACACCTGTACAAGTCACTAATGGACCTACATGATGCGGCAATTACATCATACCAACGCTCTTTTTCATCAGCGTTAAAGTCGCCGGTCAAAAATACAGGCTTATTTTTTGCTAGATTGTCTATTTCTTTTTTTATCAGTAAAGCTGACTGAAAACGAGCTTCTTCACTGATATGATCAAAATGGGTATTAAAGAAAAAAAATTCTTTGTCGTTGCTTTTTTGCTTTAAACGAACCCATGTGCAGATACGAGGACAATCTGCCTGCCACTCAAAGGCTTGTGAAGGGATGTCAGGAGTTATGGAAAGCCAGAAAGTTCCGCTTTCTATTAAAGCAAATCGAGCTGGTTTAAAAGCAATGGGATTGTATTCGTTATTTTCATCATCTGAACGTCCCAACCCTACAAATTGATAATCTGCTAATTCTTTCAAATCATCTAATTGATTTTGTTTCGCTTCTTGTAAACCCAATACATCCCATTCTGAATTCACAATCAGTGCCTTAACATTCTCCTTTCGGTTTACCCATTGATCTTGTTCATCCATAAAAGTGTCTAATCGTATATTGTAAGTAGCTACTGTAAATCTGTTGGACTGGTTTTCCATCTCCATTTAATCAAACTCCTTAATTTCACTTTTTTATTTCCATAGACTGAATACATTATAATTGAAGACATGATCATTAAAATAACCGAATAAACTAGCGACAGTGCTTTCGTATCTGCTAAAGTTTGCGCACTGGTCGCGTTTTTGATCATCACCCCTAATGGCTCATAAACTGGATGATACAAAAAGACAGTCAAGTCGTAGTCCGATAAAATGCTTATAAAATTTAAAGCAAATACCCCGGTGGTAGCTGGCAATATGATAGGAAATAAAACTCTCCTAAAAGTATAAAAAGAACCTGCGCCTAAATTTTTAGCTGCTTCTTCGATTTCGCTATCAATTGCAAAAAAAGCTGCTTTTGTCATTCGTAAAGTGAATGGAATTTTAATCAATACGTAGCCCAATAACAACAGCCAGACCGTACCAGCTAAAATGAATCGGAAAGTGAACACCGTTTCTACGTTAAAAGATACAATTAAACCTACTGCAATTAACGTTGAAGGCAAAAACCATGGAATCATTAAAGCATATTCTAAAAGGGTCACTAATTTATTTTTATACTTGTGAATAATTCTGGAACACAATAAACAAAAAGCCACTACGATAAGAGAACCAAAGAACCCATAAAGAATGGATACAATATATGGTTTAAGCGCACTCACACTGGAAAACGCATTTTGGTAATTGACTAAGGTGAAATGCTCCCAGCTTAATGTTCCTGTTGAGATACTGTACGTATCTGTAAATGAGAAGATGATAATCAAAACAACTGGAATCGCATATAAAGCAAATAATGCATAAGCAAATACGTGAACGGCTAAGTTTGCTGCTTTATTTTCGATTGGCTGTTTCTTAAATTCTGATTTCACTTTCGAAACAGACATATAATTCCCTTTTCGTTCAGAACGAATCATAAAAGATAAAAGAATAATGGTAGCTAATCCTAATATTAAAGCCAGCACAGTTGCCAAGTCTCTAGAAGAGGTACTCTTTGAAAAGGTCAAAATCATTGGCGTAATGGTTTCAAATTGACGACCTCCTACAATCAAAGGTGCTGAAGTAGCTGCTAAACCAGTTAAA
>NZ_DAMDAK010000100.1:0-4012 GCF_032094055.1 Carnobacterium sp.
GCCTGTCTTTTGAATACTTTGTCCAATTCCAACACCAAAAAGGCCACCACGGCTAAGAGCATAGTAAGAGTTCACTAACTGTAGTCCAGCACTTTCAGACACTTCAAAAGGATCCCAAAAAGCTAAAAAACGATCATATTGATAAGCTTGCAGAAAAGGCAGTTTTGTACCGAAAATTCTAACCAATTCTACCACACCAAGTATCACTGTAATTCCTAGAGCGCCCATCGTAACACCTAATTTAGTCGAAACACCACTAGCGAAAATCATGATTACACCGATAAATAAAATAATAGCTGCTCCGCCTATATCGGGTTGAATAGCTATCAACAATAAAATCACGCCAAATAGAATGGCAGGCTGTTTCATTGAAGACCAAAAATCACGTACAATTTGCTGTTGTCTCCGGGAAAAAATGTAAGCAAAATACCAAATAACCGCAACTTTGGCAAACTCAGCCGGTTGTATCCCAACTGGGCCAATATTTAACCAACCTTTTGCTCCATTTATTTCTTCTCCAAAAATAAGAAGATAAATTAATAATCCTACTATGAAACTGATGGCGTACATAATTAGATTCTTGTGTTTTAATTTAGTATACCTGATGAAAAAGATAAACAAACTGATAAGTAATCCTGCTCCTACAAACAAAGCCTGCTTAATAAAATAATATTCTGAGTTATTGTATTCACTAATGGCAACGTAACTACTCGAACTGTAGACCATCAGTGTTCCAAATACAGAAAGAATCAAGTAGGGAATAAAAATATAATAATCTAAATACTTTAACTTTTTCATGCTCTCGGCTTAAAAGAAGCCCACGGCCTCCTTTATATTTTTATTTATTACTATAAAGCCTTCAGATACGTAGTATGCCTTTTTCTTAAAATGACTCAGCAAGAACCGATAATGTTCTGTCACTAAAACGAATCAATTTATACTACTAGTTAAACACTTTTTCTAAAGTAACAGTTTTATTATATCAACAAAAGCTTTATCCAACAATATGAAAGGCCAGGTATTTTTATTTGCCAGAAAATTAAGCTGTTTTAAGCCCAACTCATGAATGAAGCAGGCTATGCAATTCCATCATATAAGGTTTCAGGAAAACAAAAAAAGATTTCAAGAACATAAAAATGTCCTTGAAACCTTTTCGTACTCAAATGGCTTAACCTATTTGAGAAGTTTTATTCTTTTTAGCAGATTTTTCGCGTTCGCCTTTATTTAAGATCTGTTTACGTAAACGAACATTTTCAGGAGTAATTTCACAATACTCGTCATCTCCTAAGAATTCTAAAGATTCTTCCAACGTTAAATGACGCGGAGTTTTGATTACGTTTGTTTGGTCTTTATTCGCTGACCGGACGTTCGTTTTTTGTTTAGCTTTAGTGATATTTACCGTAATATCATTTTCACGAGAGTTTTCTCCCACGATCATTCCTTCATAAATATCAGTTGATGGTTCGATAAAAATCGTTCCACGATCTTCGACACCCATGATACCATAAGTTGTTGTTTTACCAGTTTCTGTTGAAACCAATGCACCGTTACGGCGTCCGCCAATTTTAGTTTTTAAGCGCGGCAAGTATTGATCAAATGTATGATTCATGATTCCGTAACCACGAGTCATCGAAAGAAATTCAGTAGAATAACCAATCAATCCACGAGCTGGTGCCAAGAAAGTTAAACGAACTTGTCCATTTCCGTTATTGACCATATCTTGCATTTCACCTTTACGTGCACTCAAGGATTCAATGATCGATCCCATATATTCTTCAGGAGTGTCGATTTGAACTAATTCAAAAGGTTCACATTGAACGCCGTTAAAGTCACGTAAAATAACTTCTGGACGAGAAACTTGTAATTCATAGCCTTCACGACGCATATTTTCGATTAAAATAGACAAATGCAATTCGCCACGGCCAGAAACGATCCAAGCATCAGGTGAATCCGTATTTTCAATACGAATAGAGACATCTGTATGCAATTCTGACATTAAGCGTTCTTCAATTTTGCGTGAAGTAACCCATTTTCCTTCGCGTCCTGCAAAAGGAGAATTGTTCACTAAGAAAGTCATTTGCAAAGTAGGCTCATCAATATGCAGTATTGGTAATGGATCAATGTGATCAGTAGGTGTGATGGTTTCTCCAACGAAAATATCTTCCATTCCTGAAACGGCAATCAAATCACCAGCTTTTGCTTCTTCAATTTCAACTCGATCTAATCCAAAGAACCCTAATAATTTAGTGACACGGAAATTCTTCGTTGTACCATCTAATTTACTCAATGTAACGCTGTCGCCAACTTTGATCGTACCACGGAAAACACGGCCGATACCGATACGTCCAACATAATCATTATAGTCTAATAATGACACTTGGAATTGCAACGGTTCATCAGAGTTATCAATTGGTGCTGGGATTTCTTTGATAATTGTATCAAAAACATAATCCATTGTAGGTTCTTGATCATTTTTGTCGTCTGAAAGACTGCTTGTACCATTCATAGCAGAAGCATAAATAACTGGAAACTCCAATTGCTCATCGTCTGCGCCTAATTCAATAAATAATTCAAGGACTTCATCTACAACTTCTGCTGGACGAGCAGCGTCTTTATCAATTTTATTTACAACAACGATTGGAACTAATTTTTGTTCCAAAGCTTTTTTTAATACGAAACGTGTTTGTGGCATAGTTCCTTCATATGAATCGACAACTAAAACTACTCCATCAACCATTTTCATAATACGTTCAACTTCTCCACCAAAGTCAGCATGGCCTGGTGTGTCCAGAATATTGATATGCGTGTCTTTGTATTTAACGGCTGTATTTTTAGCTAAGATGGTAATCCCACGTTCTTGTTCAATGGCATTTGAATCCATCGCTCTTTCAGCCAATTGGTTATGGGAATTCAATGTATCCGATTGTTTCAATAACTCATCCACCAATGTGGTTTTACCATGGTCGACGTGGGCTATAATGGCTACATTTCTAAGGTCTTCTCTTCTTTTCATTACTCTATTCCTCCAAGATTCTTCTTGTTATTTCAATGCTTCTGATTCGCTATCTATCTTTATAAAAATTATTCAACCCAATTTATGCACTTGAACTTTTCCATAAGCTTCTGCAAAATTCAGAATGAAAACGCATTGAAAACTTATGAAGACAACTATCAACTTGTCTATTCTACCACTAAAACAAATAATTGAAAAGAAAAAAGTTTGTGATAGCAGTATATTTTCGTTCTTTTTTATGCAACCGTTTTATTTATCGCTCTAAATGGTAGTTTTTCATAATTTCGTTATACGCTCTTGGCGTAGCCAAAATTGTTGCATTGTGCTTCAATAAATCGATCTTTTTGCCGTTTAATTGAGTGTATACGAGACCGACTTCTTCAGCTATAATTTTTCCAGCTGCAATATCCCATGGAGCTAACGATGCACCCAAGTACCCAACTAACCTACCTGTAATGACATGTACTGTTTCAAGACCAGCGGAACCAATCATACGTACACCGCTGCTGGCTCTTCCAATTTTTCTTGCTTCTTCGTTTGTTTCATCCGCCATTAAGCGATGACTAATGGCAATCAAGCCTTCGTTTAATGGTGTATCTTCCACGTTTTTTAATCTTCTTCCATTTAAATACGCACCTTGTCCTTTGGTTGCAAAATAAAGTGCATCTTCCATAACATCGTAGATATAACCTAATTGGCCTACCCCATTTTCGTAGATACTAATCATAATGGCAAAGTCATTTTGCTGTTTCACAAAATTTAAGGTCCCGTCAATAGGATCAATAATCCATACAATTCCTTCTAAGTCAGTCATTTGGTGGCCTGAGCCTTCTTCTCCTAAAATACGTTCCCCTGGAAAAAAAGCCTCGATTTTATCAATAAAAAATCGTTCAATTTCTTTATCAATATTTGTCACTAAATCTGTTCTATTGGTTTTTTCGTGAATCACAAGTTCATTCTCAAAAGAAGCTTTACTGATTTCTGCAGCCTCTAAGATCC
>NZ_DAMDAK010000100.1:4022-8273 GCF_032094055.1 Carnobacterium sp.
CTAGTTGATTCAAGACCTCACTTCCCTTCTATTCTTTTAAATTATCATGTACTTCCTTTATTTTCTACTTATTTGCTTGTTATAAGAAGCGTTTTTTTATCGGTTTTCTTAGCTTCTTGGACTACTTTATAAAGAGAATAACCCGAAATAGATTCAAATTCACGACTCCACTTTTTTTCTTCACCAATAGAAGGCAATACTTGCTTAAAACTTTTGTATTTTTCTAAAAAGAGTTCTCGGTTTATCCCTGTTTCATAGGCTAATTCAACTGCCCGCCATAAATTAATCACTTTTTCCATTTCATCTTTTGTCCAGTCATAATCCATTGGGTAACTATAATTTTTATTATCCATTTTCTACTCCTTTTTATCCTTTTTCTATCCAATCTAAATTTGCTCGGATATCTTTAGCTGCTGCCAGCAATTCTTGTTTTTCTAAATCCGAAAAATTTATCCCTGTTGTTTTACGTATTCCTTCTTCGCCCAGCAAAACTGGAAGAGCTAAAGGAATATCTGTCATCTCCTCTATGTTTACCAAATGAACTAACGGAACGATCGCTTCTTCGTTTGTTAAAATAAATTGCACCAACTTTATTAGAGCAGCTGCAGTAGTAAAAGGAGAAGTAAACGTATCAGAAAATAAGTTTTTTTCTAAAATTTTCTGCTCTATTTCAAACATGTCTTCTTGATCCATACCACTATCAGAATCAATCGTTAAACTAAGAATAGAATTACCACCAACGTTAGATCTACTCCAAGCAGCGATTTTATGTTCTTTTGAGCTGCCGCCAATAATGAAAGCATTGATATCTCGCGGCGAGATCCCTAACTTTTGACTTAATAATTGCTGAAACAAAACAGAATCAATGTACGTTCCAAGCCCAAAAATCTGTTCTTTAGGCAATCCAGAGAACTTCCAAATCAAATAAGTAAAAATATCAGTCGGTTCTGTTGCAATTAATACTATACCGTTAAATCCATTTGCCATTGCCTGCTTAATGATTTTTCTAATTAAACGTATATTTCTTCTTAAGTGATTTTCATCTGTTTCTTCTTCTAATTTTTTTTCATTAGCAGTGATGACCATTATATCTGTTGTTTGAAAATCTTTTTCGTGTCCAATAGTAAAAGACCCAGAAGAAAAAAAAGCTGTTGCATACTGTAAATCATGAATCAACTCTTCTTTTAAATCATTTTGTTGAAAGAAAAACACTTCAGATAATTTTAATTTCAGCATACTAAGAAACCCGAATTGATAGGCTCTGTCATCTGTACCAACGATCATTATTTTTTTATCTTGTTTTTTAGTCACTTTATCTCCTCCAATAGCAACAGTTGTTAAAAATTCAGATGAATAAAATCAAAGTCGACCCCTCTCACTTTTCATTATAACAAAAACCCGTTGGTTTCGTGTCTTTTTTGAATTTCAGATATAAAAAAAGCACTTATTCTTTACAGAATAAGCGCCCTTTTTTAATTGGAACACGTCTTTATTGGAACAATGAAGACGAGAAGCTGATTTCTATTCTTCAGCTCTTTTTTATTATTGATTGTCTTAAATTACATATGAATTGGTAGACCTAATGCTAATTCAGAAGCATCCATTACCGCTTCTGATAAAGAAGGATGAGAATGAATAGTTAAAGAAATATCTTCTGCATTCATTCCAGCTTCAATAGCTAATCCTAATTCTGCAATTACATCACTAGCTGAAACTCCGACAATTTGGGCTCCAACAAGCACATTGTCTTCTTTAGTAGTAATTAAACGTACAAAACCTTCGTTAGCATTTAAAGAAAGTGCACGGCCATTACCAGCTAAAGTGAATTTAGATGATTTAACGTCCATTCCATTTTCTTTAGCTTCTGCTGCAGTTAAACCAACAATAGCTAATTCAGGATCTGTAAAAGCTACAGCAGGCATTGCTTTGTAATCAACAGCAACTTTTTTACCTGAGATTGCTTCAGCAGCAATTTTAGCTTCGTAACTAGCTTTATGAGCTAGTGCAGCACCAGGAACGATGTCGCCAATAGCGAAGATGTTTTTAACACTTGTACGTCCTTGGTTGTCTACCTTAACTAAACCGCGTTCTGTTAATTCAATTCCAGCGCCTTCTAAACCAAGTTCGTCAGTGTTAGGACGACGACCAACCGTTACCATAACATAGTCAGCGTCAATTGATTGTTCAGCTCCGTCAACTTCGTACTTAACAGTCACTCCGTTTTCAGTTTCCACAGCTTCTTTAGCCATTGCTTTTGTTACCATGTTAATGCCTTTTTCTTTGAATGATTTTTCTACAAATTTAACCATATCTTTTTCGAATGTTGGTAAAATTTGTGGAGTACCTTCAAGAATAGTAACTTCTGCGCCTAAATTAGCGTATGCTCCACCTAATTCAGTACCAATGATTCCGCCGCCGATAATAACTAATTTCTTAGGAACTTCTTTTAAAGCTAGTCCACCAGTTGAATCGATCACACGTTTGCCGAACTTAAATCCTTTGATTTCAATTGGTCGGATTCCAGTTGCAATAATGGCATTGTTGAATGAATAAGTTTGAGCAGCTGTTTCGCCCATGACACGCATTGTGTGTTCATCGTTAAAATAAGCTTCTCCTCTTAAAATTTCAACTTTATTCTTTTTCAATAAGCCTTCAACACCTTTAGTAAGGGTTGAAACAACTTTATTGTTTTTCCATTCTTGCGTTTTAGCAAAGTCTAAAACAACATTTTCAGCTGTAACACCGAATACATCTGAGTGCATAGCTTCTTGATAATGATGTCCTGCACTGATTAAAGCTTTTGAAGGGATACAGCCAACGTTCAAACAAACGCCGCCAATATATTCTCTTTCCACGATTGCTACTTTTTGTCCCATTTGAGCAGCACGAATCGCTGCTACATAGCCCCCTGGGCCTGAACCAATAACAACTGTGTCTAACTCTATTGCGAAATCTCCTACTACCATTTTGTACTCACCCTTACCCTTCCATTAATAATAATTCTGGATCAGCAAGCAATGCTTTTAACTCATTCATTGCTTTTTGTGCAGTTGCTCCATCGATAATACGGTGGTCAAAACTTAATGACAATTGCATAACTGGTGCCACTACAACTTCATCATCAGCATTTACAATTGCTTTTTTAGCAATACGACCAACACCTAAAATAGCAACTTCAGGGTAATTGATAACTGGTGTGAACCAACCGCCGCCAATTGATCCAATGTTACTGATAGAGATAGAGCCGTTACTCATTTCGTTAGCTGCTAACTTACCTTCTGTAGCTTTACCAGAAAGCTCAGTAATTTCGCCAGCGATAGAGAAAATGCTCTTAGCGTCAGCATCTTTAACAACTGGTACAAACAATCCGCGATCTGTATCTGTAGCGATACCAATGTTGAAGTAATGTTTATAAACAATTTCGTTTGTTGAATCATCAATTGAAGCATTTAAAGCAGGGTATTTGCGTAAAACAGATACGACAGCTTTAACAACATAAGGTAAGAACGTTAATTTAACGCCTTTACCTGCCGCAACATCTTTGAAACGTTTACGGTGTGCCATTAATTTAGTAGAATCTACTTCATCAAATAATGTCACGTGCGGAGCGGTTGCTTTACTATTAACCATAGCTTTAGCGATTGCTTTACGCATACCTGTCATTGGTTCGCGTGTTTCAAGTTCTGCTTGAGAAGATTTAAATGGTTGAGCTGGAGCTGCTGCTTTAGCTGCTGGAGCTTGTTTTGTTGCTGCTGGAGCTTCAGTAGTTTGTGCTGCAGGAGCTGCTGAACCATTTTTCTTGAAGTTTTCAATATCTTCTTTTGTTGTACGGCCGTTTTTGCCTGTCGCTGTTACTAAGCTGATATCCACATCATTTTCACGTGCAAATTGACGTACTGATGGCATAGCAAGTACACGTTTGCTAGAGTCAGAAGTTTTTACAACACTAGAATCTGTTGAAGCGCCTGCTGCTGGATCTTTTGCTTCACTTTCAGCTGCTGGTTCTTCTGGAGATGTAGCAGGTGTTGCACTTTCAGTATTGTGTTCAGGAGAATCAATCTCAACGATTGCTTGTCCTACCATTGCAACTGTTCCTTCTTCTACCAAAATCTTTTTAACAGTACCTGAAACTGGAGAAGCAATTTCTTCAACTGATTTATCGTTTTGAATTTCTACGATTGAATCTTCTTCTTTGATTTCATCGCCTTCAGCTACTAACCATTTTACGATTTCGCCTTCAGCCATTCCTTC
>NZ_DAMDAK010000101.1:0-1767 GCF_032094055.1 Carnobacterium sp.
GGAAATAGCATAAAAGAAATAATGGTATCACACATATCATTGGCTGGATCAGAATAGGTAACTGCTAAATCGGCATCTGCCGAAGCAGCTTCTCCCAGTATAAAAACATCGGGTTTTACTTTACGCAATGCACTGGTCAAATCTTGGATATAGTTTTTAATATTTGGCAAATTTTCGTTAATGAGTTGTGCCGAAACCATGTCGCCATCATGCAAGGCAGGTTCACTCGGGAAGTCATCCAACTTATCTAAATGAATAAACGCATCTAACCGAAAACCATCTACTCCTTTATCCAGCCAAAATTTCCCAATATCAACCATCGCTTTGCCGACATGAGGATTATCCCAATTTAGATCCGGCATTTCCTTTTTAAACAAATGAAAATAATATTGATTGCCCACTGGTTCTTTTTCCCAGACAGAACCGCCAAAAATTGAAGCCCAGTTATTTGGCAAGTCACCATTCGGCTGAGCATCATGCCAAATATAAAAGTTCCGATGAGGATTTTCAGGACCTTTTAACGCTTCTTGGAACCATGGATGCTCAATAGAGGTATGATTTAAAACGAGGTCAAAAATAACTTTTAGATCACGTTTATGTGCTTCTTTAATGACGAGCTCTGCATCTTCCATTGTGCCAAAAATCGGATCAATCGCATAATAATCTGATACGTCATATCCATTATCGACTTGTGGGGATTTGAAAATAGGATTCAACCAAATAGCATTGACTCCGAGCTTTTGAATATAATCCAACCGCTGAATCACTCCAGGTAAATCCCCTATGCCGTTCCCATCTGTGTCTTGAAAGCTTCTTGGGTACACTTGATAGATAATCGCTTTTTTCCACCATTTTGAGTCGTGTTCCGTCATTTTTCCCACCTCCTGATCCATACTCTAAACAAGGCTGCTTTTCTATTATCTTTATTCTAATCAAATCACCGCTAAATTGCCAAATTTAACCCTCTAAAACCTATCTGCCTTTCTTTTAAAAAAGAAAAAATCCAATAAGCAACAACCGCTTTTGGATTTTTTTTACATTTTTTAGCTTACTTATCCATTCAGTTAAAGGGCACAAAAACATTTAGCTGTTTATGAAAAATTTCTACTTCGATAGGGAAGGCCGGTCCTGCATCGCCGTCAACAGTACAGACAAAGTTCTCTGGCCCTTTTGTACTGATAACAGCTTTTTTAAATTTCTTCAGAACTAATTTATCAGAATAATCTTCATCTTTACGGAATAATTCAGGGATAAGTTGCAGTTTTTCAACTGCCGTTGTTTCTTTTAAACACAACAATTGCAAATAACCATCATCCGTTTCAGCTGAAGAAAAAACTGTTCCGATTCCTGTAACAGAATTGCTTAAAGCAATAAGCAGCATACTGTAGTGCTCTTCGATTTTTTCTCCATCTAACGTTAAGTCAAAAAGGGCAGTATGTTCATCAGTCAAGGCTTTTAGTCCTTCAAAAACATAAGCTAATGGCCCAAATTTAGTCTTAGAGTCAGTATCTACGTTTTGCACGCTTTCTGGAATAGGCCCAACCGAGACAGTACTGACAAAATAAGTATCGTTTATTTTCCCTAAGTCAACTTTCTTTTGACTGGTTAATTCCAGATTACCAATGGCTTCTTCAGGTACGACAGAGATTTCTAACGCACGCGCAAAATTATTTACCGTTCCTAATGGAATGATCCCTACAGTGGGTTGGTGTTCATGAATAGCAATGCCATTTATTCCTTCATTTATCGTGCCATCACCGCCCATTA
>NZ_DAMDAK010000101.1:1777-8171 GCF_032094055.1 Carnobacterium sp.
AGAAAAGGGCATCAAATTGATTGAACGCTGCTTTATTTGCAGAATATATTGCATCTCCTGCTTTAGTTGTTTTATTAACGACAATTTGCTCGAAGTGACTTTGTAGTTGTGCTTTCAATTGGTCAACGTATTTTTCAGCTTGTTCACTGCCAGATGAAGGATTTACCACGATCATTCCTTTTTTCATTTCACTCGCCTCACTTCGCTAGTTTATTTTTAACGTTTTGTCTCTCGTCGTTCCTCTTGTAATCAATTCTGGTTTGAATAAAATTTTTCCTTGAGCTGCGCCGGTTTGTTCAATTTTAGTCATCAACATTTTTGCACAAGCCCCGCCCATTTCAATTACAGCTTGTTTAACAGTGGTTAACTGCGGAAAAGCTATTTGATCCAAAAAGACTCCATCGTGTCCAATAATGCCAAAATCACTAGGAATCTTTCCGCCCATTTCAAGGATGCCTCGCTCTATCCCGATCGCTAAACGATCAGAGCTGCACACAAAAATAGTGTTTGGTGAAAAATGAGTCCAATTTTCTTTAATGTATTGTGCGGCTCCACTTGAGTGATTCCCAAAACGAATAATTTTTGGGGGTAATTGGTTCTTTTGCATCGTTTGAAGATAACCTGTTTCTCTTGATTTTTCAAACAGCTCGTCAATATCGATTCCAATAAAAATAACTTGTTGGTACCCTAAATCAATAGCGTATTGTGTTGCCATGGCCACACCAGCTTGGTTATCGGAATCGACGAAATCATATCCATGCCGATTTTCACCGAATAAAACTACTGGTTTGTTAGCACGTCCTATCCATTCATAATCTTTTTCTCGAACACCGCACATAATGTAACCATCACATGCTCCGATATCGAAATTATTTTTCGTTACTAATTGCAGCGAATAATGGCGAGCATCTAATTCCTGTGCAATGCCGGTTAATAAATTCATATAATACGGTTCAGTTGTATCCATCTCTTCCAATATAAATAGTTTAATGATTTGCGTGCGATTGTTTGCTAAGGCTTTAGCGGCTACATTGGGCCGGTAGTTCAGTTCTTCCATCGCTTCAAATACAAGTGATTTCAGTTCATCGGTCACTTGTTCTGGATGATTGATAACGCGCGAAACTGTCATTTTTGATACATTAGCTTTTTTGGCAACATCGTTTAATGTGGTCATGCAGATTCCCCTTTTTGCAACAGTTCATTTTACACTACCGTTATTTTTTAGTCTATTGTTGCTATTATCGCTTTTCTAAAAGCAAAAAACAAGTTGCAAGTGATCTTTAAAGTCCCTTCAATCTGTTTGATCGTAAAGCGAGCATAACTCGACTTTGGGAATTTTGCTGAGTCATCTTTTTTGTGAGGCGACAGGGATTGAACGCTAGACATTGAATGCAGAAAAACTTATCATCTCCTACTCTTTAAAAAAATTCCGATAACAGCTGAGTGAAAACAACCTTTATCGGAATTGCAATTTAACGTTCTGCTATATTCATTTTTGCTTGGCATTCAGGGCATATTCCGTAGACTTCCATCCGATGACGAGTCACTTGATACCCTGTTAAATTATGTGCCACTGCTTCAACATCTTCTAACCCGGGGTAATAGATGTCTTCAATTTTACCGCAACTTTCACAAATAGCATGATAATGCTGAGTTGAAGCAAAATCGAAACGACTAGATCCATCTCCATAAGTCATTTCTTCTACAAAGCCAATTTTTTTAAACAAACGCAAATTATTATAAACAGTTGCAACACTAATATTTGGAAACCGTTCTACAAGTGAACGATAAATTTCGTCTGCCGTTGGGTGACTATGAGCTTCTATCAGATATTCTAAAACGGCATAACGTTGAGGAGTTATCCGAATATTAGAAGATTTTAATTTTTCCATCGATTGCAGCAATAATTGATTATTGGCCATGAATATTCCCCCTTATTTATTCCATTCAGTAAAACACAATCTTCTTAAAGCTTTCTTTCCATTTAAATGAAGGGAAAAGTTTTTCTATCTGCAAAAAGATTTAATTGATTCTCCTAATGATAACGTTTATCACTTAATAATGCAACTTTAGTGCTGATTAGTACACAAGAACAACTTTACAGACAAGGAACTGAATCAGTTTACTGTGTTTGATCCAGTTTATTAACTCATCTATTTACTTATCTTTCAGTAAAGATTATTTAGTCCGCTCTTATCTAGTACATTTGCTTCTCTTTAAAGAAATAATTTGCTAGAATATAAGAGATGATGAATAATTATTAAAAAAAGAAAAATTGGATTTATTGCGATTGGGAGAGGATACATTTTATGAAAATTGGAGCAAGAACTTTAAAAACAGGCATAGCCATTACTCTTGCTTTAGCCATACCTCATTTTTTGAATATACAAGGAGCTGGTGTTTTAGCGGCAATTTCAGCAATTTTTGCTTTACAGCCTTCTTTGAAACGTTCTGTCAGAACACTCAAAGACAGAATTTATGGAAATATTATTGGTGGTACGTTAGCCATTGTTGTAAATTTAACATTAGGAAATCATTTTATGTTTATTGGTTTAGCAGCAATTGTATTAATTGCTATTTTAAATCAATTTAATCTCTCATCCGTAATCGGACAAGCAACAGTAACATTGATTGTGATTATGATGACTTCAGATCCCAATTTCGTTTTAGCAGCCAGCATTCGGATTCTAGCTACACTACTTGGTGTAGTGATAGCTTTTTTAGTCAACACCTTGTTTTTTCCACCTAAATATGAAGAAAAACTTTACCACTTAATTGACTACACAACTTCTGAGATTATGAAATGGATGCGAGCAAGTGTCCGTAAAAACAGTGAATACCCCATTTTAAAAAAAGATCTAAAATGGGTGAAATCCGAAATAGATCGAATGGATCTCTATTTTTCTTTAATGAAAGACGAAGGAACCTATGTCCGAAAGAAAAATCGTTTACAGATTTTAAGAAAAATAGCCGTTTATCGTCAAATTATTCAGACAACAAAAGCAGCTTATCAATTGACTGCAGTCATTCATGAACACGAAAACTCATTTAATCATTTCCCAGAAGAATTAAGAATTCAAATTCGCGAACGTTTAGAAACTCTTTTAAGTGCACACGAGCAAATTTTATTAAAATTTAATGGACGCGTTTCGCCTGATGAAGTTAACTTTATTGCATACAAAGAATCTTTTAGAACAAAATTCATGCATTTATTCTTTGATGAAGCAAATATGGAAGTAAAAATAAACAAAGATTATACTCAAAGCAATGCAGTGATCCATATTATGTCCAGTATTTTGAAGTATGAAGAATATTTGATCCACTTAAATACACTAGTTACCAGTTTTAAAGGAAATGACTGGAACCCTGAAACCCAAATTGACAATATTGAAAATATAGAACAATAAGAAAAGTTAAGAAGGTTTGAAATTTTGTTGAACACATTACTGGTTTAGTGGAACGCTAGACAGGCAGGATAAAAATTTTATACCTTTCAACTCTAAAAAATACGCTTTTTCTGATTAATTAACCAGAAAAAGCGTATTTTTATTAAGATTAATATCATGTGTAGCTTAACGACCGCTGGTAGTATCGATTGGTTCTGTTAATTGCTCAGTAAATAAAGAAGCATAAAGATCTGTTCCTTGATCGTTCAGAGTTCTTCCATCCTCTTTTAAAACAGCTGAAAGATCCTGCTCTTGAGTCTCCATTTCAGATTGGAAAGCAGCATGCAGGTCAAAAAGCGGAATTTCGTTTTCTTCTGTCACTTTAACCGCTTGTGCTAGGTAACTTGTATAGTCTAACGTTCTCGAGTTAAATTCTCCTTGCCGGCTGCTGCTTGGATTAGGTGTAACCAAAACAACCAGAGCCTCCGGTAAAGCCTGTTTTATTGCTGCATAATCTTCAGCTACATATTCACCCGAATCTGCCAAACTAATGTCTCGTACTTGATCTCCATAAACTGGAACTTGGAAAAAAACGACATCCGGTTTAGTTTCTGCTACTGCAGTCACTGTATTTTCTTCCAATAACCGATAAGAATCATAATCTGGGAAAGCCAGCTGATGTACCTCAATATCGGGGTTTATTTGCTTAGTTATGTACTTTTCTACAACGGAAAGCCAGGTTTCAGATTCTGAAAAATCTCCATAAAAACTGACCACTGCTTTTTCTTCTTTAGCAGACAAATAGGCTAAATAATCCGAAACAGATAATTGCTCTCGATTATTTTCAAACTTTTCTTGCTGAGCAGCTAGATCGGCTTTCTGAGCTTTATTAGATGTTTTTTTATTTGCTGCTTTATCACTACTCACTGCAGTAGTTTCATTTGTCCTCAGTAATTTTGCTTTTTGTGTTTTTTGATGATCCATTCCAAACCAAATAATTCCAACAGTCAAAATCATGAGTAGTATCAAGGCAAAACCGCTTTTTTTTGTCACTTTTTGCTCACTCCTTTATTTTTAATATTCCATTCGTTATTATAGCATAGCTTATTTGACTAAAGGAAGCGTCCTTTCCAAAAAGCTCTTCAACCATAATAAAAAAGCACCTTTCATTATTTAAGGTGCCTTTTTATTACAACTCTTTGAGAATAATCATCCTATTCAGTAGAAGATCCGTTATTTATTTGCCAGCTGACGATAGCGTTTATACCATAAGTTAACGTATTCTTTAGAAAAGGGACCTTTTTCTTCGTTGATCCACTCTACTAAAATTTTAACATTTTCTTTTAAAATATGGTCAATATCATCAGGATAGCCCCATAATTTACTATGATCTTCATACTCATCCACATCCAACAATCGTTTTTCGCCATCTGGAAATACTTTAATGTCTAAATCATAATCAATGTACTTCAATCCTTCCTCATCTAAAGCATAAGGTGAAGCCAGGTTACAATAATATGAAATGCCGTTATCACGGATCATTGCAATAATATTGAACCAATAATGTTTATGGAAATAAACAATGGCCGGTTCTCTTGTTAACCAGCGACGGCCATCTGCCTCTGTGACTAGTGTGTGATCATTACACCCAATCAAAGATTGGTCACTTGTCTTAAGAACCATTGTATCTCGCCATGTGCGATGTAAACTTTCATCGTGTTTATAACTTTGGATCGTGATGTATTCTCCCTCTTTTGGAACATGCATCCCTAACCCAACTTTCTTTTTCTCATAGTGGTATCATGAGAAAATTATTAATAATACTAGAGTATATTTTCAGTCATTCGAACTCAAAAGTATTATATCATATATTTACTCATTTAAAGCAAAAAAGACACTAGTGAGCAATCAACTTTATTCTCAAAATGGATACAAAGCTGTTTGCTTAGTAAGAAAAGCGGGAAAAGCCCGCCTTGAAACCCGTAAAAATAGGGAAACGTTTTAGGGAGAAATGCTCCTTGCGTCACCTTGTACTGGTACTCTATGAAAGGAATCTCTTAAAGTTCCAGCAAATGAGCATACTGCACAATTGCTAGGAGAATTTGGACCCTTTGCTGAGTGATCTTTTTTACGAGGAGTCAGGGCTTGAACGTTAGACATTGAAGGCAAAAAAACTTATAATAACTTGCTCTACAAAAAAATCTTCTTTGCTTTTATGAAAAATAACAAAGAAGATCTTTTTATTATATTTTTTTAAAGTGACTTAAATAGCTTTGCCACATTTTCGTTTGAGGCCCAGGAAAAGTGTACTTTTCAAATTGCTCAGGAGATACCCAATGGCAGTTTTTCGGCAAAGGTCGGTCTTCACTTGAAATCTGACCATAATACACTGTGATAAACCATTTTAGATGGCTAAAAATATGAACGACTTCCGCAAAAGGTTTTTTCATCAGTATTGGTTTTACGCCATATGTTTCGTCTAATTGGATTAAGAGCTGCTGCAATACTTGATCTTGTAGTTCTTCAGATTCTATTTTTTGTATTTGGCCTTGTACTAGGTCGGTTCCATCTGAAATAAGATTTTCTTCTAAAAGTGGGAATAGCCACATATTAGCCAATAACCCATTAACTGGTCGTTTCTCTAACAAGAATTCGTCTTTTTCATTTTTGATGATAACGCCAGTATAGTAAATTGGAACAGCTTTTTTCTTGCGGCTTTTTACTGGATATTTTTGCCATGTTCCATTCAAATAAGAAGCATTAAACTCTTTAATGGGACTCATTTCTGGATGGTAATTTTTAGGTGTACAAATACTTGAACCTAAATCCATAAAAGCTTGATTAAAATCTCCAGGTTTATAAGGATCAATAATCTCCCGCATCACTGCTTCAAATAATTTACGGCTGGCTGGTTTAGCTATATCTGCATCAATCTCAAATAAACGGCTTAACACGCGCATAACATTGCCATCAACAGCTGGTTCAGGCAAACCAAAAGCCATACTTGC
>NZ_DAMDAK010000102.1:0-1586 GCF_032094055.1 Carnobacterium sp.
AAAGACACTAAATATTATGCAAGCTCTTTATGAACGGCATAAAATTGTTTCTTATCCAAGAACAGATTCAAAGCATCTGACAACAGATATGCAAAGTACAATGAAAGATCGCTTGCAAGCTATCCAGCCATTTGCCAGCATAGAGGTAAAAGAGATAGTGAAAAAAGGGTCACAAGTGACTCAAAAAGGCGTGTTTGATAACAATAAAGTGACTGACCACCATGGAATTATCCCGACTGAAGAACGACCGCGTCCAGAAAAAATGGATCAGGATGAATTGCGTATTTATCGAATGATCGTAGAGCGGTTTTTAGGTTTGTTTTTACCAGCTTATAAAGTGGCTCAAACAACTTATTGGTTAGCTGTAGAAGATGTAACGTTTAAGTTGCAGCAAGAAGTCGTGTTGGAAAATGGCTGGCGGCAAGTTGAGCCAACAAAAAATAAAAAACAGTACAAGCAAGGTGAACAATTAAAGCAAGCGACAGTCAAGATAAAAAAACAATTAACTAAAGCCCCCAATCGTTTAACTGAATCGACATTGCTTCAAAAAATGGAAAAATATGGTTTAGGAACACCGGCGACTCGGGCGGAAATCATTGAGAAATTGATCAGCAGTGAATTAATGGAGCGAAAAACTACGAAATTGTCAGTTTCTCCAAAAGGAAAACAATTATTAACGTTAGTGAATCCGGCTTTGGTCACACCGGAATTGACAAGCAAATGGGAGAACTCACTAGAAAAAATAGCTTTAGGTCAATTAAAAAAAGAAGTTTTTTTGAAAGAAATAAAAAAAGAAGCCAATCGATTAGTTAAAGAAATAAAAATGAGTGAACAAACGTATAAAGATCATTCAATCACCACTAAAATTTGTCCGGATTGCGGCGAATTATTAAAAGAACGCAATGGACGAGAAGGTAAATTATTAGTTTGCAGCAGTACGTCTTGTTCATACAGAAGGTTTAAAGAACCAAAAATCTCTAATCGACGTTGTGCTCAATGTCATCGGAAAATGGAGATTCATGAAGGGAAAAAAGGAAAGTATTTTAAATGCAAGTACTGTAATCTTTCTGAAAAAATGGGAGACAATAAAAACAAAAAAATTACTAAACACGAAACCAAGCGCTTACTGAAAAAAGTAAATCAAGAAGCCCAAGAAGAAGTTGAAAGCCCATTGGCACTTGCTTTAAAAGCTGCTATGGAAAAACAAGGAAATTAAAAGGAAAATACAAAAGCCTTATATTTTGAAAGTTGAAATATAAGGCTTTGTGTTTGTTTAGAGAGACTATTCCGCTTTTTATTTATTTTGTGTATAATAGGAAAGAAGTGTCAAAGGAGGTTCTGTAGTTGTGGCAGCTAAAAAAAAGAGTACGACTAAAAAAAGAGAACAACAAAGTTTTTCAATTGAAATTATCGGTATACTATTTATTATTTTAAGTTTATTTGCAGCCTCTCAGTTAGGATTTGTCGGTATTTTAAGTGCGAACTTATTCCGCTTTTTTGTAGGGAATACATTTATGTTTGCTGCATTATTAGTCGCTTTATACGGAGGCTATTTAATTTTTAAAGGAACAGAGCCGCCGTTTAAA
>NZ_DAMDAK010000102.1:1596-4102 GCF_032094055.1 Carnobacterium sp.
TGTTGCTGCATGCTCGCTTGTTTGCTCCCATTATTCACTCAGATTTAAATGTGATCTCAGCAACCTTGCGTTTTTTTATGACGGACATGGCTAAGAATGAAATTGTTCAGTCTTTAGGCGGCGGGCTGATTGGAGCAGTTTTATATGCGGCCAGTTATTTCCTATTCTCTCAATGGGGGACGTATTTGTTAGTTGGCATTTTTTGGTTTATCGGGTTCTTTTTTATTTTTGACTTATCTTTTAAAAAATTTATGGAGATGATACGAAGCGCAGTTAAACAGGTCAGTCAAGCTGTTCAGTCATTCTTTGCTGCAATTTTAGCTAGGATTCGAGAATGGCAGAAACTGAAAGAAAAAAATAAAACCTCCTCAGTAATGGATAAGGAAACGAACAAGAGGACGTTAAAACCTGAAAAAAGATCCTTAAAAAAAGAACAAGCAGGACAAATAGAGAATAATGAACTAACCGATCATGTCGAGCAGCAGCAATTAGAAATCGACAGTTACCAAAGACGGGTACAAACAGATGAACAGAATAAAAAAAGAGCAGTTGAAGAAGAGCCGGCCAATGAAAATAATTTAGATTTTGAAATTAAAATGGAAGTTGAAAATACAGATTACCAGCTTCCGCCAGTTACGTTACTAGATGAAATAAAAGAGACGGACCAAACAAATGAATATACGTTAATTCAACAAAATGTAAAAAAACTAGAAGAAACTTTTGCAAGTTTTGGTGTAGATGCTAAAGTAACCAAAGCTAATTTGGGACCGGCTGTGACTAAATATGAGATTCAACCAGCTGTTGGCGTAAAAGTTAGCAAGATAGTGAGTTTAAGCGATGATTTAGCACTAGCGTTAGCAGCGAAAGACATCCGAATGGAAGCTCCGATTCCGGGAAAACCGTTTATTGGAATAGAAGTGCCAAATAGTGAAGTGAGTTTAGTAGCTTTTCGTAATGTCATCGAAGGGCAAGTGAAAAACAACGAGAAACTTTTAGAAGTACCACTAGGTAGAGACATTTCAGGCAATGTGGCGATGGCTGATTTAACTAAAATGCCCCATTTATTAGTAGCGGGTTCAACGGGAAGCGGAAAATCGGTCTGTATTAATGGAATCATTACTAGTCTGTTGATGAAAGCTAAACCAAACGAAGTGAAATTAATGATGATCGATCCTAAAATGGTAGAATTGAATGTTTATAATGGTATCCCGCATTTATTGACGCCTGTTGTCACAAATCCTAAGAAAGCAGCACAGGCTCTACAAAAAGTAGTTGCTGAAATGGAACAACGGTATGAACTTTTTGCTGCCAGCGGTCAGCGGAACATTACCGGATACAATCAGTTCGTATTAGAAAAGAACCTAGAAGAGGGGGCGAATCATCCCACACTTCCTTTTATTGTAGTTGTTGTAGATGAGTTGGCTGATTTAATGATGGTAGCAAGTAATGAAGTCGAAGATGCCATTATACGCTTGGCACAAATGGCAAGAGCAGCTGGAATCCATATGATTTTAGCTACACAACGGCCAAGTGTCGATGTTATAACAGGTATCATTAAAGCAAACGTTCCCTCACGTATTGCGTTTGCCGTTTCAAGCGGAACGGATTCACGAACGATCATTGATAGCAGCGGAGCTGAAAAACTTCTTGGAAGAGGAGATATGCTTTACTTGCCAATGGGAGAAAACAAACCGGTCCGTGTACAAGGGGCGTTTATTTCAGACGATGAAGTAGAACGTGTCGTTTCCTATGTTACAGATCAACAGGGAGCCAACTACGTAGAGGAAATGATGCCTGTTGATGAACCGGAATCTGTCAGTGGCGAAGTCCAAGACGAAGTATACGATGAAGCTGTCCAAATGATTGTGGAAATGCAGACAGCCAGTATTTCTTTATTGCAAAGACGTTTTAGAATTGGATACAATCGAGCCGCTCGTTTGATTGACGAGATGGAGATGCGGGGGATAATAGGACCTTCAGAAGGAAGCAAGCCAAGAAAAGTAAACATCACAGAAGTACCTGGTAATCCTGAAGAAGAAAATGCAGGGATTTAAATAAAGTAAAAAGAAAGAGTGAGAAGAGATGAGACAAATGCTTATCTCTTTTTGCTTATTTGCACAGTTGTTCTCGGAGACTTACAAAAAGAAAATCCGGTATCGACTTTGTTAGAATTGCACCAGCTTCAGCTCTAAATGTTGTTTGGCCTATTCCTGTTTTAACAAGGTCTTTTATCTTAGATGAGAAGGAGATTAAAAAGTGAACAATTTTTGAGTAAAACGTTTGCAATCATCGTTTTGTTGTTTATTTTATAGATTAAAGATGGTACTATACTTATTGAGGGTGAATGAATGGTAATTTATTCGCACTAAAAAAATGTTGGGGGTTTTTTTAATGAAAAAACGCAATTTTATGAGTCTTTTAGCTTTAGGATTAGTTTCAGGCGCGACATTAGCAGCCTGTGGATCAAGTGATTCAGATACAGCTTCTTCAGATTCTGCAGCAAAAT
>NZ_DAMDAK010000102.1:4112-8079 GCF_032094055.1 Carnobacterium sp.
CAGGTGACGATTTTTCTGTCATGATGGTCACTGACGTAGGTGGAGTAGATGATAAATCTTTTAACCAATCTGCATGGGAAGGTATGCAAGAATGGGGTAAAGATAACGGTAAAAAAGAAGGCGCAGAAGGGTATACTTATATACAATCAAATGAAGACTCAGATTTTGTAACCAATTTAAATAGTGCAGTAAATGCTAAATTTGACTTGATTTTTGGTATCGGTTATAAATTAAAAGAAGCCATGACAGATGTGGCAGAACAAAACGAAGATCAACATTTTGTTATTATTGATGATGTTATAGATGCTCCAAACGTTGAATCTGTTTTGTTCAAAGACCATGAAGCAGCTTTCTTAGCAGGTGTGGCTGCAGCAGAATCAACAGAAACAGGTAAAATCGGATTTATCGGTGGACAAGAAAGTGATGTTATCTCACGTTTTGAAGCTGGTTTTGTTGCCGGTGTTAAAGAAGTTGATCCATCTATCGACGTAAAAGTAGAATATGTGGGTTCTTTCGGAGATGCAGCACGTGGAAAACAATTAGCAGCTGCAATGTACAGCAGCGGCATCGATATTATTTATCAAGCAGCCGGTGATTCAGGTAATGGCGTGTTCTCAGAAGCTAAAGACCGCATGAAAGCTGATTCTTCTAAAAAAATATGGGTAATCGGTGTAGACCGCGACCAAGAAGCTGAAGGTAAATATGATTCAGGTAACTTGACTTTAACTTCTACACTTAAAGGTGTAGGTGCAGCGGTAAAAGATATTTCGAATGATGCAATGGCTGGAAACTTTACTGGTGGAGAAACAACAAACTTTGGTTTAGCTGAAGGCGGCGTTGATATAACAGACGGCAACTTAACAGACGAAGTTAAAAAGACAGTAGCAGATTACAAAGAAAAAATTATCAATGGTGACATTGAAGTACCTCAAACTCCAGAAAAATAAGAAATTAGTAAGACTAAGTTGAATGTCGACAAAAAGGCCGGATATTTATTCCGGCCTTTTCATCTCTTATCGTTTTCTATAAAACACTAAAATATTTCTTGCAATGTACCGTATTGAGGAGCAGCTTAAAAAATGAAAAAAGTGAAAGCGCTGGATTTACGATTAGAATAAAAAGAAAATTCTCTGTAGCTCCTTGTTAGTAAATAACGTATAATGGATAATGAATTCAAGCAGGTGAAAAGGAGTGAGTCTATCGTGTCGGAAACGGATTTCGTCATAGAAATGAAAGGCATTACCAAGGAATTTGGTACCTTTAAAGCGAACGATAATATCAATTTGCAGCTAAAAAAAGGTGAAATCCATGCGCTGTTAGGTGAAAATGGAGCAGGGAAATCTACTTTGATGAACATTTTATCTGGGCTTTTAGAGCCGACTTCAGGAAAAATCCTGATGAATGGAAAAGAAGTGACAATTAATTCTCCTGGTGTGGCTAATAAACTGGGAATCGGAATGGTTCATCAACATTTTATGCTGGTAAAAAAGTTCACGGTAACTGAAAATATCATTTTAGGCAGTGAACCCAATACAGCTGGTGTTTTGGATAAAAAAACAGCAAAACAAGCAATAAAAGATTTATCGGAAAAATATGGATTATTAGTGGATCCAGCTGCAAAAGTAGAATCTATCTCAGTTGGAATGGAGCAACGGGTAGAAATTCTAAAAACGTTATATCGTGGAGCAGAAATCTTGATTTTTGATGAGCCTACTGCTGTATTAACTCCTCAAGAAATCAAAGAATTGATGCAAATTATGAAGGCTCTTACGCATGAAGGAAAATCAATTATTTTAATTACACATAAGCTGGATGAAATCAAGCAAGTCGCTAATCGGTGTACTGTTATTCGTCGCGGACAAAGTATTGATACAGTAGATGTAGCTTCTACTTCTCAACAAGAACTAGCAGATATGATGGTTGGGCGCTCAGTTTCCTTTAAAACCGAAAAAAAAGAAGCGCAGCCTAAAGAAGTTGTTCTTTCTGTCCAAGATATTACAGTCAAAGAAGATCGTGGATTAGAAGCTGTTAAGAAATTGAGCTTAGAAGTGCATGCGGGTGAAGTGCTGGGAATTGCTGGAATAGATGGAAATGGACAAAGCGAGTTGATCCAAGCTATCACAGGATTGGCTAAAGTAGAAAGTGGAAAAATTAGTTTAAATGGAAAAGAAATTCAAAATAATCCACCACGTAAAATCACTGAAACTGGCTTAGGACATATTCCGGAAGACCGACATAAATACGGGTTGATCCTACCTATGAGTTTAGAAGAAAATATTGCATTGCAAACGTACTATCAAAAACCACTGAGCAAGAACGGTTTCTTGAATCCTAAAGCCATCAAAAATTATGCGAAAAAGTTGATTGGAGAATTTGATGTACGGACAAAAAGCGAAATGGTGCCTGCCAGTGCATTGTCAGGCGGAAATCAACAAAAAGCCATCATTGCCAGAGAAATCGATCGTAATCCTTCTTTATTGATTGCAGCTCAGCCAACACGTGGGTTAGATGTGGGTGCGATTGAATACATCCACAAACGTTTGATTGAACAACGAGATAAAGGAAAAGCCGTTTTACTGATGAGCTTTGAATTAGATGAAATCTTAAATGTCTCCGATCGCATTGCCGTTATGTATGATGGACATATTGTCGCGTTCGTGAAACCGAGAGAAACAACTCAACAAGAACTTGGGTTGCTGATGGCAGGATCGTCCCTTGAAAAAGCGAGAGCTGCTGCTAATCAAGAAAGCGGAAAGGAGCGGGCTCATGTTAAGTAATAAAGGCAAGTGGAATAATATATTAGTTCCAATATTTTCTGTTATTTTAGGATTATTATTGGGCGCATTGATCATGTTAGTATTTGGTTATGACCCAATTGCTGGCTATCAATCAATGATCAAGGGATCATTTGGTAATTCATTTTATATCGGAGAAACATTAAGACAAGCAACGCCACTTATTTTTACTGCTCTTGGTTTTTCAGTAGCTTATACAGCCGGCTTCTTTAATATCGGGGTTGCCGGTCAAGCACTCTTAGGCTGGTTGTGTTCAGTTTGGTTCGCACTATCATTTCCAGAAATGCCAGGTATGATATTGTTAACCTTAAGCGTGATAGTAGGAGCTGCAGCTGGGGCAATATGGGCTGGAATTGCTGGATTTTTACGAGCTTATTTTAATACCAGTGAAGTAATTGTAACGATCATGTTAAACTATACAGCACTGTACACTACAAATTATTTAATTCGGAATGTGTTGACCGATGCATCAGATTCGACTGCGCGTATTCCAAAAGAAGCAAGTTTGCGTTGGCAATGGTTATCGGACTTAACGAGTCATTCAACTTTACATGCTGGGATCTTTTTGGCTTTGATTATGGCGTTAATCGTTTGGATCTTGATGAAAAAAACAACCAGTGGTTTTGAGATTCGTGCAGTAGGTTTAAATCCATTCGCTTCTAAATATGCCGGAATGAGTACAAAACGCAATATTATTATTTCTATGCTGATTAGCGGAGCGCTTGCCGGATTAGGTGGAGCAATGGAAGGAATGGGAACTTTTCAAAACATCTTCGTCCAAGGTGCGATGCCGACAATTGGGTTTGATGGGATGGCCGTTGCATTACTTGGATTAGGCAGTCCAGTTGGTATTTTATTCTCTGCTTTATTATTTGGTGCTTTAAAAATCGGTGGGAACAGCATGCCGTTAATGGCAGGAGTACCTACAGAAGTTGTCGATATTGTGATTGCTTCGATTATTTTCTTTGTAGGGGCTAATTACTTGATTCGTTTCTTTATCGATAAACGGGCTAGAGTAAATAAAGGAGGAGTAAAATAAGATGGATACTATAAGTGTGTTGCAACTTATCTTTTCTTCAGCGTTAGTTTATTCGGCTCCTCTTATTTTAACAGCACTCGGCGGTACATTTTCTGAGCGCAGTGGAATCGTTAACGTAGGTCTTGAAGGAATC
>NZ_DAMDAK010000103.1:0-3084 GCF_032094055.1 Carnobacterium sp.
CTGGAATCATTTCATCTACACGGTCAATAAAGTAAATGGGATAGCGGTTAGGAATTAATTCTTGAATTTCTGCAATATTCATTTTAGTCATTTTTATTTCCTCCTAGACAATTCTGAAAAGCGGTTGATTGTATTCGACAACTTGCTCATCTTCAACAAAGATTTCAGCAATTGTACCTTCGACATCACTTTTTATTTCATTCATTAATTTCATTGCTTCAACAATACACAATGTTTCGCCAACCATGACTGGATCGCCAACTTTTTTAAAAGCGGCTTGATCGGGAGATGGTGCCATATAGGTTACACCAACCAATGGCGATTGGACAATGTGTCCCTCTTTCGCTTCTTCTGCTTGAGAATCTATCGGCAGAACCACTTCGTCTACTTGAAGGGATGCTTTTGATTTTGCCATTGTTCTTTGCTGTTGAACCGGCTGTGTATTTTCAGCTGTTTGATTCAAAGCAGCAGGTTGCACATTCGATTGCATAGGAACAGTATTTTTACTCATTCGAACAGAAGCATTGTCCATTTGCAAATCAAATTCCGTCAATTCAGATTGATCAACGAGTTTAAGTATTTCTTTAACTTGTTCAAAATCCATTATTGCCCCTCCCATTTTTTGAAACAAGTGACTGCGTTATGGCCACCGAATCCTAATGAGTTATTTAAAGCATAACGAACTTCAGCCTGTCTTCCTACTCGCGGAATATAATCTAAATCACATGCTTCATCGGCTGTTTCTAGTCCAATTGTCGGCGGTAAAAAGTCATCTTGTAAAGCTTTGACACAAGCAATGGCTTCAATTGCTCCCGCAGCTCCTAACAAGTGTCCGGTCATACTCTTAGTACTGGAAATAGCAACTTTTTTAGCTGTTTCGCCTAAAGCGTACTTGATTGCCATTGTTTCTGCAGAATCATTTGCTGGGGTACTCGTTCCGTGAGCGTTGATATAGCCGACTTCTTCAGGTGTGATCCCTGCTTCTGCCATCGCATTTAGCATCGCTTTACCTGCTCCGCTTCCATCAGGAGTAGGCGCCGTCATGTGATAGCCATCACCTGTTGAGCCATAACCGACAACTTCTCCATAAATAGTTGCCCCTCGTTCTACTGCATGGTCTAGGCTTTCCAGCATTAAGACTCCGGCTCCTTCACCCATGACAAAACCATGACGGTCTTTATCAAATGGAATGGATGCACGATCTGGATCTGTACTAGTAGAAAGTGCTGTTAGAGCTGCAAACCCAGAGATTCCGATTTCATTGATCGTTCCTTCTGCTCCACCTGCCAAAATAACATCTGAGTAGCCGTGTTTGATGTTGCGATAAGCTTCTCCAATAGCATTATTTCCTGAAGCGCAAGCTGTCACGATCGATGTATTGATCCCTTTTGTACCGATTGCAATTGAGATGTTACCAGCTACCATATTTCCGATCGCCATCGGCACAAAGAAAGGCGCAACACGTTGTGGTCCTTTGTCGTGCATTTTGATGATTTGTTCTTGCATAGCGTTCAATCCGCCAATACCAGAACCCACAATCACACCAAAACGATCCATATCGGTTTTTTCTGTGTCAATTCCGCTCATTTCAACGGCTTGAACAGCAGCAGCCACCCCGTATCTTGAAAACTCATCCATCCGTTTTGCAATTTTTCGCGGCATGTAGTTTGTTGCATCAAAATTTTTCAATTCCCCCGCTACACTAATACCTGTTTCAGTTGCATCGAATTTTGTAATCGGTGCAATTCCATTTTTTCCAGCTTTCAAACCATCCCAGAATTCATCGACTGTATTTCCTAAAGGCGTAACGGCACCCATACCTGTTATGACTACACGGTTCATATCTGTTCGTCCTCCTTCTTTAACCATTCATTACCATACCGCCGTCAATGTTGATAACTTGACCGGTAATATAGTTATTTTCACTTAAAAAAACTGCAGCTCGTGCTACGTCTTCTACTTGACCAAAACGTTTTAACGGAATCTGTCCCACAGCTTGTTCTTTCATTTTTTCTGATAAGACATCTGTCATTTCTGTTTCAATAAAACCTGGAGCAATCGCATTTACTGTGATTCCTCTAGCTGCTAATTCACGAGCAGCTGATTTCGTTAAACCAATTACACCGGCTTTACTGGCTGCATAGTTAGCTTGGCCCACATTTCCAACCAATCCCACAACGCTTGACATGTTAATGATCGTACCGCTTCTTTGTTTCAACATGACTTTTGTAGCATGACGGATGGTATTGAATGTTCCTTTTAAATTGACTGCAATTGTTTGATCAAAATCCTCTTCAGACATCCGCATCAAAAGCATATCATTCGTTATACCGGCATTGTTCACTAACACATCCACACTGCCAAATACCTCTTTGGTTTCTTCAATCAATCGTTTGGCACTTTCAAAATCACTCATATCACCAAGTATGGTATGTACTTTAGCACCATAGGCTTGGATTTCCTCAATTACATCTGTCGGAATGGGTTTTCGACCGTTTAGGACAATGTTTGCTCCAGTTTTTGCAAATGCTACGGCAATGGCTTTCCCTATTCCTCTTGAACTACCTGTAACGATAACCGTTTTGTTTTCTAACGTCATGAACTCATTCCTTTTTTTTTAATGAAAAACAATTTTTATATGTGACCATCTGACTTCAACGCTGCTAATTTAGTTAACGTTTTTTCTAATGTTTTATTATTTTCCACATTTAAAGTAAGGACAGATTTATCAATTTTTTTAATAAAACTGCTCAACGTTTTCCCTGGGCCAACTTCGATAAAGGTATCTACCCCTAAATCGATCATGGCTCTAACACCATCTTCCCAATAAACAGGTGACATTACTTGTTTAACCATCGTATCAAGAATTTCTTCTTTCGTCGTAAACACTTTAGTAGTTGTATTACTAATGACAGGCAAATCGGGATCATTAACCGTCACTTCTTTTAAAGCTTCTGCTAGTTGTTCAGCTGCGGGTTGGAGTAACGCTGTATGAAAAGGACCACTTACTTGAAGCGGAACCACACGTTTAGCACCTTTTTCCAGCAGAATTTCTCCTGCCTTGTCAACCGCTTCTTTAAGACC
>NZ_DAMDAK010000103.1:3094-5794 GCF_032094055.1 Carnobacterium sp.
AATCGCTATTTGTCCAGGCATATTGTAATTAGCAGGAGAAACCATTCCTAGATTACTTGCTTCTTGGCAAGCTTCCATAATGGTTTCGCGATCTAATCCTAAAACAGCGCTCATCGCCCCTTCGCCTAATGGGACAGCTTCCGTCATGTACTGACCGCGTTTCTTCACTAGTTGGACCGCTTCAGTGAAATCTAGTACTCCAGCCTTCACAAAAGCACTATATTCGCCTAAACTTAAACCAGCTACAACTTCGGGTTCAATTCCCTTTTCTTTCAGTAAGGCATCAATTGCTGTACTGAGTGTCAAAATAGCTGGCTGCGTATAAGTTGTTTGATTAAGCAATTCATTTTCTTCAAAACAAAGTGCTGCAACATCTATATTTAAAGCTGCACTTGCTTCATTAAATAGAGTACGGACAATTTCGTGGTTATCGTAAAGTTCTTGTCCCATCCCAGAATATTGAGCACCTTGGCCACTGTATACAAAAGCAATCTTCATTAATAATGACTCCTTCAGTTCGCTTTTTAATAAAATCCTTCAAAATTACTACTACTGGAATACCAGAAATTTCGACTCCAAAAAAATAACCAGAAATCCTTGGAAGCCAATAGGAACTTCTTTCAGCTTTCTGGTATTTAAATAGATCAAACAATTTACTTTTTATAAAGATAAAGCGCGTGCTTGTTTTTCGATTACTTCTTTGTATTCATCCATTAGTTGATGAATGATTTCTTCGCAACTTTGTTCTTTTTTTACTAAACCGGCACTTTGTCCTGACATAAAAGATCCGGTTTTTTTGTCTCCATCCACTACTGCCCGCTTCAAAGCGCCTTTTCCGAGAGCTTCTAAACGAGAAAAATCAGGATTTTCATCACTAGTGATTTCTTTCTCAACTTTTAAATACTCACGAGTTAGTTTGTTACGCAATACGCGAACGGGATGTCCAGTAATCATACCTGTTACTACGGTGTCGATATCTTTTGCTTTCAAAATAGAATCTTTAAAGTTTCGATGTGCATTACTTTCGTATGCAACAACAAAACGAGTCCCAAGTTGAGCAGCAGCAGCGCCAAGTGACATAACAGCGGCTACACCACGCCCATCTGCAATTCCACCAGCAGCAATAACAGGAATTGTAACCGCATCTACCACTTGTGGAACCAAATTCATAGTAGTCGTTTTGCCAATATGTCCGCCGGCTTCCATTCCTTCACAGATAATCGCATCTGCTCCTTCAGCTTGCATTCTTCGTGCTAAAGCAACTGAAGCTACGACTGGGATTACCACTGTTCCAACAGCTTTGAATTGTTCCATATATCTTCCTGGACTTCCCGCGCCTGTTGTGACAACTTTTATCTTTTCTTCACAGACAACTTGTACCACTTCATCTACATGTGGAGAAAGAAGCAGTACATTGATTCCAAACGGTTTATCGGTTAGTTTCTTTGTTTCTATGATCAATTCACGAACAGTTTCTCCTGTCGCATGCCCACAAGCAAGAATGCCTAAACCTCCTGCATTTGAAACCGCACTTACTAGACTTGGATCAGCGACCCATGACATAGCACCTTGAATAATGGGGTATCTAATGCCAAGTTTTTCGATTAATTGAGACTGCATACAGGTTCCCTCTTTCTAATTGGTTGTTCTTATTTTTTAGCTAACTCTGCATCTACGAACGTTACGATATCTTGAACAGTAGTTAGTCCTTCTTCTGATTCGATTTTAATATCAAATTCGTCTTCAATATCGTTAATGATTTGGAATAAGTCTAAACTGTCTGCTTCTAAGTCTTCACGGAAGTTTGTTTCTAATTGTACTTCTTCTTCCTCTTTGTCTAATTGGTCCACGATGATTTCTTGAATTTTTTCGAATGTCATTTTTGTTTCCTCCATTATAGTTGTTTTTTAGTATGTGCTTAATTTTTTTATAGCTTAAGCAAGCTTGTTGTTACTTAATTAAAGTTGGATTAACATGGAACCCCAAGTGAGTCCTCCACCAAATCCAGTTAAAATAATTTTTTCGTCTTTACCAAGAGTCAATTCACCAGAAGAAACAAGTTCATCTAATAAAATTGGAATACTAGCTGCCGAAGTATTTCCATAATTGGAAATATTTAAGGCAAACTGTTCAAAAGGTATTTTTAATTTCTTCGCAATGGCTTGAATGATTCGCGAGTTCGCTTGATGCGGTATGATTCGCGTGATATCCGTTAAGGAAAGATCCGCAGTTTCAACAACCGAACGAATACTTCGCGGCACACTTCGAATAGCAAAGTCGAAAATTGCTCGGCCTTCCATCTTTAAAAATACATCATCCGGCTCTTTTTGAGAGCTATAAGGATTTTGAACGGATAATGAGCCAGTTGTTAAAGCTAAGCCTCGGCTTCCATCTGCATGAATGTCTTCGCCTAGAAAACTTCCTTCTGTCTCTGTTCGTTCTAATAAAACCCCGCCAGCACCATCACCGAACAAAACAGCTGTACTTCGGTCTTCCCAATTAATAATCTTAGACATAACTTCTCCGCCTAAAACAAGAGCATAACGGAAAGCGCCACTTTGCAGCATTTTTTCAGCTACAGACAAAGCGTAAATAAATCCTGAGCAAGCTGCACTTATATCAAAAGCCATTCCTTGCTTGGCTCCAAGATAATCTTGAACTAAACAAGCAGTTGAAGGACTCAGATAATCCGGCGACATA
>NZ_DAMDAK010000103.1:5824-7719 GCF_032094055.1 Carnobacterium sp.
TGATCAAATCGATTTCTTCTGCGATGATACCCGTTTTTTCAAGAATCGCTTCAGCCGCCTTCCCGCAAAGAACAGATGTATTCTCCGTTTCAGCTAGATGACGTCTTTCGATGCCAGTTCTTGTTTTGATCCATTCGTCACTGGTGTCCATTAAACTTTCCAACATTTCATTGGAAACTACTTTTTGAGGAACATAGCTCCCGGTACCAATAATTTTTGCTTGCATCGAGTTCAACTCTGTTCTTATAAATTATTTTTTATTTGGTCTAAAAAAATATGAAGGTTTCTTAGACCTTTGATTAATATCTCAGCTTCTTCTTGTTCCATCCCAGATATAGTCTCTTTTACCATATCTCGATGAAACTTATCATGTAATCGGTAAAGAAGTCGGCCTTTCTTGGTAAGACCTAGCTTAACCACCCTACGATCCATTTCACTGCGAATTCTTTCAACATACCCTTTTTTAACTAAGTTATTGACAGAAACGGTTAATGTTCCAGCAGTAATAGCCAGCTTTTTAGCGACTTCGGATGTCGTATGGTCTCGATTCATTCCGATAGCTTCGATAGTATGCATTTCTTTAATAGAAATATCTTTAAATGTACTGCCTTGAAGTGCATCTTCTTCAATGATCATAATTTCATTAAAAATCGTTATTAAATAAGTATTGATTTCATGTACTAATGCTTTATCCACATCAGCTCCTCCGTTCTTATATTTGCCTCCAATAAATTACTTTGAGCATCAAACTATTTGACTATCAAACTATATTATTAAAATCAAAAACTGTCAAGCAGAAAATAAAACAAAATAATACAGGTCCACTTAAATAGCTGTTTATTCAGTTTTTACACCTATTTTTTAAAATAAAAAAACATCCCTTCTCTTTTTAAAGAATGGATGTTTTTGGTGGTTATTCTATTTGATTAAACTTAACTATGGACAAATTCAACGATATCTTTAAAGTTAACGATCGTTTTAGATTCCATAATATCTTTCATTTTTTCAGAAGATTTTTCCCAATAGATTTCAACAACTGCACTGTTATTTAACAACTTTACAATAGTTCCAGCCATTTTTTCATCTCTAAATAAAAAAATAATTTGATCTCCCAAGTCTGGTCTGAAAGAAGCTTTTATTTCATCGATAATTTCATTTGCTTCATCATACGGCACGCCCAAAAGAGTCGCAATTCTTGATTTGCTGGCTCCTTTTCGAAGCTCAACCTCAACTAACGATTGAATTTCTTTGGTTATTTTGTTTCCCATATAAATTCCCTCATTTCTTTGATTCTTAAAGCACGTTACCTGAATATTTTATCGTTCACTTCTCTATTATAACATATTTTTCATCAAAATGAAATCTACGAAACAAGTGGAAAAAATCTGCCATCCTTTTCAGCCAAAAGCTCCTTCTTTCAATTGAAGCGCTTGGAATACCATTCAGCAGCTGCCATTATCTCTTTTTGTGTCAATGAGTGTCCATGATTGTTCCATTCTATCGTTGCTTGTGCTCCCGCTTTTTCAAAGGTTTGCTGCAATTCTTTACTTTCTTCTGGTGGACACAGTGGATCATTTTCTCCTGCCCCGATAAAAATAGGTATACCAGATAAGTCAGGAAGTACTTTATTTCTTAAAGGAACCATGGGATGATGCAGCAAAGCTCCCTTAAAAACAGCTTGATAATGATACAATAAACTAGCAGCGATATTGGCTCCGTTTGAGTAACCTAAAGCCACTACATTATTCACATCAAACTCATATTTTTCAGCTGCTTCATGTATAAATTCATATAGGTTTTTCGTTTCTGATAGCAAACTTTCTTCATCAAAAACCCCTTCAGACAATCGTTTAAAAAAACGTGGCATCCCATTTTCCATAACATTTCCACGAACA
>NZ_DAMDAK010000104.1:0-5051 GCF_032094055.1 Carnobacterium sp.
GGAGTTTTTTCCATCTATTCCTACTATTCCTATCTGTTACTGATTGTGCTTGGAAACAGAAATACGATTAATTGCTTTACGTAAAGAGATTTCTGCCCGTTTTTGTTGTTTTTGATTGTGAACAGAATCCGCTTTGCGAAGTTGTTCTTCTGCTCGCTGTTTGGCTGCAAAAGCACGTTCTATATCTATATCACGTGCTCTTTCCGCACTATCAGCAATAATGGAACAAACATTATCACGCATTTCCATTATTCCGCCATTTACAGCAATCAAGTCTTCAGCATTAGTAGAGATCCGTTCGATACGGACGCCATTAATGGTCAATGGCACAATAATAGGTGTATGACCAGGAAGAATGCCTAGCTCTCCATCGGTGGAACGCACAATTACTCTGCTTGCCCGATGGTTATAGACAATACCCGCTGGAGTCACAATTTGTACTTGTAATTCCGCCATTTGGGTTGCCTCCTTTATTAGTACCCAGCTGCCTCAGCTTTTTCGACTACTTCTTCAATACGCCCAACATTCCGGAAAGCATCTTCTGGTAAATCATCGTAACGTCCTTCTAATATTCCTCTAAATCCGCGAATCGTTTCTGCAATCGGAACATATGAGCCCGGGATTCCAGTAAATGCTTCAGCTACATGGAAGTTTTGAGATAAGAAGAATTGAATACGGCGAGCACGCGAAACAATGATTTTTTCACTATCGGATAATTCATCCATCCCAAGGATAGCAATAATATCTTGTAATTCACGGTACCGTTGCAAGAGTCGTTGAACTTCTGTGGCAGTCTGGTAATGTTCTTCACCAACAATTTCAGGTGCTAAAGCACTTGAAGTCGAAGCCAGTGGGTCTACTGCTGGGTAAATCCCTTGTTCTGTTAATTTACGTTCAAGGTTCGTTGTTGCATCTAAATGGGCAAAGACTGTGGCTGGCGCCGGGTCAGTATAATCATCTGCCGGAACATAGATGGCTTGAATCGATGTAATGGATCCCTTAGTAGTAGAAGTGATGCGTTCTTGCAGCTGTCCCATTTCAGTTGCCAAGGTAGGCTGGTATCCAACTGCAGACGGCATCCGGCCAAGTAAAGCCGATACTTCTGAACCTGCTTGTGTGAACCGGAAAATATTGTCGATGAAAAGCAGTACGTCTTGTCCTGCTTCGTCACGGAAATATTCAGCAATTGTTAAGCCTGTCAAAGCTACACGCATCCGTGCACCCGGCGGCTCATTCATTTGACCAAAGACCATAGCTGTTCTTTCAATTACGCCTGATTCTTGCATTTCAAAATACAAGTCGTTCCCTTCACGTGTTCGTTCACCAACACCGGCAAAAACTGAAATGCCGCCGTGTTCTTCAGCAATGTTATGAATCAGTTCTTGAATCAACACCGTTTTACCTACACCCGCTCCACCAAATAGCCCGATTTTTCCGCCTTTTAAATAAGGAGCTAATAAATCGATAACTTTGATGCCTGTTTCAAGAATAGAGGTATTGCTACTCAATTCATCGAAAGCAGGAGCGAATCGGTGAATTGGATCACGACGAACATCTTCCCCAAAAGGTTCTTTTAAATCAATTGTATCGCCTAAAACGTTAAACATGCGGCCAAGTGTTTCTTCTCCGACAGGAACCGAAATCGGTTTGCCCGTATCCATTACTTTCATTCCGCGTTGCAATCCATCTGTTGATTCCATGGCGATCGTTCTTAAAACACCATTTCCTAATTGCAAAGCTACTTCTAAAACAATTGTGTTTTCTTTTCTTGCATCGTGTTCTTTGTCTTCGGTTGTTTCTTTTTTTACTACAAGAGCATGATTGATTTCGGGTATTTCTTCATTTACAGGAAATTCCACATCAACAACCGGTCCAATAACTTGAACGATTTGACCACTTCTCATTCATTTTCCCTCCATTCATTACTCTATCCTAATGCAGAAGCTCCGCCTATGATTTCAGTAATTTCTTCTGTTATCGCAGCTTGACGAGCCCGATTGTAATGCACGGTTAAGTCATCAATAATGTCATTTGCATTATCTGTTGCACCTTTCATCGCCGTCATACGAGCTGCATGTTCAGCAGCTTTTGCATCTAAAATAGCACCATAAATCAAACTTTCAGCATACTGAGGCAACAAAATATCCAGAATTTCTTCCTTTGAAGGCTCATATAAATAATCACTTTCATATTCCACAGTTTCTGTGGGATCCAGATTATTTAATGGCAACATTTTGTCAGCACGGTACTCAAAAGAGATGGTGTTGATGTGGTGGTTGTAACAAACATACAACTCATCAAATACTTCATTTTTATACATTTCTGTTGCTGTCCGAGCAATGCCTCGAACTTCATCAAATGTCGGCTGGTCGCTAATGTCATTTAATTCATAAGCTACATTCATTCCTCTTGATTTAAAGAAATCCCCTGCCGTACTGCCGACAGCCATGAAGATATATTCATCTGGCGAAGAATGGTCTTTTTGGATCATATCTATGGTTGCTTTAATAATCGAGCTATTATAGCCGCCAGCCAAACCTTTATCAGAGCTGATTACGATATAACCTGTTTTTTTAACTGGTCGTTCGATCAGCATGTCGTGAAAATCGATATTCGAAGGTGAATTGGTGCCAATTAAATGACTATCTTCAATTATCGCTAATTGAGTATGCGCTAAATGGGTAACAATCTCTCTCACTTTCTTAGCGTATATCTGAAAGCCGCTGGCTGTTTGTTCAGCCTTAGATAATTTGGCTCCTGACACCATCTGCATAGCATTTGTGATTTGACTTGTTTTTTTAGTTGATGAAATTTTTTTGGTAATGTCATTTAAAGACTCTGCCATTTTTACTCACCGCCTTTACATTGTATCTGTAATGTAACTTGAATTATCAGTATCGATGGCATTTGTGAAAAAGTTGTCCGCAAAATCAGAGATAATAGCATCTAATTTGTCACTTTCCGGCAAATCTTTTGTTTCATGGATCTCATCTATTATTTCTTGGTGTTGGTTATCAACATAATCATAAAATTCTCTTTCAAATCTTCCTAACTCGCTGACACGAATCGTGTCAAGGAACCCATGAGTTAAAGCGTAGAAAATCAGTACTTGTTTTTCGACACTGATGACTTCATGCAACCCTTGTTTTAAGACTTCAACAGTCCGGTGCCCACGATTCAATTTAGCTTGTGTAGCGGCATCTAAATCAGATCCAAATTGAGTAAATGCTTCTAATTCACGGAAACTGGCTAAATCTAACCGAAGCGTGCCCGAAACTTTTTTCATTGCTTTTATTTGAGCTGCTCCCCCTACACGTGAAACCGACAAACCGGCTGCAATAGCGGGTCTGATACCAGAATAGAATAGATCACTTTCTAAGAAAATCTGCCCATCTGTAATGGAAATCACGTTTGTCGGAATATAAGCAGAAATATCTCCAGCTTGTGTTTCAACAAATGGAAGAGCTGTAATTGAACCGCCGCCTAATTCTTTATTTAACTTGGCAGCTCTTTCTAGCATCCGTGAATGCAAGTAAAATACATCCCCCGGATAAGCTTCACGACCTGGTGGACGACGTAGCAGCAAAGACAGTTCACGGTAAGCTGCCGCTTGTTTAGTTAAATCGTCAAAAACGATTAAAACGTGCTTGCCGTTGTACATAAATTCTTCAGCCATGGCTAAGCCTGAATAAGGAGCAAGATACAACAACGGTGCTGGCTGTGAAGCACTTGCCGTCACGATTGTTGTATATTCCATAGCACCGTATCGTTTCAGTGTCTCAGCTTGTGCACGGACAGTTGATTCTTTTTGGCCGATTGCTACGTAAATACAAATTGTATCTTTACCTTTTTGATTAATGATCGCATCGATGGCCAAACTGGTCTTACCAGTTTTTCGGTCTCCAATCACCAATTCACGTTGTCCACGTCCAATTGGCACAAGAGCATCGATTGCTTTAATACCTGTTTGTAGAGGTTCATAAACAGATTGACGTTCCATTACACCAGGAGCAGCATTTTCAACAGGACGCATTTTTGTCGTATTAATTTCGCCCAATCCATCAACTGGTTGGCCTAACGAGTTTACTACCCGTCCAATCATTGCCTCTCCTACTGGTACTTCCATAATCCGCCCAGTTCGTTTAACGGTATCCCCTTCAACGATTCCTTCAAATTGACCTAGGATAATGATCCCAACATCATTTGTTTCTAAGTTCTGAGCCATTCCAAAAACGCCATTAGAAAATTCAAGTAGTTCTCCGGACATCGCATTCTCTAATCCGTAAGCTCGAGCAATACCATCTCCGACATAACTGACTGTTCCAACTTCGTCAACAACCAACTCATTACGAAAACCTTCAATTTGTTGCTTAATGAGCGAACTGATTTCTTCAGCTTTTAACCCCATAAATTTTCACCTCTTCAGCTATTTCTTTCCTTCATTATTTAATTAATTGTTTCTTTAGATTTTCTATATTTGAACGAATGCTGCCATCAAAAATTTTGTTTTCAATTTCGATGACCACTCCGCCTAAAATCTTTTCATCTTTTACCTTATTCAATAAAATTTTTTTTGCATTAAATTTTTTAGAAAATACTTCTTTGATTCGTTCTTCCTGCTCTTTTTCTAAAGGAACAGCTGTTGTAACTTTCGCTACGACTGTACGATTTTCATGGTCATATAACAATTCGTACTCGTGAATAATGGTTAACATATCTCCCATTCGCCGAAAATCATAAATCGTCTGAACAAAGCCTTTTACATCTGGTGTAAAATCTTTAGTCAAATCTGTTAAAATTTTTTCTTTGTCAACTTGTGCAACGTCTCGATTGTTAAAAAAATCACTTATATTAGGGTTGCCAGAATAAATCTGGCGAACGTCCATTAGATTGTCGAAAACAACATCTTCTGTTCCTTTTTCAATTGAATCGTAATAAAAAGCTTTGGCTAATTGGCCGGAATCCATATCTCTATTTAGTCTCATCTACATCCGCCAGCCTTTCAATGTATTCATTGATCAATTCAGCGTGACCTTCAGTTGTTAATTCTT
>NZ_DAMDAK010000104.1:5114-6541 GCF_032094055.1 Carnobacterium sp.
CGCTAACATCATTACGTACACTGGCTAACGCCATTTGCCGTTCATTTTCAATTTCTTTTTTTGCATCCATTTTTAATCGAGAGGCTTCTGCTCTGGCTGCGGCCAATAAGTCTTTTTCTGCGCTTTCAGCAGATTCTCTAGCTTTGTTTAACACTGTGGCTGCTTCTGCCCGTGTCTTATCTAATTTTTCTTGACGTTCTGCAGCTAGGCGTTCAGCTTCGTTTTTGGCAATTTCAGCATTTTCTATGTTACTTGCAATGTTTTGTTCCCGTTGTTCCATAATATTCATCAACGGTTTCCATGCAAATTTCTTTAATAAAACCATCAAGAGTAAAAACGATACTAGTACAACAATTGTATCCCCTGCAGTTGTTGCTCCTAAAACTAACTGTTTGAACATTAATTTTCACTTCCTTCTCGTATTCAGTTTGACTATCTGCGAAAAAGGTAGAGATCCCCTTGCCAGCTCCACCCTTACCTAAAATTCATTTGATTGATGTCAGCCGGTAACTTATTTCGCCTTATTAACTAAATACAAGAATAAATGCGATAACAACTGCCATGATTGGAATAGCCTCTACTAGACCAACACCGATATACATTAACGTTTGAAGTTGACCTTTCATTTCTGGTTGACGAGCAATAGATTCGATTGTTTTTGAAATAACTCTACTTGAACCAAATGCGGCTCCGATCGCTGCACCTGCGATTGCGATTGCTGCTCCAATTAAACCCATAATAATTTCCTCCTAATTTTCAAATCATTTTTTCTTATTATTCTTACTGTGCTTCGTGTTCGACTTTGTGTGAAATATAAACCATTGTCAAAGTTGTAAAGACAAAGGCTTGAATACTTCCAATGAAGATAGAAAAACCTTGCCATACCATCTCTAACGGAACTCCTACAATCCAAGTAAAGACACCAAAACTTTGTGCTAATGTTGCAATTAAACCTAATAAGATTTCACCTGCATAAATATTTCCATAGAGCCGCAAAGCTAGTGTCAGAGTGTTTGTAAACTCTTCAAATAACTTGATCGGCAATAAGAAAGGTACTGGTCTTACGAAACTATTCATGAAATATTCTTTAAAACCTTGTTCTCTTACGCCAAAGTAGTTGGAAAGAACAATAATCATAAACGCTAAAGACAAGGTGACGATTGGATCAGCTGTTGGACTCTTCCAAAGCTGTTGCCCGTTAAGATTTAGTACCAAAGGTAACCCCATCATATTTGAAACAAATACAAACATAATCAAAGTAAATCCTAGAAGGCCAAATTTATCTCCTTGTTCTTTCGACATTGAACTAGAAATAATATTTCGAACAAAATCGACTACCCATTCAATAAAATTTTGCTTACCGGTTGGTTTAAGCTGCATGTTTCTCGTACAAATAAAAGCGACTAAAAAAACAATAACGCATGCTG
>NZ_DAMDAK010000104.1:6551-7606 GCF_032094055.1 Carnobacterium sp.
GGTTGTAACTAGATTGGTTACATTAAAACTTAAACCAAATAAATGCAGTATTGGAGATTCATGTTCCACAACGTTCACCTCTTTTCCATAATTAAACTGTTTCCATGCTTCAACAAAGCTTCGTAAGCCATCAAAGGGTGTATGTAATTTTCTTATACATTTTTCAAGCTTAAAACTAATTTTACCATACTTCTTATTTTCTTTCCTATATAAAGCCCCTCCGATCAGTACCTTTTAAAACCTTTAAATAGGAAAATGAAAAGAGTTTGGTTTTTTCTTGCAGCCTTGTTGACAAATGTTATCTTACCACCATTTAGATCAAAATACAAAACATTGTGAAAAAATTTTCTATTTTCATGAAAGTTTCATGGGCGTGTTTTTTTATCTTTTTTATCCTGCTATTTCGAGAATGATTTCTTTGAGTTCGCCACTTTTTATATTCCTTATTAAACCGCAGTTTTTTTACTTAAATTCTGTTTTCAATATAAAAAATAAAAAAATCTCAAAAAAGAATTTTTTCTTTTTTGAGATTTTCTTATTTTAAAGTGTTCCGAATAAACGGTCACCAGCATCGCCTAAACCTGGTAAAATATACCCATTTTCATCTAATTTTTCATCTAAAGCTGCAGTGTAAATATCAACATCCGGGTGTGCTTCTTCTAAAGCCTTTACACCTTCTGGAGCAGCTACGATACAAACAAATTTGATTGAACTTGCACCACGTTTTTTTAATGCATCAATTGCAGCAATAGCTGAACCTCCTGTTGCTAACATTGGATCAACTACTAGTAATTGACGGTCTTTAATATCTGACGGCAATTTAACAAAATATTCAACTGCTTCCAGTGTTTCGTGATCACGGTACATCCCTACGTGCCCAACTTTTGCTGCAGGAATCAAATCTAAAGTTCCGTCGACCATACCTAAACCGGCTCTTAAAATTGGAATAATCGCAACTTTTTTACCTGCTAATTGTTTCTGTGTTGTTTTAATTAAAGGCGTTTCGATTTCAACATCTTGTAAAGGCATATCTCTTGAAACTTCGTATGCCATTA
>NZ_DAMDAK010000105.1:0-7377 GCF_032094055.1 Carnobacterium sp.
AAAAGGCCAAATAGAGTCGGTCTAGCGAACAAAAGAAGTAGGAAACAAGGAAGAAGTATCCGGTAGAACTGGTCTAGCAAACAAAAGAAGTAGAAAACAAGGAAAAAGTGTCAGGTAGAGCCGGTCTAGCAAACAAAAGAAGTAGGAGACAAGGAAGAAGTGTCCGATAGAGCCGGACTAGCAAACAAAAGAAGCAGGAAACAAGGAAGAAGTGTCCGATAGAGCGGGCCTAGCGAACAAAAGAAGCAGGAAACAAGGAAGAAGTGACCGATAGAGCTGGTCTAGTGAACAAAAGAAGCAGGAAACAAGGAAGAAGTGACCGGTAGAACTGGTCTAGCGAACAAAAGCAGTAGGAAACAAGGAAGAAGTGTCCGATAGAGTCGGTCTAGCGAACAAAAGAAGCAGGAAATAGGGTAGAAATGTTAAGTAGAAACGCTCTAGATAATAAAAGAATAAAAAATCAAGAAAAAAGCTTTTATCAAAGGGTCTAAAGTCTCACTACGCGAGCTTTATACTATTCGCCGTAACCAGTTAAAGCTGGGATGTTTCTTAGCAATTATGCAGTATGCTCATCTGCTGGTACTTTAAGAGATTCATCTCGTAGAGTACCAGTACAAGGCGATGAAAGGAGCGTTGCCTCCCAAGTCGTGTTTTCTATTTTTACGGAGGCCAGAGCGGACTTATCCCGCTTTTTTTGTAACTAAATAATTGAAAACGATATTCAAAGGCGCTTTGATGGTTATCTTACGAAAATAAAGGTAAAATAAAATTAAAGAGATTTTTAAATAAAAAAACTTATTTAGCTAAAAGTTGTCTAACCTTTTTCATAAAAAATTCACGAAAAGGTGTTACGATCAACCTATAAATTAAGGTGAGAGGTGTAAAAAATGGGTAAAAATTCAGAGGAAAAACCAAGAAAACGCGGAACATTGAAAAGCGGTATTCTGGGTGGAATTATCGGTGGTTTAGTTATTGCAGTGTTGGGCGGCGGGTATCTTTATGCAAATGACGAGTTGAATATGCCTGCAACAAGCAATCAATCGGGAGTGGTTGACGATAAAGGAAAAGTTACCACCACAGATGTTAGTGTCAATGTAACTTCTGACGTAACCGATGCGGTAGCTAAAGTCGAAGATTCAGTTGTTTCCGTAATCAACATGCAAAAACAAAATTTAGAAGGATTCGGCGGGGTATTTGGCTCAGATACAATAGACTCGTCTGATTCGTCCGATGACTCTACTTTGCAAACAGCTGGAGAAGGCAGCGGCGTCATCTACAAAATTGATGGAAAAACTGCTTATGTGGTTACAAACCATCACGTTATCAATGAATCAGATGCTGTAGAAGTTTTATTAAAAGATGGTACAAAAGTGAAAGCTGAAGTAATTGGTTCAGATGTATGGACAGATTTAGCAGTGTTATCTATTCCGGCTGATAAAGTGACTAAAGCAGCCACTTTCGGTGATTCAGATAGTTTAACAGTGGGCGAACCAGCGATTGCCATTGGATCTCCGCTAGGTACGAACTTTGCTTCTTCCGTTACACAAGGAATCATTTCTGCAAAAAATAGAAACGTAGATACAGATGTTAATGGCGACGGTGTAGTAGACTGGACCATGACAGCTTTACAAACAGATGCAGCGATCAACCCTGGTAACTCTGGAGGCGCATTGATCAACATTGCCGGCCAAGTCATTGGGATTAACTCAATGAAAATTTCTACTGATACAGTTGAAGGAATGGGATTTGCTATTCCAAGTAATGATGTAGTGAATATTATTAATCAATTAGAAACAGATGGAAAAGTGATTCGCCCAGTCCTAGGCATCAGTTTACTAGATATTTCGCAAATTTCTGAACAACAGCAAGAAAGCGTACTGAAATTACCGAAAGACGTAACAGCTGGAGTTGTTGTTGGACAAGTTCAACCAGATTCAGCTGCAGAAAAAGGCGGATTAGAAAAATACGATGTCATTGTTAAATTTAATGGCGAAGAAGTTATTGATACCATCTCTTTACGTAAAGAAATCTATAAATCAGAACTAGGTAAAGAAGTAGAAGTAGAATACTACCGGAATGGCAAACTTGAAAAAACAAACATTACCATGACAACTTCAGAAACCATGTCCTAAAAAAAAGCAAACTATTTCATTTTTTAAAATGCTATTTATAGAAAATCTCCTTACTCATTCAGTAATAGACTGAACGAAATAAGGGGATTTTTTTATCTCGTTTTTAGAGAAAATCGAGCTTCTGTGGATAAGAAAAATAAAATAGTTTTGAACATTGTGTATAACTGCTGTAAAATGAGAAACGAAAGAACTTGTGGAGTTGAAAAGTTATCCACAAAACAAGGAGGAGATTGTGGATGGAACAAATATATGCCTGTCAAAAAGATGTGGAAGAAGCTTTAGATGACGCTGTTTACAGCGGTTTTGAATTGCCAATTTTAAAGCCTGTTAACCCTGTGGATAATGGTACAGTAAAATGTGCTTATTGCCAAGAGCCAGCTATATATATGGTAGAGAACGGATATTCGTCTACCATATGAAGTGTTTGAGTTGTGGACATGTGGATAACTTTTGTGGATAAGTAGTGAATGAAGGGGGATAACTGTGAATATCAAAATTATCACGGTGGGGAAATTAAAAGAAAAATACTTGAAAATGGGAATTGCGGAGTATGCAAAACGACTAGGAAGTTATTGCAAAATTGAATTAATCGAAGTTCCAGATGAAAAAGCTCCAGAAAAATTAAGCCAAGCAGAAATGATACAAGTTAAAGAAAAAGAAGGCGAGCGAATATTAGCCAAAATTTCAGATCAGGCTTATGTATTTGCTTTAGCAATTGAAGGAAAACAACGGACTTCCGAAGCATTTTCCAAAGAAATTGAACAATTGGGCACGCAAGGAAAAAGCAATTTAGTTTTTGTTATCGGAGGCTCTCTAGGATTAAGCAAGGCAGTGATGAAACGCAGCAATACCCAAATCTCTTTTGGGAAAATGACGTTGCCGCATCAATTGATGCGTTTAGTGCTGATCGAACAAATTTACCGCAGCTTCCGGATCATGAAAAATGAACCGTACCATAAGTAAATGAGGTTTTTACGAGAATGACAGTATATTTAAAAGCTACCTTGAAAGTGAAAAAATACAACATGTTTTAAGGAGGGAAACCTTGTATACGTTAAACAACTTAAGGAAGAAGTTAGTTACTCAGAAAATAACTGAAGAAGAATATGAATTATTGAAAGATTTTAATGAAGATTTCCAAAAGTATGCAAATATTTATGATTGTTGCTTCAATGTAATGAAGTCTTTAGAGGAGCTTAATACATTTAATGAAGGTGCTAAGTACGATGATAAAATTACTTTAAATATACTATATGCTGAATATAAATATCTTATATATAAATACATTTTATTTACTAGACAGTTAGTCGACAATATGAAATCTTTTGGTGCCCAAATTAAGAATGAGAATATAGAAACGATAATAAAAGAATATGAAAAAAAGGACGAGAGTCAATTCTTGAAAGTATTGAGAGATTTTGGGCAACATTTTTCATTACCAATAACTAATTTCTCAAAAGAAATTGATATTGTTAGCGGTGAAATAACATGTGAGTTGATAATTAAAAAGAATCATCTTGAAAAAAATAAAGGAAAGAACTATAAAAACGATAAATATATTAGCAGTGTAGAGCTAGAGGAAATTAATGTATTAAACTATTTACCTGAATGGGAGAAAAACATTTTAGACTTGTTTAGTATAGTCACTAAAGAATTTTGTCTTTCAATTGATAAGAATACCACTAAAATATTAAGAGAGTACTTTCAACCGTACAAGGATGGAGATTACTTCTTTTCTCCTGATTCAATTAGTTTGGGCGAAGATGTAGGGGGATCGTTCTATTCAAAAGAAACATTCTATTTTGATGAAAATGCTATGTTGATAATGGTTTCAATAATTAATACTATTGATAATCAGTAAAAAGGTCTATTACGTGAGTGAATCTATGTAGTATGATAAGGAATATATACTGTTGATCAAAAAGATATGTGAAACAACTCTACGTTGATTAAAAACCGCAGAGACAAACGATACGGAGAACCGTATCATAAGTAAATGATATTTTTAGAAAGTAATGAATTTACAAATGATTTTGAGAAATGATAAGAAGGAATTAAAAAATGTAAGCATATTGGCAGCAACCAATATGCTTACATTTAAAATAGTCGAAAAAATTATTTTGCGCGCTTTACTTCAATCCGATAGCCATCAGGGTCTGTTACAAAGAAATAGGTGGGCGTGCCGCCTGAAAGTCCTCTTAACTCACCTGTTTCGTAAGCAGAAGCCTTACAAATTTCATGCATTTTTTCTAAGTCACTGACAGTCACACCTAAATGACTGAAGCCATTTCCTACATTATATGGCTCGGCATCGTAATTGTAAGTGAGTTCAATTTGAACAGACGAACCGGGAGAATTCAGGTAAACTAAATCAAATTTATTTTCAGGGAATTCTCTGCGGCTGGCAACTTCAAAATCGAATAGATTAGTATAAAAGTCTAAAGTAGCCTCAATATTTCTGACACGCAGGCAAATCTCAACGAGTTCTTGCTTCATAATAATATCATCCTCCAATAGTTTCTTATTTTTATTCTAGCATGAATAGGTCATATAGGCACGCCCATGTTATCTTCTATATTGCTTTCTAATAGATCAATAGGTAAAAAGCACAGCTTAAGGAGTTGAGAGAACCGTATCATAAATAAGCTAAAACTTGGGCATATTGGTGCAGGAGTAGTATGATGGAAGTACAAATAAATAGTATGAGGAGTGGTATGATGACAACATATGAATTACCAAAAGTGTGGCAATGGGAAGAAGAGAATTCTAACAAAGGTGGCAATCGGCCAACAGCTGGCAGCCGATTCGAACAAACATTACCAGTCGGAGAGGCTCCGTTCCAACTCTATTCATTGGGGACCCCGAATGGCATCAAAGTCACGATTATGTTTGAAGAGCTAAAAGAATTAGGTGTAGAAGGCGCAGATTATGATTTGTACACTATTAATATTGGAGAAGGCGACCAATTTGGTTCGGATTTCGTCGAGATTAATCCTAACTCTAAAATTCCTGCCTTGGTTGACCAAAGCCAAAGTCCTCGCGTGAAAATGTTTGAATCAGGTTCCATTCTTCTTTACTTAGCGGAGAAATTTGATCAACTGATTCCGAAAGATATTCATGGTCGGACTGAAACCCTTAATTGGTTATTCTGGCAAATTGGAGCAGGTCCTTATGTTGGTGGAGGATTTGGCCACTTTTTCGCTTATGCTCCAGAACCTATGAAATACCCGATTGATCGCTTCACGATGGAAACGAAACGACAATTAGATTTACTCGATAAAACCTTAGCACAGCGTCCTTATATAGCTGGTGATACCTATACCATCGCAGATATTGCCATCTGGTCTTGGTATGGTCGTTTAGCTTTAGGAAAATTATATGAAGGATCGTATGAATTTTTAAATCTGGATGAATATTCCCATCTCTTGGAATGGTCTCAGCGCATTGCAGAACGACCTGGCGTGCAAAAAGGCCTAGCAGTGGAGTATCAACCGCTTGAGAAGTAGTTTAAAAAAACCTGCCTTAAAATTTTACGCTTCATAGATAGAACTAAAACCTCATTTAGATATACTGCGGCGAACCGTATTATAAATAAATGAGGTTTTCTATCTTAAAAGAGAATAAAAAACAACTAGCACAGATAAGATAATAAAAGTGTTTCTGCTTTAGATTGTTAAATATAAAGACTTCTGCTATATTTAGAACTATTAAATTCTTGATCAAATTTAGGTATTTGACCTACTTTTGCTTTTCATTCTCCTGTAACATAAAACAGATTAGCATGCGTTTGTGTTATCTACTTATCTCTAGATACATGCTAGTAATAAAATTCAAGAGTTAGGAAAAAATTCGTCGTAGTCGAACTACTTCATTACACTATAAACTATTTTGAGAAGGGATGTGAGCGACTTGCAGATAAATACCGTTTATCAACTGCCTAAAGTGGACTTACACTGCCATTTAGATGGCTCTGTCCCTTTAGAAACGTTAAAAAAATTGGCAGAAAAACAGCCATTTAATATGGCTTTACTTGATCAAGTCGTTGCGCCAACAAAATGCAGCAACTTGGTCGATTACTTAAAGAGCTTTGATATCATTCATCAACTGATGCAAACCTATGAACAGCTAGAAGAATCAGCTTATGCGACTGCTAAAGCAGCGTCTTTGGAAAATGTTCGCTATATAGAGTTGCGTTTTGCCCCGCTCTTACATACTGAAGCCGGTTTAACAGTATCAGAAGTCATCGCAGCAGTCAGTGAAGGAATTCGTCGTGCTATGGAACAACACAACATTATAGTGAATTTATTGGTTTGCGGCATGCGTCAGCATTCCAATGAAGACAATCTTGTCATGCTGTCTGAAGTAATGAATACGAAAGAAGACTTAATGGTTGGTTTTGATATGGCCGGTCCAGAACCTGATTTGGCGAATGACCATATTGAACCCCTGACTGCTTTCGCGCAAGAAAAGGGATTACAAGTTACCCTGCATGCTGGTGAATGCGGCTGTGTTCACAATATTGTTCAAGCGATACAATTAGGAGCAAAACGTATTGGACATGGGATCGCTATCCGAAAAGATGAAGCGGCACAAACGCTTTGTTTGGAAAAAGGAACGGTTATTGAAATGTGTCCGACCAGCAATATCCAAACGAATGCGGTTGACGATTGGGCAGACTATCCTTTACTCGATTTTTTGAAAAAGGGAATGAACTGCTGTATCAATACCGATAATCGTACGGTGTCTGATACAACACTAACTAGAGAATACTTGCTTTTGGCGGAACAATTTGGAATCAGCTACTCAACGATGAAGCTACTGAATTTAAATGGCTTAGCAGGGGCTTTTACGAGTTTAGAGGTAAAGGCGCAGCTTTCTAAAATAATTGAGGACGCTTATGAGCCCTATATATAACAAAAAAAGAGGGTGTTTATTATGGATTTGTAAATTCCCTAATAAACACCCTCTTTTTGAAAAATTTATACTAAAAAATTAATATGTTAATGCTTTTAATTCTTCTAGAGTAACTTCTTGTTCAACATAGTTATCAACCAGGAAGCCGCTTAAATTTGAGAACTCTTTGTAAAAAGTGTCATAAGCTGTCATGTCAGAATTAAAGTTTTCTTCATTTAGTTTTAAAATAAGTTCCTTTGTTTTGGCTTGAGTGTCGCTGTCAAGTTCCCAGCTATCCGGTCTTAGTCGGCCGACTTCATCATATTCAGCCTTGTCACCATAAATCATTTCT
>NZ_DAMDAK010000106.1:0-7223 GCF_032094055.1 Carnobacterium sp.
CAGATAAAACTGAAAAAGTTTTATCTGGTATTTTTTATTAAGCTTCAAAACGTTTCCGTTTTGAAGAGGCGGGAATCGAAAGTGCTTCACGGTATTTGGCTACTGTCCTGCGAGAAATTTCAAGACCGTCTGTTGTAAGAATATCAACAATTTTTTGGTCAGATAAAGGTTTTTGTTTATCTTCTGCTTCTATTAATTGAGCAAGTTGTTGTTTAACTTGTTCGGAAGAAACACTCGTTGACGCTTCCGTCAGCGAAGATTCTCCTTTTTTAAAAGGTAAGGCATTTGTAAAGAAATGCTTTAATTCAAATATACCGAAAGAAGTTTCTAAATATTTTCCATTGACTGATCGGCTGACTGTTGATTCGTGAATGTCCAGTTCCGTGGCGATTTCTTTTAAAGTCAACGGCTGTACAGGATGTTCCGGCAGAAGGAAAAAATCTTTTTGCTTTTCTACAATTGCCGTTCCGACTCTTAAAATGGTGTCTCCGCGTTGGATAAGACTGCGTTTGAGCCACTCGTACTCAGCACGCTTTTCTTTTATAAATGTTGTAACATCTTTATCTTTTACTTGGAGCATATCTTCATAGTAGTCTTTTTGGAACGAAATAACGGGCAACCCTGATTTAACAGAAATAACATTCAGTTTTTCAGACTGTATTTCAATAAACAAATCAGGTTTGAGAAACTGTTCGATTTCTCCATTAAACAGAGCACCGGGATAAGGAGTTAAGTTTTGGACAAAATCTGAAATAAGTTGTAATTCATTTAATGAGATATCTATCTTCCGAGTGATTTCTTTCCATTTTCGATTAGCAAACAAATCAAATTCTTCTTCTAGAATGAGATAAGCCATATTTGGTGCAGTTTCATCTCGTTCTGTTTGAAGCATCAGACATTCTTGCAGGTTTCTGGCCCCTACACCTGCTGGTTCTAATTGTTGGAGCAGAGTCAGAGCATCTAAAAGCTGGATAGGTTCTGCATGGGTTATGCGTGCAGCATTTTCTAATGAAACGGTTAAATAGCCATTAGTGTCAAGATACTCACTAAGCCATAAGACTAGCTCTCGTAAATAAGTATCGCGCATGGTCAAATGAATTTGTTCAGATACATATTCAAATAAAGATAAATAAGTATCAGGAATTTGATTCATATAATTTGTTTCATCATCGTCTCGATTATAAGTGCTCGTTTTGGCGACAGGAGAAGATAAGGACTTTACCGTTGACTGTTCTGACGGCACAGTGACTTCAATTAAAGGGTTTCCCAAAGCTTTTTGATTTAAAAAAGATACTAAATCTTCTTGATTGTACTGTAGCATTTGAATAGATTGTTGGAGTTGTTGTGTCATAGCCATCTTTTGAACTTGATTTTGTTGGGGTGTGAAATTTTGTTCGAATTTCATGTGACGATCTCCTTATATAAACTATTTATATGTATTTATCATACCACAAAGGTACACGTTAATCTTTTGCTCTACTAAAAAGTCTTGTTTTTTTATTCGTTATCGGCTAAACTATAGTAGTTGATGAATTTGTACAGTCTCCTTAGTGTAATGGATATCACGTAAGATTCCGGTTCTTGAGATGGGGGTTCGATTCCCTCAGGAGACATCTAACAAGGTGGTTTATCGTCGGTTTAATAAAGTTTTCGAAAGTTCGCCGCACGATTATCGCAAAATAATTAAATACCCGGAACATAGTTTCCCGATGACTTTACTTTAAAAGAAAAAACTTCCAACTTTTTCTTTTTATTTCTATGGCTAAAGTGCTTTTGTGAAATAGGATATTGAACGATTAGAGGCGAATTCTAATCGCTTTTTTTATTTAAAAAAAGCAGTCAATTTATTTGACCTTTGTTGACCAAAAGAGTAAAATACAATTTAGTAAGACTATATAAAGTTTGTGTTACAATAAAAAGAACACCACTTTAAGGAGGAAAACAATTTATGAACTTAGTACCTACAGTAATCGAACAATCGCCAAGAGGCGAACGTGCTTATGATATTTATTCACGTTTATTGAAAGATCGTATTATTATGTTGAGTGGTCAAATTGATGACAATGTAGCCAACTCTGTTATTGCTCAATTGTTATTCTTGGATGCTCAAGATTCTGAGAAAGATATTTTTGTTTACGTTAATTCACCAGGTGGAAGTGTCACAGCTGGTTTAGCTATTTATGATACAATGAACTTTATTAAAGCAGATGTTCAAACCATTGCAATGGGAATGGCGGCTTCAATGGGAAGTTTCTTATTGACAGCAGGAACAAAAGGAAAACGATTTGCTTTACCAAATGCTGAAATTATGATTCACCAACCTTTAGGTGGAGCACAAGGACAAGCAACTGAAATTGAAATTGCTGCTCGACACATTTTGAAAACGCGTGAACGTCTAAATAAAATTTTAGCAGAACGTACAGGACAACCGATTGAAGTGATTGAACGCGACACAGACCGTGATAACTTCATGACCGCAGAAGATGCGAAAGCTTACGGTTTGATTGACGAAATCATGGAAAACAATTCTGAATTAAAACAATAAGAAGAGCCTATCACAAAAGGAACGATTAGTTTAAAAAACGCAGAAAGTACTATCAAGAATCATTTGGTAGCTTTCTGCGTTTTTTTCTGCTATTTTGACAAAGAACCGATAAAACAGGATGGTACTGCTTATAAAAAGGTTCATTTTTAAGGAAGTGGAATCGAAAAAATAACAATTAACAGAAAATGCCTGTATACTATTAAGTATTAAAAGATAAAGGAGATTCTTAAGTATGGATATTAGTAAAATCAAAGCAAACGAAGTTGATACAACTTATGGATTTAAAATCGGCAATCCAGAAGCACCTGTAAAAGTAATAGAGTTTATAAACTTACGCTGTCCTTACTGCAAACAATGGTATGAGGAATCGAAAGAGTTGTTAGCAGAATACGTTGCAGCAGGCAAAGTTCAACGGATCATTAAACACTTTGATAAAGAAAAACCAAGTTTAGCAAAAGGAAATGTAGTTCATCATTATTTAGATTATGCGCATCCTGAAAAAGCTTTAGAAGAAATGGATTATTTTTTTGAAAAGCAAGATGAGTGGGGCGACTTAGCAGGATCAACTGAAGTCGAAGCTTACGTTGAAGAAAAACGAGGTTTAACTTTAAATCCAAACAAAAAAGAAATCAATGGTATCATAGAAGAAGCTGGCCGTGCTAATGTGGTATTTGTACCTACCGTTTTTATTGGCGATGAAATTTTTGACGAACACATTACGACGAAGGAATTAAAAGATTTGATTGAAGCAAGATTAAAGTAAGAGCAGTAAGAAGAAATGAAAACTGAACAAATAAGCAGTTTGAAAACCTATCTTTCGTTCTTAGCGGTTTTTTTGATAGAATAAGTAAGGGAAAAACAATAAAGAATACAAATAGCCGTAGAAAATTTATTGATTTCATATTCAACCTTTATAGTTGAAAGTTGTTAGGCGAAATGGTAAAATAAACAATGTAAGAGATGAACGCAGTTAGCTATTTTGTGCTGCTAAAGAGAACAAGTTTAAAGCATACAGTTAACTGAATGTCTTGTCTCACGTGATTCTCTTGTTTTTTTAGGTAAGAAGGGTCGCTAAACGACTCACCTGGTCGTAAAATGACCCGGTCAGGAAGAGGTTACTCATGCAAGATGTATTGTCTATTATCGAAAAAGTAGCACCGGACATTATGGATACACTCAGAGGACGTTACCAGATTTTACGCAATATTTATTTAGTGGGCCCTGTAGGTCGGCGAGTACTAGCTGGTAAAATGAATATCACTGAGCGCGTACTGAGAACTGAAGTCGATGCTTTAAAAAAGCAAAACTTAGTCCAAACATCCAAATTGGGTATGCAGCTAACCGCCAACGGAGAAATTGTATACCATGAACTGGATCAAATGATGGGACAACTACTTGGGATGCGCGCAAAAGAGAATCAATTGGCTACCTATTTTCAAATAGAACATTGTGTGATTGTCTCTGGGGATTCAGAAGAACAGGCTAAAGTCCAAGAAGAACTAAGCCGGGCGACGATGGATGCCTTAAAACTCTTACTGCCTGAAGGAAATAATATTGTGGCAGTTATGGGTGGAACAACAATGGCTGAAGTTGCCAATCATATGGATGAAAGTCTTTCTTATCATCGCGAGCTTGTATTCGTACCAGCAAGAGGTGGGCTAGGTGAAGCAGTTGACATCCAGGCGAATGCTGTCAGCGCTCAGATGGCTAAAAAAACGGGCGGGAAAAACCGTGTTCTTTATGTACCGGAACAAGTAAGTGAAGAAACATATAAACCGCTTCTACAAGAACCAGAAATCAAAAAAACGCTGAAACTGGTTAAACAAGCTAATTGTGTATTGTACAGCATTGGAAATGCCATACACATGGCAGAGCGCAGAGGGATGAGCCAAGAAGCTCTAGCTCTGATTAAAGAAAAAGCAGCAGTTGGAGAGGCTTTTGGAGAATTCTACAACCAAAAGGGAGAAGTTGTGTATAAAATCCCTCGTATTGGTATGCAATCACAAGATCTTGCGCAGATTTCCAGCGTAATCGCGATTGCCGGTGGAAAATCTAAAGCTGAGGCAATTGAAGCTTATATGAAAAGAGCACCCGCTCAGACGTGGTTGATCACAGATGAAGGTGCCGCTAATCAGATTTTAAGAGGGATAACCCTTTAAAATAAAATTTTTACGATTCCTAAAGGAGGAAATTTAGTTATGACAGTTAAAGTAGGTATTAATGGGTTTGGACGTATTGGACGTCTTGCTTTCCGCCGTATTCAAGAAGTAGAAGGTATTGAAGTAGTAGCAATCAATGACTTGACAGATGCAAATATGTTAGCTCATTTATTGAAATACGATACAACTCAAGGTCGTTTCAACGGTGAAGTAGAAGTTAAAGATGGTGCTTTTGCAGTTAACGGAAAAGACGTAAAAATCTTAAGCAACCGTAACCCTGAAGAACTTCCATGGGGAGAATTAGGCGTAGAAATCGTTTTAGAATGTACTGGTTTCTTCACAACTCAAGAAAAAGCTGAATTGCACTTGAAAGCTGGAGCTAAAAAAGTTGTTATCTCTGCACCAGCAACTGGTGACATGAAAACAATCGTTTACAACGTAAACCATGAAACTCTTGACGGATCTGAAACAGTTATTTCTGGCGCTTCATGTACAACTAACTGTTTAGCTCCTATGGCACAAGTCTTAAACGACAAATATGGTATCGTTCAAGGATTGATGACAACTATTCACGCTTACACTGGTGACCAAAATACATTAGATGCTCCACATCCAAAAGGCGACTTCCGTCGTGCACGTGCTGCAGCAGAAAATATTATTCCTAATACAACTGGTGCTGCTAAAGCAATCGGTGAAGTTATCCCTGAATTAAAAGGTAAATTAGATGGAGCAGCACAACGTGTGCCTGTACCAGCTGGTTCATTAACTGAATTAGTAACTGTTTTAGACAAAAAAGTTACTGTTGAAGAAGTAGATGCAGCAATGAAAGCAGCTACTAACGAATCTTATGGTTATACTGAAGACCCAATCGTTTCTTCTGATATCTTAGGAATGACTTTCGGTTCTTTATATGACGCAACTCAAACTAAAGTAATGACTGTTGGAGACAAACAATTAGTTAAAACTGTTGCTTGGTATGACAATGAAATGTCATACACTGCTCAATTAGTACGTACTTTAGAATACTTTGCTAAATTAAGCCACTAATTTTAAAGAACAGTAGAACGTTTTAATAAGCGGGGGAGCAGCGCGCTTCCCCGCTTTTCTTTTTTGATTAGAAAATTGAAATTGAGGAGGATCTCTCAATGGTAAAAAAAGTAGTAACTGATTTAGAGTTGAAAGATAAAAAAGTTTTAGTCCGTGCCGACTTTAACGTTCCGATGAAAGACGGAAAAATTACAAATGACAACCGTATCCAAGCTGCATTACCGACTATTCAATATATTATGGAACAAGGTGGAAAAGTGATTCTTTTCTCTCACTTGGGTAAAGTGAAAACAGAAGAGGACAAAGCGGACAAAAGTTTGCGTCCGGTGGCTGAACGTCTAAGCGAATTACTTGGCAAAGATGTTACTTTCGTTCCTGAAACGCGAGGAAAAGAATTAGAAGATGCTATCGCTGCTTTAAAAGATGGTGATGTATTGCTTTTCGAAAATACGCGTTTTGAAGATATTGACGGTAAAAAAGAAAGCAAAAACGACCCTGAGCTTGGCAAATATTGGGCTAGTTTAGGCGATGTATTTGTAAACGATGCTTTTGGTACGGCTCACCGTGCTCACGCTTCAAACGTAGGTATCGCTTCAAATATTGAATCTGCTGCCGGTTTCTTGATGGAAAAAGAAATCAAATTCATCGGTGGAGCAGTTGATGAACCAAAACGTCCATTTATAGCTATTTTAGGCGGAGCAAAAGTCAGCGATAAAATCGGCGTAATCGAAAATTTATTGGATAAAGCGGATAAAGTTTTGATCGGCGGCGGAATGACTTATACCTTCTATGCAGCTAAAGGAATCGACATTGGTAAATCATTAGTTGAAGAAGATAAAATCGAATTAGCTAAGAGCTTGATTGAAAAAGGCGGCGACAAATTGATTTTGCCAGTCGATTCAGTAACAGCTCCTGAATTTAGCAATGACGTACCAAATGAAATCCATGAAGGTGCTGTACCAAGTGACCAAATGGGGCTTGATATTGGACCGAAAACAATTGAATTATTCGCCAACGAATTAAAAGGTGCTAAAACAGTTGTATGGAATGGTCCAATGGGTGTATTTGAAATGTCAAACTATGCTAAAGGTACGATTGGTGTTTGTGAAGCCATTGCTGGTTTAACAGATGCAACAACTATTATCGGCGGTGGAGATTCTGCAGCAGCAGCTATGGAATTAGGATTCGCAGATCAATTCACTCACATTTCAACTGGTGGCGGTGCTTCTCTAGAATACCTAGAAGGCAAAGAATTACCAGGAGTAGCGTCAATTTCTGAAAAATAAGTTTATTTTGAGTCAATGAAAGGAAGTTATTCTTTATGCGTAAACCAATTATTGCAGGTAACTGGAAAATGAATAAAACAGCTTCAGAAGCATTAGCTTTTGTTGAAGCTGTCAAAGCAAATATCCCTTCACCAGATGTGGTGGATTCAGTTGTGGGAGCACCAACTTTATTCTTACAAGAATTAG
>NZ_DAMDAK010000107.1:0-886 GCF_032094055.1 Carnobacterium sp.
CATTTTCGCAATTTACCAAACGATTAACAGAGTTCCGCATATCTCGAACAATTCGTACATCTTCAAATTTTAACATTCCACTTGTAGCACCTATCAAGGCTAAAAAGTCAGCAATCTTTTCACCTTCTTTTAAATAAGTGATATAGCCGTTGCGCCTTTCCAATGTACGAGCATTTATCCCAAAATAATTCATCATTTGGCAGACATCATGATTGTGCTCAGCATAATTAGAATAAATTTCTAAATGATACCGGCTAGTCTCAGGATTATTAACAGATCCGCCAGCCAGAAATGCACCTCTTAAATAAGAACGCATCTTTTGAGAATTTGTCATGATTTCTTCTGGGACATGACTATGGATCGTTGCTTCATCCATAATAGAAAGATCAGATAATACTTTTTGAGTACCTTTTTTTAACCGTACAATATAAACATTATTTTTCTTTAATTTCATTTTTCGTCTTACTAACAATTCACTTTCGACAGCAAAATGGTCTTTCAACAAGACATAAATTCTTCTGGCGATCGCAGCATTTTCTGTTTGAATATTCAAAACAAACTTTTTGTTCACTAAACTGACCGTTCCATTCATCCGAATCAATGCTGCTAATTCCGCTCGTGCATGTTCTCGATGTACTTCTAGTTGGGTCAATTCTTTTTTTACTTCTGAAGCATAAGACAACTCGTTCGCCTTCTTTCTAATCAGTTCAATAGAAGTTATTAAATTTTGGCCAAACGAGTACGATTGTTTTCATAGGCAAGATTAAACAGTTCTTCTACCACTTTATCCCCATTATGAAAAACCCCTTCGTCTCTTAGCTGAAGAAATCCATTTGAGATAACTCGCGGTACTTCTTCAGACAGCCCTTTAAAATCATGTGCTACT
>NZ_DAMDAK010000107.1:896-7183 GCF_032094055.1 Carnobacterium sp.
CATATAGTCTTCTGGAACATGCTCGGTGTTAACGAGTACGGTATCAATAAACTTCTTCTCTAGGTGCTTATGCAAAACAGCCACATGATCTGCATCTGTAAAGTTTTCTGTTTCACCCAATTGTGTCATAATATTGCAAATGTAGACGACCTCAGCTTTTGTTTCAGATACAGCTGCTCCTAAATCGCCAATCATTAAATTAGGCAGAATACTGGTAAACAAACTGCCAGGTCCTAAGACAACCATATCCGCTTCTCGTATAGCAGAAAGAACTTTGCGAGAAGCTTTTACTTCGTGGTTATCTTCAGTAGCCGTAACAAACACACGGTCAATTTTCTTACTTTCTTTAGCTATTTTCGATTCTCCCACAACCTGCGTGCCATCTTCAAAAACCGCGTGTAAATTCAATGGCTCTTCTGCAGCAGGGTAAACATGTCCATCAACGCCCATCATTTTTGCCAATAGCTGAATAGCTTCAAAAATACTGCCATGCATTTCAGCCATCGCTGCAATGATTAAATTGCCAATTGAATGACCGGCTAAAAAGCTATCTGCCGTATCAAAACGGTATTGAAAAATATCTTTTTGGAGATGAGGAATGTTAGATAGGGAAACCAACACATTTCGAATATCTCCAGGCGGTACCACATTTGCATAGTTGCGCAAAGTCCCACTGCTGCCCCCATCGTCAGCTACTGTCACTATCGCGGTTACTTCTGCATGTTTAGCTTTCAACCCTTGTAAGATAACAGGAAGTCCGGTTCCTCCACCAATTACCACTATCTTAGGTCTTCTGCCTTTTCTTTCATTCATCATGAGCGATTAACCGTCTCCTTAGTTTTATCTTTATCCCGATGGGTAATATGGACCGGATATCCATCTGTTTTAATTTTTTGTCCAATACGTTCTGAAAGAGCAACTGACCGATGTTTGCCGCCTGTACAGCCAATAGCAATCGTAACATTATTTTTACCTTCTTTTTTATAACCAGGTAAGATAGTATCTAATAAGTCAGTAAATTTACGGTAGAAGACTTCTGTTTCTGGTTGTTTCATCACGTAATCATAAACAGAATCGTCCATCCCTGTTAAAGGTCGTAGGTCATCAACATAGTGCGGGTTAGGTAAAAAGCGTACATCCATCACCACATCTGCGTCTATCGGCAAGCCGTATTTAAATCCAAATGAAATCAGTTCTACACGAAACAGCTCTGCTTCTCCCTTTTTAATAAAAGTAGAATGAATTTCTTCTCTTAATTGACGAGGAGATAGATCAGTTGTATTGATTACTTTTTGTGCCCGTCCTTTGATATCTTTTAACAATTCACGTTCTCTTTTTATTCCTTCTAAAACGCGATCATTCATAGCTAATGGATGAGTCCGTCTCGTTTCTTTATAGCGTGAAACCAATTCTTCATCGCTTGCATCTAAGAATAAAATTTTTGTGGTAATCATACTTTCTAATGCAGTCATAATTTCATCAAAAAAAGCACGTGCCCGTAAATCAATCACCAACGCAATTTTAGTTAATTTTCCTGATTCTCTCACCAATTCCCAAAATTTCGGCAATAAGCTTGGCGGCATATTGTCCACACAAAAGTACCCCATGTCTTCAAAGCTTTGCATGGCCACAGTTTTCCCTGCACCACTCATACCTGTAATAATAACCAGCTGTAAATTCTCTACCATTGTTGGTTCTCTCCTTCAAATTTCACGTTCTAAAAATCCACTTTCTCTATTATAACATTCCGGGCGTGTCATGTATAGTGAAGTTCGCTTTATTATCGTTTTTCTTCTATTTAAAAAGTGGTTTAAAAGCTTACACTTTTAAACCACTTCTATCGTTATTTTTTAGTTTTTTATAATAATATCAATTGTAGCTTCAAAGTCATCAATTTTTCTTTTCACTTCTATTGCTGAATCTGCATAAGAGCCAATATAAAACTTAATTTTTGGTTCTGTTCCAGAAGGACGAATCGCCAGCCAACTGCCGTCTACCATTTTGTATTTCAACACATTAGAAGAAGGCATATCAATTGTTTCTTTCATTCCTTTTTGATAAGTACGCTCTCTTTTTTCAAAATCTTCTACACACTCTACCCCAATGCCCGCAAATTCTCTTGGAGACTCGTTGCGGAATTTAGCCATTAACGCTTTAATCTTTTCAGATCCTTCAATACCTTCCATCGTAATAGAAATTGTCTTTTCTTTATAGTGACCAAATTCATGGAAAATATCTTGCAAGCCGTCATAAAGAGTTTTGTCTTGTTCTTTATAATAAGCGGCCACTTCAGCAATTAAGACTAAAGCTTGAATAGCGTCTTTATCCCGTACAAAAGGTTTAACTAGATACCCATAACTTTCTTCAAAACCAAATAAGAACGTTTGGCTTTTGTCTTCTTCATATTGCTTGATTTTTTCAGCAATAAATTTAAATCCGGTTAAAACATCTACCATTTTCATACCAAAATGTTCAGCAATAGCCGTTGGCAATTCACTTGAAACAATTGATTTCAAGACTACCCCGTCCTCAATCAGTGCTCCTGCATCTTTTTGTGCTTTTAATAAATAGTAGAGCATTAAGCTGGCGATTTGGTTCCCAGTTAAAACTTCATAATTCCCAACGGTCGTCTTAACAGCAATTCCCAATCGGTCTGCATCTGGGTCTGTAGCAACCAGAATATCGGCATCAATTTCTTTTCCTAAACGAAGAGCATATTCAAAAGCACCAGGCTCTTCCGGATTTGGAGATTTTACTGTTGAGAATTCAGGATCGGCAACCGCTTGTTCAGGTACGACTGTAATCCCTTCAAATCCCGCATTAGCTAAAGCACGTTCTCCTAGCATTTGGCCAGTACCGTGCAAAGGTGTAAAGACAAGTTTCATTTTTTTGCTCATTCGCTTCACTAAATCAGGGTTTACCGTTACTTTTTTAACTTGTTCAAGGTAAAGCTGATCCATCTCTTCTCCTATTATCGTCAGAAGGCCTTTTTCCTTCAGCCCGTCTTCTGATACTACATCAATTGTCAGGTTATTTTCGATGCTTCGTACATAAGTTGTTAAAGCATCCGCTTCTTTAGGCGGCATTTGTCCACCATCTTCTCCGTATACTTTATAACCGTTATAAGCTGCCGGGTTATGGCTGGCAGTGATCATAATGCCTGCATAAGCATTTAATTGGCGTACAGCAAATGACAATTCAGGCGTCGGACGCAGACTTTCAAAAACGAAAGATGGTATACCATGAGCCCCTAATGTTTTAGCTGCTTCCATCGCAAATTCAGGAGATTGGTGTCTGGAATCGTAGGCAATAGCAACACCGCGTTTTTTAGTGTCTTCTCCCAAACTATCCATAAACAAAGCCAGGCCTTCTGTTGCTTGACGAATAGTGTATTGGTTCATTCGATTGATTCCTACACCGATTATTCCGCGCATACCAGCAGTCCCAATCTCAAGCGGCGCGTAAAAGGCATCTTCTAACGCTGCTGAATCCCCTTTCATTGATTTTAATTCCGATTTTAATGTTTCTTCTAAAGGTTCAAAATCTTCCCAAACTTTATATGTTTCTTCCCATGTCATTATGATCATCCTTTGCTAGTTAATTATTCTCATTCATTTTCATTCTTTTTCCAAGTATACCATTTTTCTTATTTTCTTTCACGAAATTACAACGAAAAAAGGCTGAAATAAAAGTAATTGGAACCCTTTTATTTCAGCCTCTTGATAAAATTTAATTTTTAGCTACCTTTTCTGCTTCAAGAGTTTCATTTAATCTTTCAATATAATGAAACACGTTATCCCCAGCTAAACTGCCATCGCCAACTGCTGTTGCTATTTGACGTAAGGGTGTCAAGCGGACATCTCCTACAGCAAAAATACCCGGTACTGTTGTTTCCATGCGTTCATCCGTTATAATCCAGCCTTCTTCATCTGTTATGCCCAAATTCTTAAAACTTTCTGAGTTAGGCAAGATCCCTACATAAATAAATACTCCATCAGCTGAAGTTTCACGTTCTTCCCCTGTTACAGTATCTTTAATCTTTACACCCGTAACTTTCATATCGTCACCATGAATATTTTCAACAACTGCATTCCAAATAAAATCAACTTTTTCATTTTTAAAAGCACGGTCTTGCAAGATTTTTTGCGCTCTCAATTCATCACGTCGGTGAATAATTGTAACCTTTTCAGCGAATTGAGTTAAATAGGTTCCTTCTTCAACTGCTGAATCGCCTCCTCCGACGACTATCAGGTCTTTATTACGGAAAAAAGCTCCGTCACAAACGGCACAATAAGAAACTCCACGACCATTGTACTCTGATTCGCCAGCGACTGCCAGCTTACGATGTTCTGCACCAGTAGCAATAACAATAGCCTTTGTTTTATATTCTTTTTTCCCTGATATAATGGTTTTGTATTCATGCCCATCAATAATTTCTTTTACGTCTCCATATACATGTTCAGCTCCAAATTGCTTAGCGCCTTTGTACATATTGTCGGAAAGTTCCGGTCCTGTAATGCTGTTGAACCCTGGATAATTTTCTACTTCAGCAGTATTCATCATTTGTCCTCCAGGTACACCGCGTTCTAAAATCAGTGTATCTAAGTTAGAACGAGAAGCATAAAGTGCAGCTGTTAATCCACCAGGACCTGCCCCGATAACGATGACATCATAAATTTTTTCTGTTGTTTGCATTATTCAATCTCCTTTACTTCTTTTCTCTCTTTGTCCATTATATACCCTAATAGGTATTTTAGCTACTATTATGCTTTCAAAAAGTAAGTATTCATTAAAAATTTTTCATTTCAATTTCAATCACATCTTTTAAATCCTCTGCTTCTTCAAAAAAATCACCATCTGGTTCCAATTCCAGATATAACGTCACTAATTCTAAAGCTGTCTCTAGTTCATCAATATAAGCGTAATTATTGGACTGAAAATAATAGGCTTCTGGAAAGATATCTCCATCTTTTTCAATTAAATCATTTAATATTTCTATTGATTGATTGAATTCACCTACATGTTGATGGCAAATAGCTAATTGACACAGCGCAAAAACTTTTTCTTCTTCACTTTTACTTAATGTCACTGCGCGCAAGAGGTATTTCTTAGCACGTGCCACATCATTTTTTTGAAAAGCTTTAATTCCTCGTTGAAAATAAAAATCGCTATTTGGTATAAATGGAATGATCACAGCTGTTTCATTTTGTCTATTCGACATATGGCTTCCCCCTCTTTTAGCACAACTATTTTTGATAAATAAGTATACCATAGGATACACTATTTTGATAGGCCGGTTTCAACAGAATAAAATAGGCTAAATCTTTTTTTAAAAGCTCAGCTATTTTTGTGTATAAAGTGGATGTATTACTGGTAAATCAGGATGTATTTGTCTAAAGAAACCTGAAAACGAGACGAATCACCCCAAAATTAGTAAAAGAACGGGGTGGTGACAAAAGTCTCCATCCCGTTCTTTTCTATTTGAAATTGTTACTTTTCATCTTCTTCAAGTTTTTGGCCTAATTCAATAATGTAATCATGCAAAGCATCTTTTACTTCATTGTGTTTTAAGCCATATTGAATACTTGTCTTTAAGAAACCAAATTTATCTCCTACATCATAGCGTGTACCTTTGAATTCGTGTGCGAAAACACGTTGTGTCTTGTTGAGTGTATCAATTGCATCCGTCAATTGAATCTCACCGCCAGCACCCGGTTCTTGTTTTTCCACGAAACGTTTTACGTTATAAGTGGTTTCATCTACTTGTGCTTCAGGATCGATAATACCATATTTAGAAGTATCTTCATGCGGTACTTTCATGACGGCGATATTAGATGCATGTGTTTTATCGTATCCATTAATCAGTTGTTTTGTTAGTGGGACTTCATCTTCCATCAAATCATCGCCAAGCATTACCACAAACGGTTCATTTCCAATAAATGCTTTCGCTTGTAAAACAGCATGTCCAAGACCTTTCGGATATGACTGACGAACAAAGAACAGGTTTAACCCCGTTGTTTCTTCAACTAATTCCAATAAAGCCAGTTTGTCTTTTGCTCTTAAATTTTCTTCCAGTTCTGGATTTGAATCAAAGTGATCTTCAATAGGTCGCTTACTTTTCCCAGTTACGATCAAAATATCCTCAATTCCAGAGTTAATGGCTTCTTCTACGATAAACTGAATAGTAGGTTTGTCTACGATTGGCAGCATTTCTTTCGCCATCGCTTTTGTAGCCGGTAAAAATCGTGTTCCTAATCCTGCAGCCGGAATGACTGCTTTACGTACTT
>NZ_DAMDAK010000108.1:0-2098 GCF_032094055.1 Carnobacterium sp.
TCCGCAAATCATAAACCGTTCTTTGCGCTACACGCGTCATGGTAAATTGTTGGAAATATTGGAAAACTGCAGACAAAATATACAAAATAGCGACAGTGACTAAAACATTTTTAATCACATCAAAGTCAATGGGTAATTTATCAATGGCTTGACCAGCTTGTTTCATGTTAGCCCCTGTCATAACGCCTTTGAAAATTTCTGTCGTTGCTTCCCCTAAAATTCTCGGTGTCTTAGTTTGCAAGACAGTTCCGACAATAGCTAAAACAAAAACTAAGCCAATGGCAACTAAACGACTTGACATATAACCAAGCAGTCTTTTTAACGTGCCCAAAAGTTTTTGGCTTTGCGAGGTGCCATTTTTGATCCTGCATTTCTCATTAAATTTCCTCCTCTCTCATTTGAGAGCTCATAATTTCTTGATATGTTTCATTCGTTTCTTTTAATTCTTCATGTGTTCCTTTTCCGACTACTTGTCCGCCATCCATTACTAAAATAGTGTTGGCATTCATTACTGTACTGATTCGTTGGGCAATGATTACTACTACAGAATCTTTTGCTTCTGGAACTAATGCTTTACGTAAAGCAGCGTCTGTTTTAAAGTCTAAAGCAGAGAAAGAATCATCGAATACCATTATATCCGCTTTAGAAACAAGGGCACGAGCAATACTTAACCGTTGTTTTTGTCCACCAGAGAAGTTCCCTCCTCCTTGTTCTACATGACTGTCTAAACCGTCTGGCAATTCTGATACAAAGCTCTTGGCTTGTGCGACTTCTAAGGCATGCCAAATTTCTTCATCTGTTGCATCTGGTTTACCATATTGCATATTTGAACGAATTGTTCCTGTGAATAAAATTGCTTTTTGTGGAGCATATCCAATCATGCTACGCAAGTCTTTTTGATTCATATCACGAATATCTACTCCATTGATTCGAATGCTACCTGACTCAATATCATAAAAACGCGCGATCAAGTTAGCTAAAGTCGATTTACCTGAACCAGTTCCACCGATAATAGCTACCATTTCGCCTTTGTTCCCTTTAAAATCAATATCTTTTAAGGCCAATTGTTCAGCTCCAGTATAGCGGAAATCAACATGGTCAAACTCTAACGTTCCTTTATTGGCCATATCTACTTTGGTTGGTTTTTCTGGATCTTTAACCGCACTTTCTGTGGCTAAAACTTGATTGATACGAGCAGCAGATACTTGTCCTCTGGGAATGAAAATAAAAATCATCGACAACATCATAAAGCTCATCAAAATTTGCATCGCATAAGTCATAAAGGTAATTAAGTTACCTACTTCCATAGCCCCATCACCGATATAGTGTCCACCAAACCAAATAATTGAGATATTGGTTGCGCTAATGATTAAGGTCATAACAGGCATCATAAAACTCATGATCGTATTAGCTTTGATAGACGTCTCAGCAAAATCTTTATTGGCTGTGTCAAATCGTTTTATTTCTGAATCATTTCGATTGAATGCACGGATAACACGGATCCCAGTCAATCCTTCTCGAAAAACTAAGTTCAAACGGTCAGTTTTACTTTGCATTTTCTTAAAGTACGGGACTCCAAAATACATAATGATTAACATGAATATAGCTAAAATCGGCAGTACATAAAGAAAAATACTGGCAAGCTTAGGTTCCCGGTTGTAAGCCATAACTCCTGCTCCCACTAACATAATAGGAGCCATAATCATCATTCTTAATCCCATCATGATGACCATTTGAATTTGGACCACATCATTGGTCGTTCTAGTGATCAGCGATGATGTTCCAATCTCATCAATTGCATCGTTTGAAAAGTAAGATACTTTTTTAAAAATATTGCTTCGAACATTTTTTCCTAATAACTGGGATTGCTGTGCAGCTAAATAAACATTCCCTGTTGCTGCGGCTACACTTAATAAAGAGAACCCCAACATTTTTACGCCGACTGAGATGATATAATCAACATCTCCTGTCGCTACCCCGTTGTCTATAATATCTGCAGTTAAATTGGGCAAATATAAATCACAGACAACTTGGACAACCATAAATAAGATTGCTCCAATTACTGCTAAGCCATTCATACGTTTAGCTAGTTTTATCA
>NZ_DAMDAK010000108.1:2108-3086 GCF_032094055.1 Carnobacterium sp.
CTCCTAAATGGGCTAATTTTTTTCTAAACCATACTCAATCCAGTCCACTTTTTTATTAAATGCTGAAATGATTTCTTCCCTCGAGTGTTTCTTATAGAAGCCTTCTCCTATAGTCCCAAATAAAGTGGTCATCAAAAATTTAATCAACATAGAAAAATCTTCTGGGTCTGTTAATTTCAATTTTTCCATATCAATGTGTTTTTTTAGCGGATGATCAGATTTTCTTTCTGTTTCTAAATGTTTAGCCGTATCAGGTGTTACTTCTTTACCAGTACGGTAATCCATGTGTAAAAACATATGCTTAAAAAAATCAGAATGTTCTTCATCCATGATTAAAGTGAGTACAGCGGGAAAAAAAAGACGATATCCTTCGAATAAATTTCCCTTCGCTTTTTTAAAACTATCCAACAACATCTTTTGAGTATCTTGTTTAAGCAAACTCAGATAATAATAGTACAAGTCTTCTTTATCTGCAAAATATTGATAAAAGCTGCCGCGCGAAATTTCAGCTTTTTTTATAATATTATTGATTGATGCTTCATTTAAAGGAACGCGAGAAAATTCCTCTGCCGCTGCTGCTACCAACCGGCTTTGCTTTTCTTCCGATAAATTAAAATACGTTTTAGTTGGCACTTTTTTCATTCCTTTCATTTCCTGAAAATGACATGCCGTCATAATGACACTTTGTCATTATAGGGGAGACTAAAATAAAAATCAAGTTTTTTTTACTACTTTTTTGATGAATTCGTTTTCTATTTTTTTATTTCCGTATTGCATATTCTACTTATCTTTAGTAAGATTATAAAGATAAAATTAACTGTTCTTTTCATCACAAAAACAAAAGAAAGAAGGATATTCAAAATGACTAAATTATTACTTGTTAGAGCTCATCCCTTAACCGGTGATGTTTCACGTTCAATGAAAGTAACGGATGCTTTTATTGAATCGTATCAAAAAGCAAATCCCGACCATATTATA
>NZ_DAMDAK010000108.1:3096-6642 GCF_032094055.1 Carnobacterium sp.
ATAGAAGATACTAACTTATACGATATGGCTGTTCCAGAAATTGACCGCAACTTGCTTGATGCTTGGACCGCTCTTGGCGCTGGCACTCCTTTTGACGAGTTATCAGAAGTTCAACAAGAAAAGGTCACTTTATTCGGTAATTATACCGCTAACTTTTTAGCAGCTGATAAAATAGTGGTAGCTAATCCTTTATGGAATCTAAATGTACCCGCCCGTCTAAAAGCTTGGATAGATACAATCAACGTTTCCGGAAAAACATTTAAATACAATGAATTGGGACAACCAGTCGGTCTAGCTACTGATAAAAAAGCGCTGCACATTCAAGCAAGCGGCGGTACTTATGCTGGACAGGACCCAGCGAGTATCTATATCAAAACTATTTTTAACTTTATTGGCGTTTCTGATTTTCATGAACTATTCGTAGAAGGAATGGATTATGCTCCAGAAGATGCTCCTCAAATCGTTGCTGATGCAGTGGCTAAAGCAACTGCTTTAGGCGAAACTTTTTAAACATTAAAGCCAGTGCGGTTAATTATCCGCACTGGCTTTTTTTCTCTATTAAAAATAAAAACTCTATCTAGTTACCTACCAAGATTATTGAAATAAGCTAAGAATCTTAGCATTTTCAGCTGCTCATCTTCTCTTACTTCTCTTTTTTTCTCTTCTTGATTTTCTTCTTTTTCCTTTTTTCAATCGGCACACTCGGTTCATTCGCTGGATTATAGTCGTGTTCGTATAGTCCCGAGTGCTTTTGATACCAGTTAAACAAATATTCAAAGATGACTTTTAGAATGGCATATCCTGGAATCCCTAAGATAACCCCGGGAATACTAAATAATTTTCCTGAAGTCAGTAAAACGAGAATAATCGTAACAGGGTGGATATCTAAGTTGCTGCCCAGAATTTGCGGTTGAATGACACGGCCTTCAATAGTTTGTTCGATAGCAAAAACGATCAGAACCTTTACTAACATAGCCGGTGAAGTAACAAATGCAATGATCACAACCGGTACCATGGCTAAAAACGAACCTAGATAAGGAATCAGATTTAAGAACCCAGCCATTACTCCCAATGTGACAGCGTATTCCATCCCTACGGCAGCAAATCCGATCCAAAACATTAAAGCTACAAAAAAGGCCACAACTAATTGTCCACGGATGTATTGACTGATTTTCGTATTGATTTCTGTTAATAAATTATACGTTGTCAAGCGAAATTTAGTTGGGATAATTTTCATTATATGATACGGCAAGTTACGTCCATCTTTTAATAAGTAAAACAGAATAAACGGCATGGTGATCAAAGCGACTACAATGCTCGTAACTGCTCCAACAACATTTCCGATACCTGTAACGGTAGTGTTGACGACATTCGTTACTTGCTTTGATACAGAAGACATAATGTTTTGACTGATGTCATTTACTTGTTGCTGAAATTGAGAAAGTATGTCACTTCTTAATAAACTATCTACTTGCGACACTACACTCTCCCAATAAAGCGGCCAATTTTTAATCAAACTCGCTGTTTGTTCTTGTATAATTGGAATCAAGGTGGTTACGCCCCAAACAATTAAGGCAATAATAATGATAAAAATAAGCAGAATAGCCGCAACACGGGGAATCTTTTTTATTTCTAACCAGTCGATTAAAGGATTGACTAAATAGTATAAAATACCGGCCATCAAAATCGGTAATCCAACAACACTAAAAAAATCTCTAAGCGGGCTGAGAATATAAGCAACTTTTGAAAAAACTAAGACATTTAATAACAGCAATAAGGATACCAACAAGACCGTTACTACTTTATTATCTAAAAACCATTTCCAAAACCAAGTAACGAATTTCTTCGTTTTTACTGATTCTTGTTCTTGTTCCATTTGCAACACTTCCTTAGTCAGCTTGATTTAGCATACGACTTATTTCGCGTAATAAATAGTGGTACCAATTGTTAGTTCAGGTAATTTAAACGGTTCTAAGTAAATACCATTCGCCAATTTGTCTTCTTTTGGCACTTCTGCAAAGTTTAATGTAACGTGACCGATCGTGTTTAGATTTTCGTTCGCCAAGCTTCCTACTTCTAAAATCGTGTAGTCTTGATCATCAAAGGAAACTTTTTGTCCTGGTTTTAAGGTAACTTCTTTTTTATCTGCTTCAAATTCTTGAATAATTGAAACTGAACGAAGATCTTCTGTTGCTTGTTCTCCAAATAAGATAATGATTGGATCTTTTTGGCTAACCGCATTTTCTCCTATAGCCGTAATTTTTCCTACTAACATTTTATCCATTCCCTTCTTAACTCTTACTTCTTTCGGTTTCTTATATTCTAGCATATTCGAGATAGTAATGGTAAAGAAAGAAATGGTAGGCTCCCTTCTTTTTTAGTACCTCAGAAGATTCAATGATTTTGTGTTTTTTGACTGTAGCCGAAAAGATCTGACTTGAGGGAATAAAAATTGTTCAAAACCAGATGAAAGTTAGAACGGTAACCGTATGGCAGGTAACTTTACGATGCAGACCATATGGAGTAAAAAACATACAGGATATGGTAGGTAAACACGTAATACCTACCATATGAGTCAAATAAACATGAGAGTATCGTAGGTAAAACCTTTTTGAGTACTGTAAAGAGATTAAAATTCTATCCATACGGTAGGTAAGAGCATTTTATGTGCTTTAGTTAAAAGGTTTAACTCTCTACTTTCATTGTCAATGGTAGAGCTAGAATTCTTTTTTATAATATAGAAAGAAGATAAGCAAAAGTCGATAAAAAAATCAATGTCCAACGGGATTTTCAAGTGCTTTTCAGGTGCTAAATATCAAACTTTGGTTTTCTTTTTTTAAAAAGTTTTCTCTTTTCTAGCTTTCTGCTTAAATTCCTTAGTATTTGATGAAAAGCGTTTGCCTCAAAGGATATAGACTGGTATGATAAAATTAGTGATACGTCGCTAATTCCGCGATATTGGAGGTACTCATTTATGGCATCCAGCAAAGACAATCAACCAGAAGAAACAATACAGCAAGAACCTAAAAAAATAAAACATCCTTCTTTTTCAATTCACAAAGAAGGCGATACGATTATGACTACTTTGACACTCTCAGATTATCATACACCTCAATTAGAAGAATTTTATATTTTACATAGAGAAACGGGGGAACGCTATTCTTTTTTAGCGGAAAAGAAGGATAAGGCTACTTATTCTTTTAGTGTTGGAATCCGTGATTTTATTCGACAAAATGCTCCAAAGCATCCGAAAGAACATTTTGAATTTTATTATACTGTGCGCTATTTAGAAGAAAATGAATGGATTCGAAAAGATGAACCACTTTCGCTTGATTTATTCGAACAATTTGATTCTTTCGGTTTATCGCAATTCAAAGATCAAGGCAATGATATCTACCCCTATTTTAGTCGCAGAACAAGGGGCTTTTGTTTTACTGTAAATATACCTGTACGTAGCATTCGTTATATTCACAGTAGTCAGATCAAGCAAATCGAGCCGCAAAAAGATTTTTTAACCATCATCGGTGAATTAGTCACCACTGCCAT
>NZ_DAMDAK010000108.1:6652-7066 GCF_032094055.1 Carnobacterium sp.
GTTAACCGAATCGATACGATCATGGTTGGCCGAAAAACAGGTACTCGACGAACCATTCATTCTAATCATCACTTGAACCGTTTGGAGACTGGGTCGCATCATTATTACTATGATTATGATATTCTAGTTGATTTAAACGAATTAGCTAAAGAATTGTTTATTCATAACAGCGGCGATGAGGACTTTGATTTTTATCTTGAAGTTTATTTAAATGGACTGTTTGATCCAACAATTGTCCGCGTAGCTAATCCGCAAGAACTAAGTTCACGTAAATTTTATAAAGATCAGGCAATCTCCTATGGGAAATCAGCCTATCTGTTCTCTCCTAATTTTACTGAACATTATAACGGCTTGTCTTTGGCTGCAACAAAATACGATAAAGCCGTTTACGAGTATTACAAAAAATCCAACCTT
>NZ_DAMDAK010000109.1:0-3755 GCF_032094055.1 Carnobacterium sp.
GAAGCGCAAGATGCTTCAGACATTGTTTCTTCAGCTTCTACAACAGAAGTAAATATTATTTTCGGAACATCCATTAATGAAAACTTAGGCGACGAAGTTATTGTAACGGTTATTGCTACTGGTATTGATACTACAAAAACAAAAGAAGGCCGTACACAAACTTCTGGCCGCAATCGCAGTTCAGAAGGAAACGAATCTCAAAGAAGAAAAAATTCGGGCTCAACCGCACAACCGCGTGCTTCAAAAGATCCTTTTGGCGATTGGGATATTCGCCGCGAGCCTAGTGTCCGCGATCAACATATTCCTAATAACCAAAATGATTCAACTTTTGAAAAAGACAAGCCAGAATTTGATGTTTTCAAACGCGAAGAAAATCAAGAAAGAACACAAAGTAACGAGGATGATAATCTAGATACTCCACCATTCTTTAGAAGACGTCGTAAATAACAGTATGGTAAATGTTCATGAAAATGTTCTTCAGTTTGAAAAAGAATTAAACGAGTCACTTGAAAAAGCACATCGTGAAAGATCAAGTGTGGAAGTCATTGCTGTTACTAAAAATGTTTCTGCTGAATTAACAAAAGCGATCCTTCAAGAAGGTTTTCACCAATTAGCCGAAAATCGACCTGAAGGATTAATCCAAAAACAAGAAATAATGAGTAAAGAAAAAATTACGTGGCACTTTATTGGGAATTTGCAGACTAGAAAAGTGAAAAGTGTAATCAATCAGATTGATTTCTTACATTCATTGGATCGTCTATCGTTAGCAAAGGAGATCGAAAAAAGAGCTGAAACAGTTATTTCTTGTTTTCTACAAGTAAACGTAAGCGGGGAAATGTCAAAAAGCGGGATAAAACCAGATGAGATAGAGGAATTTATTCAGAAGCTAGCTGACTACCCTAAAATTAAAATCATTGGTTTGATGACAATGGCGCCATTAACAGATGATAAAACCAGAATACGTCATATTTTTGCAACGTTAAAAGACTACCAACAGAAAATAGCAGAAAAAGCTTTAAGTTATGCTCCATGTACGGAACTTAGCATGGGGATGAGCGGAGACTTTCAAATCGCTGTCGAAGAAGGAGCAACGTTTATCAGAGTAGGAACAACGTTGTTTAAAGAGTAACATAAGGGTTAGAAAAATTTGCTTGATTGAGGAGAGGATTAAAATGGGAATGATGAATAATTTTAATCGTTTTTTTGGTTTAGATGAAGAGGAAGAAATAAACGACGACGAGATGAACCCTTCGAAAGAAACAGGCATCCCTGTTTCTTCTAAATCTAATAAGCAACGAAATATTGACGCAACAGCGGCTCCCATAATCAATACAAGACGTGAGCAGGCTAAAAGTAATAAAGTTGTATCAATTAATCAACACCCTACACAACAACAGTCTAAAATAACTATTTTCGAACCACGGGTTTATTCAGAAGTACAAGAAATTGCAAATATCTTGTTAAATGATCAATCAGTCGTTTTAAATTTTGTCCGTATGGATGAAGAACAGGCAAAGAGAATTGTAGACTTTTTGACTGGGACGGTTTATGCATTAGATGGAGACATCCAACGTATAGGAAATGAAATCTTTTTATGCACTCCAAAAAATGTCAGCATTGATGGAGCATTAACAGATATAATGAGAGAAAAAGATTTATATTAGAAAAGAGGAATAGCCTAAAAGTGTTTACTATTATTTCTGGTTTATATGTGATTCTAACAAAATTAATTCAAATTTATTCGACGCTCCTTGTTATATATATTTTGATGTCTTGGCTTCCAGGAGCTTATCAATCTAAATTTGGTCAAATCTTGGCTCGTATTTGCGAACCTTATTTAGGTTTTTTTAGGAGGATCATCCCACCAATAGGAATGATCAGTGTTTCAGGAATTGTGGGTATCTTTGTATTGAACTTAGCACAAAGAGGATTGTATTCTCTCTTTCAAATAATATTGAGATTATTGATGGGCTTTTGAATGAGGAGGCTTTCTGATGATAGAGAATGTTTACCAACACTTTAGAAAAGAAGAACGTCCTTTTATTGATCAAGTGACAGAGTGGGTACAAGAATGTGAAGACCAGTACACCCCTTATCTCACTAATTTTTTAGACCCGAGACAAGTATATATACTGGAGACAATCGTAGGGAAAAGAAGCGGTATAAAAATCTATTCATTCGGCGGCTATGAAGCCGCTGAACGAATTAGAGTGTATATCTGTCCTGAGTATTTTATACCGAAACAAGATGATTTTGATATTGCATTATTTGAAATCCGTTATCCTGTTAAATTTGCCAAATTATCACATGGAAAAGTGTTGGGGACCTTGTTATCAACTGGCCTTAAAAGAAACCATTTTGGCGATATTATATCCGACGGAGAAAGATGGCAATTTTTTATAGAGAATAATATGAAGAATTTTATTGGAAACCAAATAGAAAAAATAGGAAATGTTTCTATACGGATGGAAGAAAAAACATATCTTGATATTTTAGTACCTATTGACAGTTGGACAATTGTTCAAGAAACAGTCTCTTCTATGCGTTTAGATACGGTTATTGCTAGTCTATTTAAAATCTCCCGGCAAAGAGCAAAACAAATGATTGAATCAGGTAAAATCAAATTAAATTGGGCAGAACTAACGCGGCCAGATTTTGAATTGGGTTTATTAGATATTGTTTCAGTGCGGGGGTTTGGAAGATTGCAGGAAAAACTAAAAAAGATAAATGGCGCGTACAATTCGGTATACTGCATAAGTAAATGGATGAGTCATTCTCAGCAACAACTTGTAAAAAAATAAGATAATGGAGGTGTCTTCAATGGTGTTAACTCCTTTAGATATACATAATAAAGAGTTCCCCGTCAAGATGCGTGGTTATGATCAAGATGAAGTAAATGATTACTTGGATCAAATTATTAAAGACTATGAAATGGTTCTTAAAGAAAATCGTGAATTAGAAAAGAATTTAAAATTTTCTGAAGAAAAAGTAACTCATTATAATAATTTGCAAGATGCGTTAAATAAGTCTATAATAGTAGCTCAAGACGCTGCAGATCGCTTGAAAGAAAATGCTGCAAAAGAAGCAGAATTGATTAGGTTAGAAGCTGAGAAAAATGCAGATCGTTTGTTGGACGAAGCAGTCGTTAAAGCAAAAAAGATTACAACTGAGACCGATGAATTGAGAAAACAAAGCAGAGTCTTTAAGCAACGATTACAATTGATGATCGAATCTCAATTAGAGATGGTTAAAAACGAAGAATGGGAAGACATTTTAAAACCTTCACAAGATGAAGCTTTGGCGATCCCTACATTAAAAGAGATGCTTTCTAGTTTGGAACAAAAAGAAGATCAAGAAGAAAATGAACAGTTAGTTGAATCAGAACGAGAAGAAACAACGGCTGATCAAGAAAACGATACTGATTCAGCAGCTGCAGAACAACCTACAGAAGGCACAATGCCTGCAATAGAATTACCAAACGCGTAAAACAATGATTGGAACAGAAAACAATAAAAAACTTTTTAGCGAGTTAGAAAATGGTGAAAGTCTAACAGTCCCTTTTATTGTAAGATCCTCCAAGAGTGCTAATTTGAAAGAGGGAGTAAAATTAGCCGGGTAATGACCGTTATCCATTACTTGAGAGAAAATAGGGTGCTATTTTCTAAACTTGGGTGGTACCGCGAAAAACTTCGTCCCTTTTTAGGGGCGGAGTTTTTTTGTGTAAGGAAGTTGCATCTTTTTAAAGGAAGCAGTAC
>NZ_DAMDAK010000109.1:3772-4400 GCF_032094055.1 Carnobacterium sp.
GAAAGAAACTCTACAACTTGGAAAAACTACTTTTCCAATGCGCGGTAATTTGCCAGTTCGCGAACTAGAATGGCAAAAAGATTGGGAAGAAGCAGATGTTTATGGGCAACGACAAGAATTAAATAAAGAAAAACCTACTTTTATTTTGCATGATGGTCCTCCGTATGCAAATGGAAACATTCATATTGGACATGCATTAAATAAAATCAGCAAAGATATTATTGTTCGTTACAAATCAATGTCAGGATTTCGTTCGCCATATGTTCCAGGTTGGGATACTCATGGATTGCCGATTGAACAAGCGTTAACGAATAAGGGTGTTAAACGGAAAGAAATGTCCATAGCTGAATTTCGTAAATTATGTGAAGATTATGCTTGGGAGCAAATCAATAAACAACGTGAAGATTTTAAACGCCTAGGAGTTGCTGGTGAATGGGATAATCCTTATGTAACTTTAACGCCTGATTATGAAGAAGCACAAATTCGCGTTTTCGGAAAAATGGCAGAAAAAGGTTATATCTACAAAGGATTAAAACCAATTTACTGGTCGCCATCTAGTGAGTCGGCTCTAGCAGAAGCAGAAATTGAATACAAAGATGTTAAATCACCTAGTATTTATGTTGCTTTT
>NZ_DAMDAK010000109.1:4410-6764 GCF_032094055.1 Carnobacterium sp.
CACTTCTTTCGTAATCTGGACCACGACACCTTGGACGATTCCTTCAAACTTAGGAATTTCGGTTCATCCAGAATACGAATACGCCGTTGTTGTAGCAGATGGTAAAAAATATGTTTTGGCTAAAGAATTAGTTGAAAAAGTTACGGAAGAAATTGGCTGGAAGCAAGTCGAAATCATCAATGAACTTAAAGGGAAAGATTTAGAATATATGACAGTTCAGCATCCACTATATGATCGTACCTCGTTGGTTATTTTAGGAAATCACGTTACATTAGACGCTGGTACTGGGTTAGTGCATACTGCTCCAGGACATGGAGACGATGACTTTATTGTTGGACAGAAGTACAAATTGGGCGTTTTGTCGCCAATCGATGATAAAGGCTGTTTTACAAATGAAGCACCGGGGTTAGAAGGTATCTTTTATGATAAAGGAAACAAGATTATTACAGAGATGCTAGAAGAAAAAGGTGCATTATTGCATTTAAGCTTCTTTATGCATAGTTATCCGCATGACTGGCGTACTAAAAAACCGGTTATTTTCCGGGCAACACCACAATGGTTCGCTTCTATTGATCAGTTCAGAGAAGAAATATTGGAAGCTGTCAAAGGTGTAAACTGGGTGCAACAATGGGGAATGCAACGGCTTTACAATATGGTACGTGATCGTGGTGATTGGGTTATTTCTCGTCAACGTGCATGGGGTGTGCCTTTGCCAATCTTTTATGGGGAAAATGGTGAACCCATTATTACTCCAGAAACGATCGATCATGTTGCAACATTATTTGGGGAATTTGGTTCTAACGTTTGGTTTGAACGAGAAGCCAAAGACTTATTACCTGAAGGCTTCACACACCCATCAAGTCCGAATAATCACTTTACAAAAGAAAAAGATATCATGGATGTTTGGTTTGACTCTGGCTCGTCTCATGAAGCTGTCTTAAGAGGAAGAGCTAATTTATCTTTCCCGGCGGATATGTATTTGGAGGGTTCTGATCAATACCGCGGCTGGTTTAACTCAAGTATTACAACAAGCGTGGCCATTAACGGCGTAGCACCTTACAAAACAGTTTTGTCTCAAGGAATGGTTTTAGACGGCGAAGGTCGTAAAATGAGTAAATCGCTAGGCAATACGATGTCTCCTGATAAAGTAACAAAACAAATGGGAGCAGACATTATTCGTCTTTGGGTCTCTAGTGTAGATGCTCAAGCCGATGTACGTGTCAGCGACGAAATTCTGAAACAAGTTTCGGAAGTTTATCGTAAGATCCGCAATACTATGCGCTTTTTACTCGCTAATACCTCTGATTTTAAGCCTGCACAACATACTGTTGCCTTTAATGATTTGCGTTCTGTCGACAAATACATGTTGGTTCGTTTGAATCAATTGGTTGAAAAAACCGTATCACATTATGAAAAATATGAATTTTCGGCAATCTACCAATTAATAAATAACTTCTGTACGGTTGATTTGTCTCAATTTTATTTAGACTTTGCTAAAGATGTTGTTTATATCGAAGCAGAAGATGCTTATGAACGCCGAGCAATGCAAACCGTTTTTTATGAAGTATTGGTTAAATTAACTAAATTGTTAACGCCTATTTTACCGCATACAGCAGAAGAAATTTGGGGATTATTAAGCGAGGCTGAAGAATTTGTTCAGTTATCTGAAATGCCTCAAGTTGAAACATATGAAAATGAAGCAGAGCTGATGGATATGTGGAGTGCATTTATGGCTATTCGTCAAGATGTGCAAAAAGCTTTAGAAGAAGCACGAAATGAGAAGAAAATTGGTAAATCATTTGAAGCTAAATTAACTCTCTATCCAACAGAACCAACTAAAGATTTGTTTGTCACTTTGAACAGCAATATTGGACAATTATTTATTGTATCTGAATTAGAGATTGCTGCTGATAAGAGTGAGGCACCTGAAACAGCTCTACAATTTGAATCATTTGCTGTAGTGGTTGAACATGCACATGGAGAAACATGTGAAAGATGCCGTGCTATCCGAGAAGATGTTGGTAGCAATGAACAAGCTCCAACACTATGCAGTCGTTGTGCCGCTATTGTTTCAGAAAACTTTCCAGAAGCTTTAACTTCAGAAGAATAAAAGCAACTCTAGCGAGTTTTTCTGTATTGGGCTTGAGCTAGAACTTAATGGTGAAAATCAATTATCGAAGTTAGAAGTCACTGGCAGGAGCCTTCCCGTCCGAACGAATCCTTGGTATATAAACAAAGTAACCCCTTGCATAAGAAAAAATATTCTATTATAATTAAAGCGAAAAGTTTTCTTTAATAAAATTTTTTATAAAGAAATTGTTACAATATAGATAAACGGAGGTAGAAGAAAAAAT
>NZ_DAMDAK010000110.1:0-1012 GCF_032094055.1 Carnobacterium sp.
AACTATTTAAATAATACTGAAATAGACCACTTGATGAACACAGTAGCGGATATCTTACGCATGTCCCGGCCGTATCGTCGAATCAAAGAACTGCCTGAATTGATCGACCAGTTTAATAATGAAATGGTACAACAGTTAGAAAGCGTCTCCCAACCAATTTGCGACGCAATAGAGCAAGACCGCCGAGATATCACTCGTGAAATGGAAAGTCTGCTCGATTTTTCTAGTATCAAACATATTCAAACAACCTTTAATTTTAAAATGAATGATCTAGAACAAAAAGTTAATAATGCCAATACAGTTGGAAAACTCCAGGCTTATAAAGGCGAAAGCAATGAAATCAAAGTGGTCACACTAAGATCGATTGAAACAGCTAAACGAGCAATTTATGAAGAACAGGAAAAAGAGAGAGCAGTTAGGGAGAAATGGGAAGCAGAGCAAAGAGAAAAGAATAAGCCGGTACCTAGTAGCCCAGGGGTTGAAGAAGACGATACAGATTTCAATAAGCCTTTAGCTGTAGAACCGCCAACATCTGTTGCGAAACCAAAAGTCAAAGCAGAAAAGGCATTGGTCATGCGGCAAACGGAAATCCTTCCGCGCCACTTAGTGGAAATTAGAAACGAAGAAGATGTAAACCGTTATTTAGATATTCTAAAAGAAAATTTGATGAGATCGTTAGCAGATAAAAATGTTGATTTCATCAAGTTATCGTAAGGCGGTGCTCAACATGAATAAAACAGCCTTACGCAAATTTGCCTTTCAAGCCCGAAACAAACTAAAAAACGGCGTGCAGCAAAAAGCCTATGCTTATGGAATTACAGCGAATAACATTACGCCGATTACTGAGTTGAAAGATGGGTTAGTTATAAATGGCACCATTATGGGAAAACAAGAGCTAAAACAATACAATCATTTGAAAAATCGCTTGGTATATGAAGGATATGAGCAAGTGATGGATGAAGCAGCCTATACCTGGTTTAACCGAATCGTGGCTTTACGCTTTATGGAAGTT
>NZ_DAMDAK010000110.1:1022-6701 GCF_032094055.1 Carnobacterium sp.
ATCTCCCTACTCGCATGTCGATTCTGTCTTCGCAAACTCCAGGAAAATCTGAACCAGATGCCTTGACTCATATCCTGGAATTGAGCGAAGAATTGGATTTAGACCGGGAATGGATTTTTAAATTGCAAGATGAAAATAAAAACGAAGAATTGTACCAGTATTTATTGGTCAATCAATGCAATAAGCTGGGGGAAATCATACCCAATGTTTTTGAATATATTTCTGATGACCTGGCTTTATTGCTGCCGGATAATTTACTGGACGAAAATAGTGTGATTCACGATATTGTTCATTTGATCGATGAAGAAGATTGGAAAGATGTTGAAATCGTCGGCTGGTTATATCAATTCTATATTTCTGAACAAAAAGACTTAGTTTTTGCTAATTTAAAGAAAAATCAAAAAATTGGCAAAAATGATATTCCAGCCGCTACGCAATTGTTTACCCCCCGTTGGATCGTCGAATATATGGTAGATAATTCACTCGGAAGATTGTGGTTGGAATCTCATCCAGACAAGAATCTGCAGGAATCATTAGCGTATTATTTAGAAGACGCCGAGCAAAGCGGTGAAGTTTTACAGCAGCTGGAAGACTTGAAGAATCCAAAACTGAATATTGAAGAAATAGAATTTTTGGATCCCTGTTGCGGTTCAGGGCATATCTTAGTTTATGCCTTTGAGCTCTTTTATAAGATCTATCTTTCTCGTGGGTATTCTGAAAGAGAGATACCCAAGTTGATTTTGGAAAATAATTTATTTGGGTTAGATATTGATCGTCGTGCGGCCCAATTGGCGACATTTGCTGTTATCATGAAAGCTCGTTCATACGATCAGCGATTATTCAGCAGGAAGTTTTCAGTTCACATTCATAGCATCGAAGAAAGCAATGAAATCACGCAAGAAGATGTGTATTTATTTGCTAAAGAAGATGAAACGCTACTTGAAGAAACAGAAATGCTAGTGGACACATTCAGAGACGCAAAACTATACGGTTCCATTATTCAAGTTCCTAGCGTAGATACAAAATGTATTGAAGAGCAAATGGCTTATTTCAAACACTATGGTGAAATAGATATTTTTACTAGTGAACTGGTGGAATACACATTGCCGCTATTAGAAGACTTGTTGAACCAATATAAAATACTGGCCAAACAATACGAAGTGGTCGTAACGAACCCGCCTTATATGGGATCTAAGGGAATGGATGCAGGACTTTCAAAATACGTGAAGAAGTATTATTCAGATGAAAAAAGTGATTTATTTGCAGTGTTTATGGAAGTCACAAAAAAACTTACTAAAAAAAATTGTTATACAGCAACTATTAATCAACATTCATGGATGTTTTTATCTTCTTATGAAAAGTTAAGAGAAAAGCTGCTTATTAATGAGACGATGATTAATATGATACATTTAGGTACTAGAACTTTTGAAGAAATCGGCGGAGAAGTTGTACAAAATACGACGTTCATTTTGAAGAAAAAAATTATTCAAGGTTATAGAAGTACCTATATTCGTATGACAGATATTCCTAATGCTGCAGAGAAACAGAATTCATTTAAAAAAATAGAATTATATTATAATGTAAAACAAGAAAGTTTTTCTGCTATTCCTGAAAGCCCGATTGCATATTGGGCAAGTGACAATGTTATAGATTTGTTTTTTGAAAGAAATTTAGAAAATTTTGGCTTTGCTGGGATAGGAATGAGAACTGGGGATAATGAAAGGTTTTTAAGAAAATGGTTTGAAGTAAAGATAAGTGATTTTTCACTTAACAATTCTTCTTATGGAAATCTTATTAATAAAAATAAATGGGTTCCTTATAATAAGGGAGGGTATTTCAGAAAATGGTATGGAAATAATGAATATGTTGTAAATTGGGAAAATAATGGATATGAAATAAAAGAAAATACTAAACAAGTATATCCAGAATTGGGAGATAATCTAGGTTGGAAAATAAGCAATGAATCTTATTACTTTAAACCTGGTATAACATGGACTGGAGTTACATCAGGTCTATTCCATGCAAGATATTATAGCGAAGGATATATATTTGATTCTGGAGCAAATGGTTTTTTTGCTGACAATGAAGAATATGCTTTTTACTTTTTAGGTTTATTGAATACTAATCTTACAAATTACTTTTTTAAATTGATTAATCCAACAATAAATACAGGTTCTGGAACAGTAAAAAAATTACCAGTTATCTTAAAACAAGAAAATAGAAAAAACATCACTAAGTTGGTGAAAAATAACATTATATCTTCAAAAAAAGACTGGGACTCTTTTGAAACCTCCTGGGATTTTAAAAGACATCCATTTTTGGAATATGAAAGTAATCTAATTTCATATTCATTCACATCTTGGAATGAGTTTACTGCTGAACAATTCAGTCAGTTAAAGAGTAATGAAGAAGAGTTAAACCGAATCTTTATTGACATTTATGGTTTGCAGGATGAATTAACTCCCGAAGTAGAGGATAAAGATGTGACGATTCGAAAAGCGGATAAAGCAAGAGATGTGAAAAGCTTTTTGTCTTATTTGATTGGAATTATTTTTGGGCGTTATTCATTAGATGAAGAAGGATTGGCTTATGCTGGTGGAGAATGGGATGCATCTTGCTATAAAACTTACCAGCCTGATACTGATAATATTATTCCCATTACACAAGAAGTATTTTTTGAAGATGATGTGATGAATAAGATAGAAGAACTAGTCGGAATGATTTACGGGCAAGAAACACTGGAAGAAAATTTATTGTTTATTGCAGAAGCGGTTGGGAAAAAGAATAATGAAAATGCTCGAGAATGCATTCGCCGTTATTTCATTAAAGACTTTTATAAAGACCATTTGAAAATTTATCAAAAGAGACCCATTTATTGGATGTTCAGCAGCGGGAAACGGGGAGCTTTTAAAGGACTCGTATACTTACACCGATATGATCGAGATACGATTGCACGAATTCGGACAGATTATGTCTTGCTGCAAAGCAGAACACTAGATAATTTCATTGCTTTGGAACAGCATGTGGTGGATGATGAAAATGCTTCACGTCAAGCAAAAGCAGCAGCATTAAAAGCTATTGAAAATTATTGGAAAGACAAAGCAGAAATTAATCAGTATGCAGAAGTGCTAGACCATATGGCAAAACAACGAATTGAATTAGATTTGGATGACGGAGTAAAAGTAAACTATGCGAAGTTTCAAAATATCGAAGTTGTAAAAGATCAAGCAGGAAAATTAGTGAAGATGAATTTACTTGAAAAAATTTAACAAAAAGGAAGAGGGAGTTTAGTGGCAACTGAAATTGAAACTGAAATTCAACATTTTTTTAGCTCGCCTCTTCAAACAGGCGAGAAACGAAAGATTCTTTATTTATATGATGAAGAGAAGCAATATGCTGAACGAGTAAAAGAGCTGCATAATAACAGTCCGTTATTTGAATTGCTGGAAGTTAACGATCACAACTATTTTTACACCCATTACCAAATTGAAAAAGAACAGTCAGAAAAGAATATATTATTATATTTTGCAATCAAACGTCCTGCTGATCAAGAAAATCCTTTGTTAGGTGTTTTGTTATATAGTCAGGAATTAAAGTTAGATCACGAAAGTCAATTTTATGCGACCATTGGCATTGATGCAACAAACGACAAATTAACTTTTGTGGCTAAACAGTATCAGATTTTTTTCAAATCTAAAGAACGAACGACTAAATTTAATCGTCTCTTTCAGCAACTGGTCACTCAAAATGCGGATACGATGGAATTTTGTATTCTAGCAGTATTAACAAAGGCTGACCAATCAGATTGGATAGCTAGTTTTATCGAGTTATTCAATGAGATTATCCAAGGGCAAACTGTTCGTTGGAAAAATATTCAGAAATTTGGAAATGTAAACCGTTTTTGGGCGATAACAGATCGTCTTTTTGGATTCAATCTAGAAACCAGCAAAAACACTAAATTATCCATTAAGTCATTGTCAGAGCAATTATTCGTTACTCATTTGGCAAGCGAATGGCCAGAAGAACTTCCAAAATCTCTTAAGCAATATGTTTTGCCGAAAACGAATCAAACGATTATTTTTATTAACCAATGGACGAATTTTAAAGACCAGCAAGAAAGTTATACTCGTGTTGCCAATCGTTTAGAAAAAGAAATTGGAATTGATGAATTATTCAATGAAGTTTCGTTAACAAATATTGCTGAAGTAGAAACTTTCCAATGGTTTGACCGTTACCTAGTTCAACAAATTGCAGGCCAATTGGCTGATGGCGGGATAGACTACGAGTATTATGACCAATTGATTGTCCGAAGAAGAGGGACCTTTTGGTATACAGATTACCGAGCAGCGTATCATGCCTTGCGTTGGAGTCTCAAACTGTTCAAGTCCATCAGTGAAATGAACAGTATACTTGGTGAGCTGAAGAATGAACAGGATGTATGGCTAAAGTATCAAACAGATTTTTATCGAATAGATCAAGCTTATCGGAAATTCCATTTCTATTATGATCAGCTGACCGGTCTACTCTCTCCATTTGAAAGCTTGAAGGAGACAGTTGAACAGTCATATCAACATACATTTTTAGAACCATTTACAAAAAAATGGGACAAATTAGTGATGAAAGAACCGCAATCAAATTTAATAGATGAGAGTAAACAACAAGATTTTTATGTGAATGAAATTCAGCCTTTTGTAGAACAAGATAAGAAAGTCATTGTGATTATATCAGACGGATTGCGGTATGAATCCGGGAAAGAATTGTTTCAGCGCTTGATGGAAGAAAATCGGTTCAGTGGAAGCCTGTCAGCTATGCAAACGGAATTGCCATCCAATACAGCATTGGGAATGGCGGCGTTATTACCGCACAAATACTTGATGATTCAACCAAGCGGAAAAGTGGATGTGGATGGTTTGACATCTGAAAGTATTGAAAAAAGAAATGAGATACTTCAGCGAATGGGTTCTAAAAAATCACTTGCTATCGGTTATGATACTATAAATCAGATGAACCGAAATGAATTGCGTTCAACATTTGCTGGGAAGAAGCTGATTTACATTTACCATAATCGTATCGATGCAATTGGCGATCAACGAATCACCGAAAATGATGTGTTCAGTGCTGTAGAAGAAACGCTTCAACAAGTAAAAAGATTACTAACTCGTTTGGCAACAGAAGTTAGTGCAGCACAATTATTTGTTACAGCAGATCACGGGTTCCTATATAGTAGAAAGCCTGTTCAGCCGGTTGAGAAAGTAACATTGGATAACAATCTTGAAGGGATGGTTTATAATAAACGCTTTATTCTTTCAAAAGAAGAAATGCCTTTGTCAATTGGATTGAGTTTTCCATTAGGAGAACTCGCAAACTCAGCGGGCTATGTGCTTGTGCCAAGAGGAACGAACCGCTTTGCTTTAGCAGGCGGTGGTTACCAATATATTCATGGAGGACATTTGCCGCAAGAAACGATGGTGCCATTGTTAAATATCAAGACAACTCGCGGCAGGAACGAAACACCGCAAGTTGCGGTTAAATTATTAAGCCAAACAAGAAGAATTACGAATAACATTGTATGGCTGGAATTTTTACAACTTGATCCAGTTTCAGAAGTTTTAAAAGAAAAGCAGATAACTGTTTACTTTGAAGATGATAAAGGAAATAAACTGTCAAATGAGCAGCTTG
>NZ_DAMDAK010000111.1:0-3530 GCF_032094055.1 Carnobacterium sp.
TGCGTACGATTGGGACGCATCTATTTGGCTGCTACATTGCCAGCACTGGCATAACAGAAGCCGAAAGTTTATTTACTGGGCAAACAGTTAAAGCTTGTCGACAAGAAGTTCGCTTAACCAGTTTGCCGGATGCTGACACCGTCACGATCAAATGGATCTACGATGCAGCCAGTCACATTTTACTTGGTGCACAACTGATTTCGACTTCAAATATCTTAGAAAAAATTAATACAGTGGCGTTGGCCATTCAAACGAAACAAACGTTGGAAGATGTGCGGCAAAAAGATTATTTCTTCCATCCATCATTTTCTCAATTGATTTCGGCCACTAATTTTGTTTCGTGGCAAGAAGTGAGGGATGACGGAAATGAAAATTGAACACTTCCTTGAGAAAAATGAAATCAGAGAAGTCACGATTTTTAAACAACTTGTGTTGAATGGCGGCATTCTCTCTTATGCGGAGATGCTGGACCATTTGGCCGTTGCTAAAGCTTCACTGGATAAAGATTTGGAATCCATTTCTTTTCGGATTCAACCGCTTGCCGATCAGATTCAGGTCCATTATGAGTGACGATTGTTCGTTGCAGCAAATTTATCAGCTTTATTTAAAGCAGTCAGTCAAAGTGAATTTGATTCGTTTTCTATTTAAGCACCAGGAATTTTCGATTACGCAGCTGACTCAAAAGCTGGCAATCAGCGATTCTTCCTTATTTCGTAAAATCAAAGAATTGAACAGCTATTTGAAAGAATTTGGCATCAAAATCCGTAACGGTCAGCTGCACGGGGAAGAGTTGCACATTCGGTATTTCTACTTTCAATTTTATAGCTATATTGAGGAAAAGAATGCCCTTGTCACCTCGCATTCTGATAAGCAAATCACTCAAATGGTCCAAGCGGTAGAAAGTTTTCTGCACGTTGAAATTGAACCAGAAAACAAACAACGTCTTAACATTTGGATGCTTATCAGTAAAAACCGTGTCAATTGTAAAGGAAAGAAATACACGCATTTACGTGAACAAATGCAGCCTTATTTAACAGATCCGCTATACCAAAAAATTCGTATCATAGTTTTGCGCTACTTCAGCCGGTACTCCATTGAAGTCGATGAAGAAGAAGCTATGCTGCACTTTGCGTTTTTACTGGCTTTTCCCATCCTGACTGAACACGATTTTCATGAATATCGATTGGAGCGAGATCGGCGTGCTCCTATCGCAGCGTTGGATACGTACATTGTCGAAACGATTATTATTCAATACAAGTTCCGCCGATTGCCGTACATGTTGGAGCGCGATATGTACTATTATCTCTCCCATATCCATACGAAGTTGTATTTTTTCCAAGGCGATATTGAAATTTACGACTATGATGAAATGCTGATCAAAGAGAAACAATTTACTGGTCGAGCTTTAATTTCATTTGCACAGACATTGCTGACTATCAGTATAGGCAAACTAGGAATCAAGGAAACAGAAGAAAACAGCCTGTTGAAAATGGAATTGCTGAAATACAGTAGTTTATTGGCCATTATTTCCTTTAAAATGACCACAATCGTACAAATTGGAATTGATTTGAAAATGGAAAGTATTTATACGGAAACGTTGAATCAGCTGCTGATACTAAATATGCGGCATATCAATGGCATACGAGTAGAAGCTTACCAGCCGAATAAACACTACGATCTCATTCTTACTAATGAGCAACCAACCGAAAAGGACCACTACGAAGACGCGAAAGTGTACGTTCTCTCTGAAATCTTGTCGCCTTTCGATATGAAAAATATCCAACGCATTGTGCAGCAGTTAAATGCTTAATGTGAGGTGTTAAATCGATCGGAATCGGGAATTAGGTTTGAAAAATGTATTTGTCTACCTTAAATGTAAACTGCGTGAGAGATAAGGTCTTTAAAATAGGTTTATGGACCTTATCTCTCAAAATTTCTCAACATATGGTAGGTTCATCCATTTTATGCACCTGAATGTTACCTTTTATTCGGAGTTGCGGTACATAATGCTTTGAATTAAAAATAACCATCCAAAAGTGAGTTGCTCATTTTGGATGGTTATTTTTGCTTAGATATAATAGGAACCTCTTCCTGTACTTGCTGTCTTATAGTCTTTTTGCAAGACAGAACGGATCCTCCTTGCAGCACAAATACCACCACACCAGTCATAGATGGCAGAGGTCGTCAGCTTTCTCTCTGGAAATAATCGTTTGTACTCTAATACGTGCCTAGAAATTAGAGTTGAAATTCGTTCTTTATGACCGCATGCTTGGCATGTGCAGAATTTACTTTTGAGCTCAATCTCTGGAATGAATTGCTCGCATCCTAAACAAATAATGCCTTTTCTGCACATTTCGTACGTGTATTCCGGTATGCCATTTAAATAAGGCTTTGTTTGAGCAGACAGTTCGCATAATGTTTTAGCGAGAAGAAAGTGTTTTGCGGAAAGAGGTTCTAACTGTGCATTTAACTTTCTGAAATGCTTTGGAAGTGTTGCACGCAGCAGAATTTTCTGGATGTTTTCCACGTCATATAACATAAATTCCGGATGAACAAACGCCACAAAAGATTTAATGGGCAAGCTCATTTGATGAGTTTCCAATAAGCTTCGGAGCAATGAAGTATGCCGATTGATTCTTTCTGTCGGGCTATGAAAAGATATTCCAGACGGGATAGATACAAGAAACCCATCGTTGTAGATATACTCTCCGCCATAATTTTTTACTTCATACAGTAAAATTTCTTGCGCGGTGATAATCAATGCATCAATTTGAAAATCAGTGCTGCCGATTGCTAGCGGTAAATCATTCAAAATGAGACAATCACAAGTTCATCCAGCTGTCAGTGTATCTAAATGACACTGACCTGGATAACCTTTTACTTGATTTTGGTACTCATTCCAGTTTTCTTGAGAAAATTTAATCCGGTTTTTCAAATACTCCAACATCAGCAATTTATAAGGTTTTTCACGTTTTTTGTAAATCACTTTGCATTCTCCTTTCTACCTGAATGTCCGTAAAAATAAAGCTTTCTTGTGTCTGAAAAACTCATTTTGTTTATTAAATTGACATTCACGTACCGATTAGACCATTTCAGGCGTAGCCGAAATGCACCAAATTCGAAAAACTCTCTCAATAAAATGGCTTATGAACCATATAGGTAGAACTTTTCTATCTTTATGGTCCTTAAAATTAGGTTATGGACATTATTCATCACTTTAGTTGATAGATAAGGTGCATAAGTTGTTGTTAAGGACCATAAGTTTGTTATTCTATACTGGATAAGGTCAATAACCAAGTTTACCCAACACAAACAACCTTGATCAGACCATTTCGGCGGTTCCGAAATGCACGAAATCATAAAACCTCTCAAAAAATTTCAAAAATCTAAAAATGTTGACGTTTTCTTATTAAGAAAAACGGTTACAATAACTTATGTAGAGAAATCGCTTGCAAATATAAGGAGGAAATTAACATGACAGAGAAAAAATATATTATGGCTATCGATCAAGGAACAACAAGCTCAAGAGC
>NZ_DAMDAK010000111.1:3540-5109 GCF_032094055.1 Carnobacterium sp.
ATAAAAAAACGAACACGATCGGTAGTTCGCAAAAAGAATTTACGCAAATTTTCCCACAAAGCGGCTGGGTAGAACATAATCCGAATGAAATCTGGAACTCAGTGCAATCTGTAATTGCGGGAGCCTTTATTGAATCCGGTGTTAAACCAACAGAAATCGCTGGAATTGGGATCACTAACCAACGTGAAACAACTATCATCTGGGACAAAGAAACAGGACGTCCAATTTATAACGCAGTCGTTTGGCAATCACGTCAATCAGCACCTATTGCAACCAAACTTCAAGAAGCTGGCCATTCAGAAATGATTCATGAAAAAACCGGTTTGATTATTGATTCTTATTTCTCAGCTACTAAAATTCGTTGGATTCTTGATCATGTAGAAGGCGCACAAGAACGTGCTGAAAAAGGCGAGTTGCTATTCGGAACAGTTGATACTTGGTTAGTATGGAAATTAACTGGTGGAGAAGCCTTCGTTACCGACTATTCAAATGCCAGCCGGACGATGCTGTTCAACATTCATGATTTAGAATGGGATCAAGACATTTTAGACTTATTAAATATTCCACGCGCAATGATGCCGGAAGTTAAATCCAACTCAGAAGTTTACGGAAACACAACGAATTACCATTTCTACGGTGCCAACACACCTATTTCAGGAATGGCAGGAGACCAACAATCCGCTTTATTCGGTCAAATGGCTTTCGAACCAGGGATGGTGAAAAACACTTATGGAACAGGTTCATTTATCGTCATGAATACAGGGGAAACACCGCAATTATCAGAAAACAACTTGTTAACGACAATTGGTTACGGCATTAATGGAAAAATCTACTACGCTTTAGAAGGAAGTATTTTTGTAGCCGGATCGTCTATTCAATGGTTGCGTGACGGATTGAAAATGATTGAAAATTCAGCTGACTCAGAAGCTTTGGCTAAAGCGTCTAAAAACGACAATGAAGTTTTCGTCGTTCCGGCCTTTACTGGACTAGGTGCGCCTTACTGGGATTCAGATGCGCGCGGAGCAGTCTTTGGATTAAATCGTGGCACAACGAAAGAAGACTTTGTCAAAGCGACCTTACAATCGATTGCTTACCAAGCACGTGACGTTATTGACACGATGAATAAAGATGCTGGCATTGACATTCCTCTACTGAAAGTAGATGGCGGAGCTGCTAACAACGACTGGCTATTGCAATTCCAAGCAGACATCTTGGGAACTAAAGTGCAACGCGCCCACAACTTAGAAACCACTGCTTTAGGAGCAGCTTACTTAGCTGGTTTAGCTGTAGGATTCTGGGAAAGTATGGATGAAATTAAAGACATGTACGAAGAAGGCGGTACCTTTGAACCTCAAATGTCAGAAGCAGAACGCGAAAAATTATACAAAAACTGGAAGCTAGCGGTCAAAGCGACCCAAATCTTTAAACCAGAAGCATAAAAGGAGGAAAAAGAATCATGGTTTTTTCCATCAAACGAAGAAAACAAGATATCACAGCATTAAAAGAAGAAACATTGGACGTCTTAATTATCGGTGGAGGGATCACAGGTGCTGGAACTGCTTTGCAGGC
>NZ_DAMDAK010000111.1:5119-6687 GCF_032094055.1 Carnobacterium sp.
AGCGCTTCTGGCCTCAAAACAGGTCTAGTTGAAATGCAGGATTTTGCAGAAGGAACCTCTTCTCGCTCAACCAAATTAGTCCATGGCGGCTTACGCTATTTGAAAAACTTTGATGTTGAAGTAGTAGCAGATACGGTTCAAGAGCGTGCGGTTGTACAAGGAATCGCGCCACACATCCCAAAAGCAGATCCTATGATATTACCGATTTATGACGAACCAGGTTCAACTTTCTCGATGTTCTCCTTAAAAGTAGCAATGGATCTATACGACCGACTAGCAAGTGTAACAGGAACAAAATACGCAAACTATACGTTGACAAAAGAAGAGGCCTTGGAACGCGAACCGCAATTAAATAGTGAAGGCTTACTCGGTGCTGGGGTTTACTTGGACTACCGCAACAATGATGCTCGTCTAGTGATTGAAAACATCAAACGGGCTGCTGCAGATGGCGGACATATGGTCAGTCGGGTCAAAGTCGTGGGTATTTTACACGATGAAAATGGCAAAGTTTCTGGAGCAGAAGTGGAAGACTTGTTAACCGGTGAAACGTTTGAAATCAAAGCACGTGTCGTCTTAAATACAACAGGTCCATGGTCAGACACAATTCGACAAATGGACACTAAATTAGACGCTGTGCCACAAATGCGCCCGACAAAAGGGGTTCATTTAGTTGTAGACAATAAGAAATTATATGTACCGCAACCAACTTACTTCGATACGGGTAAAAATGATGGCCGGATGGTCTTTGTGATTCCGCGTGAAGAAAAAACGTATTTTGGCACAACAGATACAGATTACAAAGGCGATTTTTCACATCCGACTGTTGAGCAAGATGACGTCGATTACCTATTAGACATTATCAATACGCGTTATCCTTCAGCCAATATTACCCTTAACGATATCGAATCCAGCTGGGCAGGGTTGCGGCCGTTGATTGCATCAAATGGCGGTTCTGACTACAATGGCGGCAACAGCCAACCCATATCAGATGAGAGTTTTGACCATGTGATCGCTACGATTGAACAATACCAAAAAGGGAATGTTGATCGGTATACCGTAGAAGATGCATTGAAAAATATCAAATCCAGTAATTCTGAATCAGAAACCAATCCTTCAGCGATTTCACGCGGGAGTGTGCTAGAGGTTGATGAAGATGGCTTGATTACAGTAGCTGGCGGGAAATTAACTGACTACCGTAAAATGGCGATTGGCGCGATGAAATCTGTTATCGAAATCCTACAAAAGGATTTCAATTTATCTTATGAATTGATTGACTCTGCTAAATACCCAGTGTCCGGTGGAGAACTTAATCCGCAAGAAGTCGATGAAGAAACAGAAAAATTAGCACAAATAGGAGTGGAAAAAGGCTTAAGCGAATCAGAAGCGCTTTATCTTGCTCATTTGTATGGTTCAAATGCTCCTAAAGTATTGGCTTTATTAGATGAAGTCAAACAAGTAGAAGGGTTAACGGTAGCAGATACTCTGAGCTTACGCTACGCGATGAACGAAGAAATGGCTTTAACACCAAGCGACTTCTTGATTCGCCGGACAAATCATATGTTGTTTAT
>NZ_DAMDAK010000112.1:0-6663 GCF_032094055.1 Carnobacterium sp.
CCGCCTCGGATATACCCTGTTGTCTTTTCTAATTCCGTTAATTTCAACAGTTCAACTCGTTTATTTCCGCTGACTTTCGCCAAGGCTTTTAAATTGATCTCACTGGCTCCCGGAATACAAGCAACGATTGCCCCCGTTTTGTCCCCGACCGTTACAATCGTTTTAAAAATCCACTCGCTGGGAACTTTTACTCCTTCAACTACTGCACTTGCGTCTAAATGATCTTCACTCCAAGGGTACTCATGAAGTTGATAAGGTATGTCCGCTTTATCCAGCAGACGAATAGCATTCGTTTTTTGCTGCTTTGTTTTTTTCATTTATTTCTAACCTTCTTTGACTCTTTCATTTGAGAACTATTTATTTTTTACGTATCACATATACTTTCAAATAATCTCCTTGAGAAAATGCAGGGTTGATTTTGAAATCATCTGGCAAGGTATATTTTTCTTCTATTGTATAAGCAGTTTGTTGATTGTTAAAAGCTTCTTCAATAAATCCCTCGAACTTTTTAGTGGTAACATTCGCTGCGTTCGTTGAAGCAATAATGATTCCGTTGGGTGCAGTCAATTGGATTATATCTTCCAGTAACAGACTATAATCTTTAGCCGCACTGAATGTCCGTTTTTTTGAACGAGCAAAACTTGGCGGATCAACCACTACTACATCAAACAATAAATGATGGCGAAGAGCGTATTTAAAGTAATCAAAAACGTCCATTACCCGAATAATCTGGTTAGCTGGATCAAGCCCATTCAACTCAAATTGTTCGATGGTTTTGGGTAAACTGCGTTTGGCTAAATCTACGCTGGTGGTTTCAGTTGCACCACCCATTGCTGCAGCAACTGAAAAAGCCCCCGTATAACTAAATGTGTTTAATATTGATTTACCCATTGCGTAATTTTCCAACAAACTTTGACGAACGTCTCGTTGATCTAAGAAAATGCCTGTCATCAGCCCATCATTTAAATAAGTGGCATACTTGATTCCATTTTCTTTGATTATCAAAGGCTCAGGTGCCGGGTTTCCGGCAATCAGATCTGTTGCTGGTTTCATCTTGGTTTCAAAACGTAACTTCTCATAAATTCCTTGGTATTCTGGTACAACAGCTTCGAAAGCCGCTAAGATTTTATCCCGGTGCTTATAAATAACATAGTAATCCTCATAAAAATCAATCGTAATCCCGCCTAATCCATCGCCTTCTCCATTGAAAATACGATAAGCGGTCGTTTGTTCATTTAACTTGAAAATTGACCGGTGATCGATGGCTTCTTGAAAGAGGTTTTCAAAAAAAGATTGATCAATTTCTACAGATGGCTGTGTAGTTAATATCCAACCATCGCCTTTATTTTGTTTCGCCAAGTAAGCAACCGCCACAAATTTTCTTTGTTCATCTATGCATTCTATCAGCGTGCCTTCTGCTACTTTTGGTTCTTTAACAAAATCTTCCAATACCAATAAAGGGTACCCGTTACGAGCACGTTCTGTTGCCCGTCTTTTTAACATATATTTTTCCACAATTGTTGAACTCCTTTTAAATCTGTTTTTTTTAAATAAAACGTTTAGGTTATAATTCCTACCCGCTTTTTCTTTCTTTTTCAGCTCTTATTTTACAGTAGATCCAGTGGCTGACTATATAAAGCAGCAATCCTACTAGTGTTCCGGTCGTATTAAAAATCAAATCATCTATATCAGCGATCCCTGTTTGAAATAAAAATTGCATGGTTTCAATTGAAAAAGACACACTAAAACCAATCAATAAAGTTTTAAAGAAAAAGGGCTTTTTTTTCATTAAATAAGCCGTACCAAACCCCATCGGGACAAACCAAAGGATGTTTCCATACAAATTATAATAATAGTCAAACAACGTCACTCCTTCTGTCAGTTTAAAGGTATGAACAAAAGGCGTCAAATTAATTTGATCTAGAGAACGAATAGATAGTTCTACGTTCCCTATCCTGTTCTCTTCTCGAAAGACTGTTAAATGTACCAATAAAATTACATAAAAAATAAAGGTACTTAAAATAACTTCTCGCCGGATGTTAAAAGTCACTTTCTTCCTTTTGACAAAAGTAAGATAAAGACTACGCCCCACTATCCAAAAGATAAAATAAAATAATGCTTGATCCAGACTATAAAAGATGAGCTCGATTAATGGAAAATGATTGATTGAATCTCCGAACATATTCTCTGTTAAGTCAAATAAACTTTGTAAAAAATACATTGTGAGGCAAAACCTCCCTTTATCTGATGTTCCTTATTATAACTTACTCTACGTCTTTTTTTGATTAAAATGAACAAAAACTTTACTTAAATTTAACCTTCTGTTAGAGCAGCCTACTCTAGCCGCCTTTTTCTTACGTTTGACTGGTATCATTCAGGTGATAAAATTGACTAACTTGTAAATTAGCTGTAAAATATAGAGTGATATCTTTTGAAGAAATCCAACTATTCAAAAAAACATGAAATTTTTTCAATTTAAATAAAAGAACATCTATCCTGTTCTTCGTATTTTTAAGGAGGATTTAAATCAGTGACTAAACTAAAAAATATACTCAATACACGGCTCGGTTTCTTTTCTTTAGCAGTCGTTTTGTTTTGGGCAAAAACTTATCTCAGCTACACGAGGGAATTTTCACTCGGTGTTACCGGAGCAATGCAGCAATTTATCTTGTTCTTCAACCCGGTTGCTAGTACAGTTTTGTTCTTTTCCATCGCACTTTATTTTAAAAAGAGCAAGAAGGCTTACACCGCGCTATTTGTCATTTACTTTTTATTAAGTACTTTGCTATTCGCCAATATTCTCTATTACCGGGAATTCTCTGATTTCCTTGCCGTAACGACCATGCTGGGAGCAGGAAACGTAGCTGGCGGATTAGGTGCTAGTACAACAGCGTTATTGACAGCCAGCGACATTTTTTATTGGATCGATTTTGTTTTCTTATTAGGTCTGGTCTTGACCAAAAAAATCAAAATTGACATGCGTCCGTATAAAAAACGTTCTGCTATCGCAATCACTACCTTAGCTGTTACCTTATTTGCAGGTAATCTTGCATTATCGGAAAGCAACCGTCCACAACTATTAGCTCGTACATTTGACCGGAATTACATTGTAAAATACTTAGGGATTAACTTTTTTACAATGTATGACGGCTACCAAACTGCTCAATCGAATCAAAATAAAGCAAACGCTGATGAATCTGATATGGAAGCCGTTCTTTCTTACCTAGATGATCATTACGCTGCACCAAATCCAGATATGTTTGGGATTGCTGAAAACCGCAATGTTATTTACTTGCATTTAGAAAGTTTCCAACAATTTCTGATCGATTACGAATTAGAAGATGAAAATGGTGAATTACACGAAGTTACTCCTTTCTTAAATAGTATTTACCATGATCAACAAACGCAAAGTTTTTCTAACTTGTTCCATCAAGTAGGACAAGGAAAAACTTCGGATTCTGAAATGTTGTTAGAAAACTCGTTATTCGGTTTACCGCAAGGCGGTGCATTTACCCAAGTCGGCGGCAGCAATACTTTTGAATCTGCTTATCAAATTTTAGGTTCAGAAAAAGGCTATACTAGCGCGGTCATGCATGGGAATGTAGGTTCATTCTGGAACCGGAACAACACATATAAGCAAATGGGCGTGGATTACTTCTTCGATGCCAGTTATTATGACATGTCCGAAGGCAATACGTTGGAATATGGATTAAAAGATAAATTATTCTTCAAAGAATCTGTTCAATACTTGGAACAACTGCCTCAACCTTTTTATACTAAAATGATCTCTGTTTCTAATCACTTCCCATATCCTTTGGATGAAGCAAACGTTGACTTCAAGCCTGCTCAAACAGCAGACGATACGATCAACAATTACTTTGTAACGGCTCATTATTTGGATCAAGCAGTTGAAGAATTTTTCAATTATTTGAAAGATTCTGGTCTGTATGAGAATTCTGTTATCGTCTTATACGGAGACCACTATGGTATTTCAAATTCAAGAAATAAAACATTAGCACCTTTACTAGGTGAAGATCCTGAAACATGGGATGGCTACAATAACGATATGATGCAACGGATCCCGTTAATGTATCACATTCCTGGAACGACTAATGGAAAGATCAATGAACAATTCGGTGGACAAGTAGACATGCTGCCTACACTGATGCACTTACTAGGTGTGGAGACAAAAGACAATGTTATGTTGGGAACGGATTTATTTTCAGCAGATCATGATCAAACCGTCGCTTTCCGTAATGGTGATGTTGTTACACCTAAATACACCATTAACGGCTCCAACATTTATGATACAGCTACCGGAGAATTGATTGAAGAACCATCAGAAGAAGTTATCGCTGAAAAAGAAAAGCTGAAAGAAGCTGTGGCTACACAATTGAGCTTATCTGACAGTATTTTGAACAGTGATTTATTACGTTTCTATACTCCTGAAGGATTAAAGGAAATTGATCCCGCTTCTTATGATTACCAGAATCAAATTGAACGATTAAAAGCGGTCAACGCAGAACTGGGCGATAAATCAACGAGTTTATATCATCTAAACGGTGGTCGCTCAACAGCTGATTTATATAAAACTAATGCTCCTGATGTACCCGGCCTAAGAGGTCAGTACATCGGATTTTTTGTTTGCTGTTTTAGTTTGTTGAATGGCCTTCTTCAAAAGGAAAAACCAATGTAAATGTTGTTCCTTTTCCAGGTATGCTCTCAACCGTGATCGTTGCTTCATGTAAATTCATCAATTGTTGGACAATAGCTAGTCCTAACCCCGACTCACCATATAATGTATTTTTTCTAGAGACATCGGCTTTATAGTAACGTTCCCAAATGTTCTCCACTTCTTTTGCTTCCATTCCTATTCCAGAATCTTCAATAGTAATGATGCTTTCATGTGGTTTCATTTGACCTGTAAGCTTAATTTCCCCATCTTGCGTGAATTGAATCGCATTTTGAATAAGGTTGACCATAATTTGAACAAAACGGTCATAATCGGCATAAATCTGCATATCCAGAGGACAGTCCACGATCAGATGATCATTAGCTGTTTGGGCCTTGCTCGAAAGCTGTTCAACAATCATTTCCAAAGCTTCATGCGCATTAAAGCTTTGTTTACGTAAAATGATTTGATTGGAACGGATTTTTTCATAATCTAAATTTTCATTTACTAAACGGATCAATCGGCGCGTTTCATTGTGCATCAATTCAATACTCCGTTGTTTTTGATGTTCTGGTATCATGTCGTGTTCCAAACCTTCCAACAGTCCGTTAATAGTAGTCAAAGGCGTCCGCATCTCATGGGCAGCATCAGCCATAAATTGCCTACGCCGGTTTTCTTGGCGTTCAATTTCTTCTTGGGAACTCTTCAAAGAATTTACCATACTATTAAAGTCACCAGCTAAATCATCAAATTCATCTCTACCATGATTTTCCAATTGAATATCAAACCCGCCGCCAGCAACCGTATGAGTAGCCCGTCTTAATCGATTAATACGGTTCACTTGGTATTTAGCAAAAATCAGGCTGATGATAAACGCACCTAGAGAAGAAAACAAGAACGCACTAAAGAGATTGTTTCGCAAAGCCATCAAAGTAGCTTCAATCCCGCTGATAGGTGAACTAACAGCCACGAATCCTGAAAAGACTCCGTTATCCTGTGTAAAAAAAGGTAAATACACAATTGCCATTTGTTGGTCATTTCCATAAAAGTCTTTTTGTCGCACTGTTAAAGAAAGTCGTTTACCTGCTGCTAACTTTTTCAGGTCTTGTTCTGAAAGACCGCTTGAATAGGCCTTATCCGTCTTAGGATAAATCATTAAGTCCTCATTGCTGAATACACTGACTGTCACTCCTTGGTTGCTCAACACTAGTTGTCCATTATCGAGCTGGTCTTGTTGTAAGCCGCCTGAAATCAACGCCTCAGCATAGCCGTATAATTGCTTCTCCGTATTTCCATAGGTTGTATTTCGAGCAAACTGCAAAAAAGAAAAACCCATAATAACCAGCAGCGTTAAGATCACAGCAAAAAAAGCTAACATTTGTTGATAAAAATATTTCAACTTCATTTACTCTACCTCAGTATCGTCAAATTTATATCCTACTCCCCAAACAGTTTGAATGACTTGAGGACCGTTTTTATCGATTTTCTGTCTTAATTTTTTTATATGTGCATCTACTGTACGCTCATCTCCAAAATACTCGTAATCCCAAATCATGGTCAATAATTGTTCTCTTGAAAAAACTTGTTTAGGATTCTTGGCAAGTGTATACAATAATTCAAACTCTTTAGGGGTCAATCCCTCAATTTCCTGATCATACAAAAAAGCTTCTCGTGTCTTTTTATCTATTTTTAAATGCTTGGTTTCAATTTCATATGGTCTTTCTAGTTCATCATTATTTTCTCGGCTTAAATTTGCACGTCTCGTTAAAGCTTTGATTCGAGCAATCAAGGTTAACGGACTGAATGGTTTGGTGACATAATCATCCGCCCCCATTTCCAATCCGATCACTTGGTCGCTTTCGGAATCTTTAGCAGTCAACATAATAATAGGAATCGTTTTTGAAACGTTGCGTATTTCGCGGCAAATTTGCATGCCATCCATACTGGGTAAATTCAAATCAAGAATAACGAGATCCCAACTTTCACTATCT
>NZ_DAMDAK010000113.1:0-6450 GCF_032094055.1 Carnobacterium sp.
ACTATCTAAGCCAAATACTAGTGGTTGAAAAACTGTTTGAATAATTGCGTTTAGATCGACTCCTATAATGACTCGAGCAATCCAGATTACAGTAATAATGACAAATGCTGGAATCAAACTAATAAAAGATTGAGCAACAGCAGGCGGAACTCCTTCAGGCATTTTAATGGTTATATTATTACGAATAAAGAATCGGTAAACTTCAACAGTAAACAAAGAGACAATGATAGCTGTGAACATTCCTACAGCTCCCAAGGAATCAATATCTAATGTATTTTCTTTTGACAGTGTAGCTAGCAAAAAGGCTACCAACGTAATCACAGCATTAGAAATCGGCTCTACATCTAATTGTTCTCCCATGTAATAACCAATTCCAATAGCGGAGATCAATCCCAGCATACCAAAAGTTACATTTACAGGTGCATTTAATATCTCTGAATATGGAGAAATAAAATCCATCCATGCTTGTATCGGGAGATTTCCGATAATTAAGAAAAAGCTTCCAATAATAGTAAATGGAATCGTGATTGAAAGTCCATTACGAATGGCAATCAATCGCTTATTTTGACCAATTTTAAACAGAACAGGAACAATTTTATTTTCAAATACCTCTAACATATACCATCTCTCCTCTGATCATTTTAATGTTATAAAAGTTTTTTTAATTTCAAATTATAGCATTCCATCTAGCACCACTGTACAGTTAGTATGAAGCCTCAATGCTGTTACTGGCCAATCTTCAGTTATCTTACTTTCCATTAATTTTTTTATAGCTTCTTTTTTTGTTTCACTGCTTGCTTCAAGGATAAGGTACTTAGATTCTAATAGTTGTTTGATTCCTACTGTAATTCCTTGACTGATCATTACATCTTGTTCAAAATATTTTTCGCCCACTTTCTTGGTTATATCATTCAGATCTACGATGTGAGCCTGACTTTCAAAGCTAGTACCAGGTTCATTAAATCCCAGATGTCCGTTTACTCCGACTCCTAATAAAGATAGCGTTATCCCACCATGTTTTTTAATATACTCATTTGCTAAGCTGCATTCTTTTTCTAAATCTTCAGACGTGGCATTAAAAAAATGTACTTGTTCTTTAGGAATGTTCGCAGGATCAAAGAGGTTCCTTTTCATATAAGATAGACAACTTCCATCATTAGAACGATCCAATCCTACCCATTCGTCCAATCCAATATAATAGGCATCACATAAATTGATTTCTTTTTCCTGGTGAGCTTTTACCAGCAGCTCCAATGTCCTAACAGGAGTGTCACCTCCAGCAAAGCAATAAAGAGAATGAGGGTTCTCTTTTAACACTTTAATGATTATTTCGCTTGCTGCCTGACTTAACTCTTCATAATTTTGGGTTTTTATTAAGTTAAAAGGTTGCATCATCTATCCTCCTTTCTTTACTTTTTTTATTTAAACTGAGGCAAGAACTCTTTATGTGCCTCCAGTAATTCATCCAGCATATGTTTTGCATCTGTATCGCTGTTAACTAACGGGTTGATCGTCATTGCTAATAAGGCTGTATCATAATCTCCCGTTACGGCAGCTTCTATTGCTGTTCTTTCAAATGATTTGATTTGTTGAACTAAGCCTTTGATTGAAATAGGCAGCTCTCCAGTAGTTAATGGGATCGGACCATGACTGGTAATCACACAATTTACTTCTACAGCTGAATTAGGATCAATATCTAAGATAGCTCCATTGTTACGTGTATTAACTGTTTGGATATCTCTTTTATCATTGTAAATAGAATTAATTAAATTACATGCCGCTTCACTATAGTATGCTCCTCCTCTTTGTTCTAATTCTTTTGGTTTTACTGATAAATTAGGATCTTTGTATAGTTCGAATAAATCTTTTTCTACTTTTTTTACTACTTCTGCTCTTGTTCCTTCATGCTCACACGATTTCTTCTGTTCTGCTAGCATTCTTGATGTTTGGTAATAATATCTTAAATAGCCAATGGGTATCATTCCAAGTTTTTTTAAAAATTCTGGCTCCCAACCGATTTCTTCAATGTTTTTTAATCCAATAGACTCTTCTTGGCTCACCATTTTTTCCATAACTTCTTTAGTCACATCTTTGCCTCTTAAATAAATTTTTTTAGCGAAAACCATATGGTTCAAACCGGTAAATTCAACAAAAATTTCATCTTTGTCAACTTCTAGTAATTCAGCTATTCCTTTTTCAATCCCAATAGGTCCATTACACAACCCAACCACTTTTTTTATATTGCTGTATCTTAATACGGCTTCCGTAATCATTCCTGCAGGATTAGTAAAGTTGATCAACCAAGCATCCGGACAAAGCCTCTCCATATCAGAACAGATTTCTAAAATAACTGGAACGGTTCTTAACCCTTTGAATAATCCGCCCGGACCATTTGTTTCTTGACCAATCGTATTGTACTTTAAAGGAATCTTTTCATCTTTTTCTCTAGCATCTAATTGCCCTATACGAAATTGAGTCGTAACAAAATCCGCATTTTTTAGAGCTTCTTCCCTGTCAAAAGTCAAATGAATGTTGATAGGCAATTTGGCTTGTTCAACCATTCTTTTGGCAAGTTCTCCAATGATGTTTAATTTTTCACGTCCTTTCTCTATATCTACCAGCCATATTTCCTTAATTGGTAATTCATCATAACGATTAATGAACCCTTCAATTAATTCAGGAGTGTAGCTAGAGCCCCCGCCTATCGTAACAATTTTTATACCTTCCACAATATAACCTCCTTAAAAATTATAACGCTTTCATTTGTTCGGCTTTATTATAATATAAAAATTATGTATAGTTACATTTACCAGTTATTTAGGATACCAACTTGACTTTTGGAACCTGTTACATTACAGTAACAGGGCGTTCTACATTTAATTTACAAAACTGAAAGGACTGATTAACATGTTGTTTTTAGACTATACCCCTGAATTAACTCCTCTGGATAGAGATATATACAAGTATATTTCTGATCATTTGGAACAAGTCATCTATATGAGAATACGGGATTTAGCCAGTAATACACACACCAGCCCTACTAGTATCTTACGTTTTTGTAGAAAATTTGAATGTGAAGGGTATTCAGAATTTCGTATTAAATTAAATATGTATTTAAAAGAAAATCAAACAGCCTCTCTAGAGGGAATAGACGAAATGGCAATAATAGATTTTGTTAATAGAACGACTCAACCTTTATACCAAGAGAGAATAAAAGATGCAGTTGATTTATTAAAGGATAAAGAATTGATTCTATTTTTAGGATCAGGTTCTTCAAACATTATAGCTGCATACGGTTCACTATATTTTTCTTCCATTTTTAATATCGCGCTAAGAATTGAAGATCCTGTAAACTTACCTATCGATTATGTGTCAAAAAGCTTATCTAAAAAAATTTGCATTATTGCTTTATCTGTTTCTGGAGAAACCAACGAAATTATTAATTGTTTAAATCATCTTAACTTTACTAACAGCTCCATCATCTCCATTACAAATAGCTCTAAATCAACAATTGCCCAATTATCTGATGTAAATATTCCTTATTATATTTCCAAAGAATACAATAAACATGCAGACATTACTTCTCAAATACCAGCACTGTATACTATTGAATTTTTAGCAAAAGAAGTTAGGAAAGCAAACAAGAAGAAATCTAATAAGTAACAGAGAGCTGAATAAATACAGCGTAACCGTCATGAATGCATACCCTTATAAAAGATGGGAAACTACCTTAAACTAACGGCGTTCGGTTACAGAAATTACACCAACTTCTGTAATTGGATTTTATTAGTGATGGGCTTATACTTATCAGAGAAAAAAAACAGACTAAGCAATTTGCCTAGTCTGTTTAAAATTTTCTCATTAACCTTATTTGATGAAGAATCGAAAAGTCGCATACTTAGAAGGTGATTCTTATTTCCAACTGATTACTCATTTTTTTCTTTCTTTAAATAGTCTACTGCTTTTTTCAAGCCTTCCAAGCCTTCTAGTACTTTTTTTCGTTGACATCCCAAATTCATACGCAAAAAATCTTTTCCTTGTTTACCATAAATGGATCCATCCATAATAGCGACTTTTCCAATTGTAATGAGTGCTTGCTGTAAATCGTTCATTTCAAAGGGTAAGTTGCTAATATCTATCCAGGCTAAAAATGTAGATTCAGGGACAACAAAATGGATTTCTGGGATATGTTCTTTCAAATACTTAGCTACTAAATTTAAATTAGCTGAAATATAATCATTCAATTCGTCTACCCATTCTTGACCATAATTATAACCAGCCATGATACTTTCAATTCCCATAATGCTTGCAGAAGATAACCCATCCCTATTTTTCAATAATTCCAGGAATTCTTCTTGCAATTTTTCGCTTGGAATTATAGCATAAGATCCTATCAATCCTGAAGTATTGAATGTTTTACTGGCAGAAGTACAAATTGCTAGATATTCTAATTTATCTGTTAAAGCAATTACTGGAATATGTTGGTAGGCTTCACGAACGATATCCATATGAATTTCATCAGAAATCAAAAACACATTATAGCGATCACATAGATGAATCATTTTGATCAACTCATCTTTTGACCAAATTCTCCCTGTTGGATTTTGAGGACTGCACAACAAAAAAATCGTCGTTTTTTCATCAGCTAATTTTTTCTCTAAATCATTAAAATCAATTGAATAAACACCATCAGTATAGACAAGGGGATTTTCTGTTATCATTCTTTTATTGCTTCGAATAGTTTTAAAAAATGCATCATATGCCGGTGTTTGAATAACTATTTGATCACCTATAGCTGATTTTAATTCAATCAACCTTGAAATTGTATACATAACTGAAGGTGAATAAACTATCCAGTCTGGATCCACCTTTGTTGCAAAACGTTCTTCATACCACTTGATAATTGAGTGTTTAAAGTCTGAATGGTTCCATCGAGTATAACCATAAACTGGATGGCTCTCTCTCCTTTTTAAAGCTTCACTGATTACAGTAGGAACTGCAAAATCCATATCGGAAATAGTAAATGGTAATAAATTACTGACTCCAAAACGATCTTCTATATAATCCCATTGTGTACAATATGATCCTCTTCTGTCGATTGGTTCATCAAAATTACTTTTTTTCAAAACAATACTGTCTCCTTTCTACTATATTAGTCGTTCTAATTGGTTTTTCAATGTAGCTACTTGCATACCAATAATAACTTGAAGGTTTTGGTCATCTAACTTCATTACCCCTAAAGCACCATTTGCTTTCAACACGTCTTCGTCCACTTTATCCATACTGTTAACCACTAATCTTAATCGAGTAACGCAATTATCCAACGAAGCAATATTATCGGCACCACCTAAAGCTGATAATATAACCGGTGCATCATATTGGCCTTTTTTCTTGTGCCCTAACTCTTCTTCTGAATAATCTGTATTATCTGCATTGACTAATTCTCTTCCTGGTGTTTTTAAATTGAATTTTTCAATCGCGAATTTAAAAACAAAGTAATAAATAGCAAACCAAGCAGCTCCGACTAATAGAACTAAATACCATTTTGTTTGGTTTCCTTGCAGTACTCCAAATATAAGAAAATCTAAAATCCCACCATCAGTGTTTCCAATTTTAACTGTCAACAATGCCATAACCATAAATCCTAATCCAGTCATAATAACATGAAACAGATACAATAGTGGAGAAATAAACAAGAATAAAAATTCAATTGGTTCAGTAATTCCTGTTACAAAAGTAGCCAATACACCAGAAATCAATAACCCTTTAATTGCCGATCTATTTTCTGGTCTAGCTGTCTTGTACATAGCTAGTGCGGCTGCTGGTAATCCAAACATAAACGTTGGCATTTTACCTTGTGATAAAAAGGCTGTTGCATCTGCACTGATTGGCAGCCCTTTTTGTAGTTGTGCGTAAAAAATATTTAAAGCACCAGAAATAGTAGTTCCGTCGACTACTTGAGTTCCACCAGCTTCTGTAAAACGAATCATAGATACTAAAATATGATGTAGTCCTGTTGGAAGTAGCAATCTTTCTCCAGCTCCAAATAAAAATGGACCAAAGATTCCAGCTCTTTGAATTAAATTTCCAATACCTGTAATTGCTGCTCCAAATATAGGCCATATCATCGGTAATAATAAGCCAACTCCACCTAAAACTAATGATGTGATGATAGGTACAAAGCGAGCTCCGCCGAAAAAGGCAAAAGCATCTGGTAATTGAATTTCAGAAAACGCTTATGCAGCGATGAAACAATTATCCCTACAATAATACCGCCAAGAACACCCATCTCAATCGTTTGGATACCCATGACCATTCCTTGCCCAGCTTCTCTTAATGCTTCAGGTTCTGCCAAAAGATTTGCTTCTGTTAGATAAAAGTTGATGGACAAATTCATAATAATATATCCAACTAATCCAGAAAATGCAGCTACTCCTTTATCGTAACGAG
>NZ_DAMDAK010000114.1:0-851 GCF_032094055.1 Carnobacterium sp.
ATACGAGTTTATTTGGACTTTATAATATTAAAACGAGCGAAATCGAAGGTTTTGATATTGATATCGCAAAAGCTTTAACAGAAGAGATTACAGGCGATGCTGCTAATGCAAAATTTGTTGAAGTTACTTCAAAGACTCGGATTCCTTTATTGAAAAACGGCAATATTGATGCCATTATTGCAACGATGACGATTAGTGAAGAACGTAAAAAACAAGTTGACTTTTCAGATGTTTACTTTGATGCGGGGCAAGCTTTACTAGTACCGGGAAATAGCTCAATTCAAAGTGTCTCAGATTTATCTTCTGATACAACTGTCTTGGCTGTCAAAGGTTCAACTTCAGCTGCCAATATTCGGAAACACGCTCCAGACACTCATGTTTTAGAACTAGAGAATTATTCAGAAGCCTTTACAGCACTCCAATCCGGCCAGGGAGATGCCATGACCACTGATAATGCGATTCTTTTAGGCATCATCGCTAACAACCCAGGTTACCGTTTAGCTGGCGGAAACTTTACAGATGAGCCGTATGGCATTGCCATCAATAAAGGCCAAAACAAGTTTGTTGAAACGATTAATTCAGCTTTTAAGACCATTAAAGAAAATGGTGTATACGATGAAATCTATAACAAATGGATCCCAGAAATGGAAGAATAAAACGACTAGTATCCATACAACTGGATTTGGTTGTTTAATTTAAACGAAAAAGTGAGGTGGATTTTATGATCCAAATTTTTAATAATTACTCAGGTATTCTATTGGAAGGTTTCAAATATACCTTATACTCTAGTCTAATTGCTTTGGTCATCAGCTTAATTGTAGGCGTCTTATTCGCAATCTTTCAAATATCGA
>NZ_DAMDAK010000114.1:861-6395 GCF_032094055.1 Carnobacterium sp.
ACTAATAAGCTGCTTAAAGGACTAGCAAACGCTTATGTCGAATTTTTTCGAAACATTCCTTTATTGATTATTGTCATGTTCTTTTATGTCGTTGTGCCTTTATATTGGTTTCAAATCGACGGGTTTACAGCAGGTACGATTGGGTTGACCATCTACACTTCTGCTTTCATTGCAGAAACCGTTCGCGCTGGTATTTTAAGCGTTCCAAAAGGCCAAATGGAAGCTGGGCTTTCAACCGGGTTTACGTATAGTCAGACACTGTGGTACATTGTTTTGCCGCAAGCGATCAAAATCGTTATCCCGCCGCTCGGCAACCAATTTATCAACTTAGTAAAAAATTCTTCTGTTTTAGCAATGGTAGCTGGACTCGACTTAATGTATCAAGGAGACTTGATTGCCAGCGAAACATTTAATACATTCGATACGTATATCTTGATCGGAGGACTTTATTTAATTATTACCCTGCCGTTGACGTATTTGATGGCTTATATCGAACGACGCTTAAATACAAAATCATAAAAAGGAGGAAATTCAATTGAATATTGTAGAAGCTTTTTCATGGGTCAACATCCGCTTCTTGTTGGATGGACTCTTGATTACTGTAGAAGTAGCGGTCTTGTCCATTCTTTTCAGCTTTATCATTGGAAGTATTTTGGGATTGATTCGCTATTTAAAAATTCCCGCTGTTTCAAAAATCGTCGGCTTTATCATTGACTTGGTCCGAAACTTGCCACTCTTGTTGATTATTTTCTTTACGTATTTTGCTTTACCGCAAATTGGTATCCGATTTGATATTTTCTGGTCAGCTGTTGCTGCGATGACGATTTTTGAATCTGCTATGTTATCTGAAATTATTCGTGCCGGGTTAAATTCTGTGCCAAAAGGACAAACAGAAGCTGGACTTTCAACTGGTTTGACTTATGCTCAGACCTTGTGGTATATCATTATCCCTCAAGCTTTTAAAGCCATGGTACCGCCGATTTTAAGTCAGCTGATTTCGTTGATCAAAGATACTTCATTAGCAACAATTATCTCTTTACCTGAAATCACCCATAATGCCAGAATCATTTATGGTCAAAATACAGACTACGTGATTCCTATGTTTATCGCGATGGCGTTATTGTATTTCAGTATCTGCTTCACCTTATCCAGAATCGTCAAACGCTTAAAACTAGGCGTCTAAAAAAAGAAAAGCAGGACAAGTCTGTTCTGGCTCCATAGGAAAATAGCAAGTACAGCCCCGAATGAGCATACTGCGCAATGGGTTGTACTTGTCTTTTTCCCGAGAGCCAAGCTTGGACTGCTAGACATCATGTTGGTAATGCTTAATAATGAAATTTCCTCCGGAATTTCAAGATTGTGGAATAGATTCATTTTTCTTACCAACACCAAAAATAATAGAACCAGAAAAAGTTCCTATCAAACAGAACAACCTGTTGATAGGAACTTTTTTTGTTTAACTATTTACTACTAATGAATCAATCTGGTATATAACTTAGTACAAAATCTTGAACTTTTTGTTTGTATTCTTCTTTGTTCTCCTCATATGAATCTGCATGATCGGCATTCGGCACAATATACAATTCTTTAGGCGATGAATCAGCTTCATATACATCATACACCATTTCAGTCGGTACAAATTTGTCTTCTGCCCCATGAATAAACAGCATAGGAACTTTATTCTTTTTGACTTGTTCGACTGTATCTGCTTCTCCGAACCAATAATTAGAACGTACTTTTGTTACCAAGCTGGTTACCGGAATCAAAGGGAATGCCGGCAAGTCATACATATCTTTCAATTGATAAGCCAATTCTCCAGTCAAGGAACTATAGCCGCAGTCTTCAACAATGACCTTTACATTGGAAGGCAAATCTTCTCCACTGACGTTCATAACGGTCGCGCCCCCCATACTGATTCCAAATAAAGCCAATTCAGCATCTTCGCCAACTTTATCGAGCATCAGTTGAATCCATTGCAAGTAATCTTTCCGTTCATGCCAGCCAAATCCGATATAGTCGCCTTCACTTGTTCCATGACCACGGGCATCCGGAACAAGTACGTTAAAGCCCATATCGTGATACAATTTAACATAAGGTGCCATTTGTTCCAAGCTTCCAGCATAACCATGAGCCAATATAGCTACCTTTTTAGAAGTCGGTTCTCCTGCAATATAAACTCCAGAAAGTTTTAATCCATCCGCAGATTCAATCGTTAATTTTTCACGCTCTACTTCATCATACCATTCCTTTTCTTCCAGCCATGGGTCTTTTGGATCATAGTCTCCATCTGTATCTGCTGCTTCTATGAAATCCTTTTGATTTATCGCTACGGCTACGTCATAGAAATAGTTTCCGGCAAACCCTAAACCAGCAATTAGCAGAACAACCAAAATCAGTAAACCGATTATCCATTTTTTTCGCACTTATCCACACTCCTATTCAAGCTACTTAAATTTTTATTTTTAGCGGAAAAATAAAATACATTCTATTTTATTCTAAATCATCCGGTCTAAAATGTATAATACTGTTTGATCGTTTTTTACTTGTACTGTAGTTCCCTACTAATTCTCTAAGAAGGTAAGCAGCTTAAGTGTCGTATTTCGATTCCTGATCGTTACCTGTTTATAGAAAGGACGGCTGGCTAATTTCGAATAATGTGTTTTACTGTAATTCTTTTTAAAAGAAGAAGACCAAAAGACAGCATGTTCTCCAATATAAACTTTTTCATAGACCGAATCAATCGCCGACAGCAGCTCAGCAAGCTCTTTTTTGTCAGCTGAAGGCAGCAGAAATAAAGCGTTGTGCCGGTAATCTTCATCTTCTCCCCACCAGACTGGGATGTCTGCTAGCTCCTTTTGGTATTCTTTATCTGAAAGAACAACTACCTCAACAGGAAAAGTAAAGTGTTCAAGTAAAATTTTTTGGCATTTTATTAAAACGTCTTGCTTCGTATCCTCCGCACTCTCCACAATCAAATTACCGCTGTTAATATGAGATTTGACATTTATAAATCCATCATCAATTAAATACTGTTTTAACTCACTCATGGGAACTCTGTTTTTTCCTCCGACGTTGACTCCTCGCAGTAAAATAATAAATTGCATCATGACAAACTCCTTTGTTAGGTTAATGAACCTACTTATTTAAGAAGATAGGAATATTTCTTATTCGATTTTTATTGCTTATGGTGTGCCCCATAAAAAATCACCAACTAATTTATCTACTTGGGTATTTTCATGCAATTGGCTGTGATGAGTTTGTGCTCCAACCACTTCTTCCTCATGATAATCTAGTCCTTTCGTCTGCATTAAATAACCAATGGCTAGACCGCTTCTAACTGGAACGGTACCATCCCCATTTGATCCATCTTGCAAATCTCCAACGATATTCAACATCTTAGTCAGTTTAGGGTAATGCTGGATTCCAGCAGCAAAGTCGCTATAGCGCTCGCTGATAACCACTGGACCATTCTGATTCAATTCATCAAGCGATTGTGCTTCATTGCCTGTTACAAAATCATTAAATGGTGCACCGATCGCAACAAATTTATGAACTGTTGGCAATGATTCATCCTCTCCATAGGTAACCAGGTACCGAAAACTGCTCACGCCTCCCATCGAGTGGCCGACCAGATTCACTTCATCGATCTGATATGTTTTCTTTAAATAGGTCAAAACAGCTTTGACCCAGTCTGCTTGGTTCCATTCATTATTTTTATTATCCGCAAACAGCACTTGGATCAACGGGTTATCTGATTGATTCTGCCAAGTACCTGTTTCAGAAATACTGCCATCCGGCTGAACCGTTATGGTTAAAGCTTTTTTTCCCCAACCACTCGTTTCAAAACGTGACAACATTCCACTAAAACTTCCTTCTGTTCCTTGATAGCCATGGATAAAAAGCGTTGGAACGGCCGTCTGATTTGTGGTCAACGGATCAGATGATTCACTGCTGAAAATAACAGCTTCACTCGTGTTCTTTTCCTTTGATTCACTAGTTGTGGGACTGTCTTTAACTGATTCAGCTGTTTTTTCGTTTCCGCATCCTATGCTGATTAGACCTAGCAAGATGACTATAAAAGAAAATAAAAACGTCTTTCTCATGCATTACCACTCCTAACTTTTCATCTACTATAATAAAGCATTGCATTGATTATAACCCAAAATCAGATTCTTTCGTTATAAAACTTCTATAATATAAAGCAAGCTCCTTCAAGTTTAATAACTTAAAGAAGCTTTTTAAAATGAACCTTCAATTTTATAACCCCATGGATAAATTTAAAATTGTTTTTATAACGACTCAATCATAGTTGTATCCTCTTTTGACAATTCAAAATCGAATACCTCTAAATTTGAAGCTTGATGTTCACTATTATGTGATTTGGGTATAACTGCAACGCCTCTTTGAATTTGATAACGCAGCAACACTTGTCCCCAGTCTTTCCCATATTTCTCACCGATTTCAGTTAACTTAGCCGTTTGCTCTTCGGTTACTTTGTTTAAAGGGCTCCAGGCTTCCGGAAGAATATCATTTTTGAGCAAATAACCAATGATTTCATTGTTCCAAATATGCGGATTTGACTGAATTTGATTGACGACCGGTTGGATGCGTGCAAAAGTTTTCAGCAGTTCTAATTGTTCAATACTAAAATTCGATACACCGATCGCTTTGATTTTTCCTTGATCAACAAATGATTCTAATACTTCCCAAGTTTGTTTCAATTGGTCTGTATCTTCAATTGGATGGTGGATCAAATACAAATCGATATAGTCAGTTTTTAAATTTTCCAGGCTCTGTAAAACCGTTTGCTCTACTAGTTCTTTAGAAGCGATATACTCTTCTTTTGCAGGGATTTTGGTCGTAAGATAAAACTCTTTGCGTTCAATTCCACTTTCGTAAATGGTTTTTCCAACTCCTGCTTCATTCCGATAAGAAATAGCGGTGTCGATTAAACGGTATCCTGCTTTAATAGCAGACTGCAATGCACTAAAGTCATCGTTCAATTCCCCATTATATTGATTGCCTTCTTTTCCGTAAGTATTTGTTCCGGTTCCAATTACTGGAATGTTGTCTCCATTTGCTAACGTAAAGGTTTCCATTGATCTGCACTCCTTTATTTTTATTTTTCTATTCTCACTTTCTATAGTAAGGATTTTTGATAATAGAAGTCAAATTTTAGCTAGTTTATCGTTATTTTTTGTACCTTTCATTTTGCTTAACGCTTTTGTTATACTGAAAAGAGTGAGTCTATACCAACCAATGGAAAAATCAGAACTATAAGGAGAATGCCTACATGATAGAATTTAAAACTGTCTCAAAATCTTATGGCACTAAACAAGCACTAAAAGATGTATCATTTACTATTCAGCCAGGAGAAATTTTCGGTCTGATCGGACATAACGGTGCTGGAAAATCAACCGCTATTAAATCGTTAGTCAGCATCATTGATCCGAGCAAAGGCTCTATTTTGGTAGATGGAGAAAATATTGCCGCTAACCGTCTTGCTGTTAAAAAGAAAATCGGATATGTTCCAG
>NZ_DAMDAK010000115.1:0-3919 GCF_032094055.1 Carnobacterium sp.
CTTCCCTTCAATCGTTTCCACTAATTCGTCGCGAATGGCTTTCAATGGAATCGCTGCAATCACAGAACCTAAAAAGCCGCGAATCACTAAGCGTTCTGCTTCTTCTTTTGGAATGCCGCGGCTCATCAAATAATACATTTCTTCTGGATCGACTCGTCCCACACTAGCAGCATGTCCTGCCGTTACATCATTTTCATCGATCAGTAGAATCGGATTAGCGTCTCCGCGAGCTTTATCGGACAGCATCAATACGCGGCTTTCTTGCTGCGCATCTGCTCCTTTAGCCCCTTTGATAATGTGGCCAATCCCGTTAAATGTCAGCGTGGCTTTTTCACGAATCACGCCGTGTTGCAAAATATGGCCAATCGAATGTCGGCCGTAATTGGTCACACGTGTATCGATGGCTTGGATTTGCTTGCCCATACTGATGGCCACCACTTTAACTTCGCTATGCGACCCTTCGCCGATCAAATCCGAATCAAAATCAGCAATCACATCGCCTTGATTCATCACACCGATAGCCCATTCGATTTGTGAATCGCCTAATAAATGGCCACGGCGGTTAAAGTAAGTCGTCGTTTGCTTGCCTAGTTCATCTACTGCTGAAAACTTCACTTTGGCTCCCGGTTTTGTGATCACTTCCACCACAATATTGGCGGCATTGCTGATTTCACCAATGGTTTGGTATTTTTCAACATACGTAAATTCACTGTTCGTATCCGCATAAATCAACACGTGTTTGATAAAACTAGTGGCTTCTTGATTGTTCTGAACAAAAAGAGCTTCTAACGGTTCTTCGATCACCACATTTTTAGGCACATATAAGAACATTCCGCTGTTCATAAAAGCCGCATGAAAAGCGGTCAGCTTGTCTTCATCTGGTTTGACGGCTAGTTGCATATACGCTTCTTCTACTAGTTCCGGGTGTTCTTCCATGGCGGTAAAAATATCGGTAAAAACTACGCCTTGTTCGATCAATTCCATCGGCAGTTGTTCAAAAGCGGTTTGTGTGCCAACTTGAACCAATCGCGGAGCATCGGTATCTGCAGCTAAAAAGTCATTCGCTAGAAAAACCGGTTCTTCCAGCAAGAATAAATCAGGAACTTGCAGCAATGGCCAGCGGTGATAGCGAACTCGTTCGATAACTGGCAATTCCAACTCCTCAATTTTCTCCAAAGCAGCTAAGCGCAGCTGCAGCATCCATTCGGGTTCGCCTTTCATCAGTGAAGCAGTACGGACGGCATCAAGATAGTCCAAATAGTTTGTTTCTTTCATCCTGAATTCCTCCTTTTTAATCTTCATCCAAAGCAAAATCGATTCCCAATTCATCGCGAATCCCTTTATAACCTTCTGCTTCTAATCGTTTCGCTAATTCTGCGCCGCCAGTTTTGACCACTACGCCGTTCATCATAACGTGCACCACATCCGGGGTGACATAGTTTAATAACCGTTGGTAATGGGTAATGATTAAGGCACCAAAATGTTCGTTGCGCATCGCATTGATTCCTTTAGAAACAACTTTTAAGGCATCAATATCCAAGCCAGAATCAATTTCATCCAAAATAGCAAATGCCGGTTCTATCATCATCATTTGTAAGATTTCATTGCGCTTTTTTTCACCGCCTGAAAAGCCTTCGTTTAAATACCGTTCAGCCATTTCTTCCGGCATATCCAGTACGGCCATTTTTTCATCCATTTTTTTAATAAACTGCATGACAGAAATTTTATCGTCTTCAGGCCGGCGTGCATTGATGGCAGCCCGCATAAATTCCGCATTAGTGATCCCAGCTATTTCGCTTGGATATTGCACACCTAAAAATAAACCGGCGCGTGCCCGTTCGTCGACCGCCATTTCCAATACGTTTTGACCGTCCAATAAAATTTCCCCTTCTGTCACTTGGTAACTGGGATGGCCCATGATCGCCGCTGCTAATGTTGATTTCCCTGTACCGTTTGGCCCCATAATGGCGTGGATCTCCCCTGTATTCAGGACTAAATCCACCCCTTTTAAAATCTCTTTGTCTTCGATTGAAACATGCAAATTTTTAATGTCTAAACGAGCCATCATTCCATCTCCTTTTTCGAACGTTTGTCTACTGTCTTTTATTTTAGCCCAACTAAGGAGTTTGCGCAATGCCGAGCAAGGAGCAAATCTACTTACTTTTTCAGTGTAAATAAGGTAAACTAAACAAGAAGTTGTTTAACTATCTCAGAACTCACCTTACTATCGCATTAAAAACGATCAATTTATATTTTTGAAAAAACATTCTGCAACAATGGTTGGTAGGGGTGTCTTATCTAAGACTGTTGCTCTAAAGAACCGCTCTTGATAGACAAGAACAGACAAAAAAGTATTTAAGCACCTTAAAGACAGAGAATGATCATTGTTCCGGTCCTTATAATCTGTTTATGGACCTCAAAAATTCGTTTGTCCAAACGATATGGTCCATAGCCTGCTTTTATGGACCATATCGTTGTCATTCCGCTCTTTTTAAGGCACAACTGATTTTCACCCGTACAAAAAACAAATCCGTTCCCTTCTATCCATTCGTACCTTTCGGCCGCTGCCGAAAAGATTTTTTAATAGCTGCAGTTCTATAAAATCTAGTTGTTTATTTTTAATGCCTCTATAGTAACGTACTTACTAAACAAACGGTACATTAGAAAAATAATTGAAAAAGAAAGTAGGAATACTCAATGAAAAAACCTTTAATTGGAATTGCCGGAAATAGTTTAATTGATTTAAATGTCACCAATGGATTGCCGGTTACGTATACACCTCAAGGATTTGTGGATGGAATCGTTGCGGCGGAAGGAGCGCCCATTGTCTTACCGATCAGTTTGCCAGAAGAAGCAGCTGATTATATTGAACGGATAGACGGCTTATTATTAGCAGGCGGACAAGACGTTTCTCCTCTTTTATATGGTGAAGAACCCAGCTTAAAACTTGGCGCTACCAGCCCGACACGCGACGCTTTTGAATTGGCCTTGATCAAAGAGGCAATTGCTCAACATAAACCAATTTTAGCTGTTTGTCGCGGGTTTCAATTATTAAATGTAGCTTATGGCGGAACGCTTTATCAGGATTTGTCGAATTATGCTGACTTAACAGTCCAACATATTCAGCAAACGTACTTTGATCTAGGAACACATACAATCGATATTGAACCAGACAGCCGGTTGGGAACTATTTTTGGAAAAACCTATTTGGTCAATTCTTATCACCACCAAGCTATCAAAGAATTGGCAAGAGCTTTCAAGCCTGTCGCTTGGAGTAAAGACTTGTTGATCGAAGGCTTTGAAGCCGTTGATTCTACACAAAGTATCGTAGCTGTTCAATGGCATCCTGAATTAATGATGAAGCGTGACAGTAAGATGCAAGATTTGTTTAATGAATTCGGTGAACAGGTAAATTCAGCTATTTTATAATAAAAAGCTTCTCTTTTAAACAGAAATCTGTTTAAAAGAGAAGCGTTTATTCGGTTACAGGAACAACTGCTCCGTCCCATTTATCAAGAATAAAATCTTGTACTTCTTTTGATTTTAATACTTCTACTAATTTTAAAATAGCAGGGTCTTTAGCATCTTCAGAACGAACAGCTATAATATTGGCATAAGGTGAGCTTGTGCTTTCTAAAGCAATCGAATCTTCCAATGGGTTAATATCTTGGTCAACGGCAAAGTTAGAGTTGATCGCAACTAGGTCGCCTTCGTCTTGTTGATACAATGTCGTCATCAACGCTGGGTCATTTTCATATTCAAAGTTCAGCTCTTTAGGATTTTTATCAATATCATCAAATGTGGCAGTTGTTGGATCAACGCCGTCTTTCAAAGTGACTAAATCATTATCTGCTAAAATGCTGATTACACGGCCCCAGTCGGCTTGGCTATTGCTGACTAAAACGGTCGCACCTTTTTT
>NZ_DAMDAK010000115.1:3929-6335 GCF_032094055.1 Carnobacterium sp.
CATCTAAATTTTTGTATTTTTTCGAATATAGACCAAGCGGTTCAATATGGATAGCACCAGCGTTAACAAAATCATAATCATTTTCAGCAACTGCACTTTCGAAGAATGGAATATGCTGGAAGTAGTTGGCATCAATATCGCCTTCGTCTAAAGCGACGTTTGGTATAACATAATCATTGTACGTCGTAATATCTAATTTAATGCCTTCTTTTTCAAGTAAAGGTTCAGCAAATTCCAATATCTCTGCATGTGGGACATTGCTGGCGCCAATTTTGATGGTAGTCGTGTCCTCCTTTGATGATCCTGCTGACGATGAGTCTGATGATGAATCGTTGCTGCCGCAAGCTGCTAAAGTTAATGACAGTCCTACTGTTAAGAGTGTTCCGAATACTGTTGATTTTTTCATAATAAATCTCCCCTTTTAGTCTTATTTTTTCTATTTTAACTAGTTAATAAATATTTTAACTGCTTGTTCAAGATACTTAACGCTTGTCTATTCGTTTGACGGCGCTGTCTCCAATAAATTGGATAATAAAAACGACCACGAGAATAATTAAAGTGGCAATCAATGTTACAGCTGGCTGGTTACGTTGGAATCCTTCTAAGTAAGCTAGGTTTCCTAATCCACCGGCTCCGATGACACCTGCCATGGCCGTATAACCGACTAATGAAATAGTCGTCACCGTCAGTCCGGAAACGATGGCCGGCAAACTTTCCGGTATGAGAACTTTATAAATAATTTCCCATTTGTTTGCTCCCATCGCTTCTGCTGCTTCGATTACACCTTTATCGATCTCGCGAAAGCCGATTTCTACTAGTCGTCCATAAAAAGGAGCTGAAGAAACAATCAAAGCGGGTAAAGCAGCCATTGGGCCAATCATGGAACCGACTAAACTTTTGGTTATCGGCATCATGAGTACGATTAAAATAATAAATGGAACAGAACGAAAGACATTTACAAGAATGGCTACAATCCCATACAATAACTTAGCAAAAAAAGTATCTTTTCCATTTGTTTCATACAGCAGCAGACCTAGCAACAAACCTAGCAGGAAGACGACGATCACTGAACCGGCTGTCATCCCTAGTGTTTGGATAGCTGCTTTTTGCATTCTGTCCCAATGGATTTCTGAAAAATCAAAGTACTGGCTCACCAATCCTGCTCCAATTTTAAGATTCGACAACATGTTCAATCACCTCTACTCCTACTTTCATTTGATTCAAGCGTTCGATGGCTTGAGTGATTTGCGGTTCGCTGCCGGTCAACTGAACATACAATGAACCGATCGACCCTTCTTTTGCGTGTCGAATATTTCCTTGGATGATGTTCAACTCTACTTCATAGTCACGCACGATTTTAGAAATGACCGGCATTTTGACTTGTTCTTCCTGAAAAGTTAAATGAATAATTTTCCCTTCAGGATAAGCTGTCAGCATTTCTTCCAGAATCTCATCTGTATCCTCACTGTTAGGATTAGCATCTTGCCGGATAAACCGTTTTGTGATTTCCTGTTGAGGATTTTTAAAAACTTCCATTACATCTCCTGATTCGACAACAGTTCCGTTATCCATCACAGCTACCTTATGGCAAATTTTGCGAACCACATGCATTTCATGCGTGATCAAAACAATTGTTAAATCCAACCGTTTATTGATATCCAATAACAAATCCAGAACTTCATCTGTTGTTTGAGGATCTAAAGCACTCGTTGCTTCATCGCACAATAACAATGTAGGTTCATTGGCTAAAGCACGCGCGATTCCGACCCTTTGTTTTTGTCCACCTGATAATTGAGCCGGATAGGTTTCTTCACGCCCTTCCAATCCAACTAACCGAATCAGTTCTTTCGCTTTTTTAATGCTTTTAGCTTTTCCCATCCCAGCAATTTCTAATGGAAATAAAACATTTTCTAATACCGTTCTCGACCATAAAAGATTGAAGTGTTGAAAAATCATTCCGATTTTTTGTCGTTCTTTTCTTAAATCTTTTCCTGTTAATTTTGAAATAATATTGCCGTTGACAGCTACGGTTCCCGATGTAGGAGTCTCAAGCCCATTAAACATCCGGACTAATGTGCTCTTTCCAGCTCCTGAATAACCTACAATGCCGTATATTTCACCGTCTTTAATGGTTAAATTCACATCTTCAACGGCTGTCAGTTGCCCTTGTTTCGTTTGGAAAACTTTTTTGATATTGGCTAATTCAATCATTGGTCATTTCCTTCCTTGGTCATTTTCAAGTCTTATCCATTTTAGGATATCAATTTGTAACTTATATACGTGTTGTCTAGCAGTTCAAGTCTGGCTCTCGGCAAAAAGATAAGAAACAAGGGTCCCAAAGTCTCGCTGCGCTCGCTTTGTACTATTCGACTAACCAGCTAAAGCTGGAAGTCTCCTAGCAATTGC
>NZ_DAMDAK010000116.1:0-4817 GCF_032094055.1 Carnobacterium sp.
CTTACTTTTTGGAGGAATTTATCTCAATTATGGAGATGTGGGTAAAAGTTTGTTTGATTTAAGTGTGGCCGGTATTATTTCGGTAATACTAGCCGTCATTCTCTTGAAAAACGGCTATACTTTTGGAAATTTCAATAAATTGGTGTTGAACGACAATTTAAACAAAGTCAGCGGTTTTTCAAGTAATAAAGACTATTCTGACTATTTAGGAAAAAAAGGCATTACTACTACTACATTAAGACCATCAGGAAAAGTTGCGTTTGATGATATTGAATTAGATGTGCTAAGTTCAGGAGAACAAATTGAGTCTGATATCTTTGTTGAAGTCATAAAGGTGGAAGGTTCTAAAATAATAGTTAGGAGAGTGTCGTAAATATGTTAGAAGAAACAAGTGGGTTAATAGGTATAGGTTTGATTGCAATCATCGTTATTGTCATTTTAAGTATGTTTTTCCGGTTTGTACCTGTAGGATTATGGGTCACTGCTTACTTTTCTGGAGTAAAAGTTTCTATTGGAACATTAGTAGGGATGCGGTTAAGAAGAGTTGCTCCACAAAATATTATCCGACCTTTGATCAAGGCTACTAAAGCCGGTTTGAACATCAACATCAATGAGTTGGAAGCTCACTACTTGGCTGGAGGAGATGTCAACCAAGTAATTGATGCTTTGATTGCTGCACAACGTGCTAATATCGATCTAATCTTTAAACAAGCAGCCGCAATCGACTTGGCTGGCCGGAACGTGTTTGAAGCCGTTCAAGTCAGTGTTAATCCAAAAGTTATCGAAACTCCACAAATTGCTGCTATGGCAATGAACGGAATTGAAGTCAAAGCTCGTGCTAAAGTAACCGTTCGTGCAAACATTGAACGATTAGTCGGTGGTGCCGGTGAAGAAACGATCATCGCTCGTGTTGGTGAAGGGATTGTTACAACGGTCGGTAGCGCTACTAAACATACAGATGTTTTAGAAAACCCTGATTCTATTTCTAAAACTGTTTTACGCAAGGGGTTAGATTCAGGTACTGCCTTTGAAATCTTGTCTATTGATATCGCGGATATTGATGTTGGTCGTAATATTGGTGCCAGCTTGCAAATGGAACAAGCCGAAGCTGATAAAAACATTGCTCAAGCAAAAGCGGAAGAAAGACGCTCAATGGCGATTGCCCAAGAACAAGAAATGCTTGCTGAAGTTCAAAAAATGCGTGCTCGTGTAGTTGAAGCAGAAGCAGAAGTTCCATTGGCATTAGCTGAAGCCTTAAAAGAAGGCAATTTAGGAGTAATGGACTATTACAATATGAAGAATATCAATGCAGATACTTCAATGAGAGATTCTATTTCTGGGTTAGGCGAAAGTGATCGTGATGAATAATGGGTATTTTTGGAATTTTTAGTTTTTTAAGTATTCTTATTCCCATTCTATTCGTGATTTCAATTGTTCAATCTATCAGCAAAGTGATCTTCAAACAACAAGCAGCTAGAAAAAAAGGGCAACTGTCTCATTACCAACGTCTCGTTAATGAAGTGAATCAGGAGAAAGAAAGACTGCGGAATGCCCCAACAAATAAAAACAACGCTGGGCATTCGCAAGATAAAATGCGAGCGATCGAACAAGAAGCAAAACGGAACCAGCAAACCCGTGCCGGAAGACGAAATACTTCTGCTGTTTCAGCAAACTCGCGTCATTCTAATTACGAAAAACCACTCGTTTCTAAAACGGAAAACCGAAAAGTGTCTGTTCAAGCTGAAAGTCCAATCAGGCGAATCAATACTCCAGTTTTAGACACCAAAGTACAACCGATCCATGATTTCGTTCATTCGAAAACACATAAAAAGAAGGACAAAAAACAAGCTTCTCGTCAAAAAGAATTGTTAAAAGGAATTGTCTATAAAGAAATATTAGACAAACCCCGTTCTATGAGACCCTATCGATAGAAAAAAGGCTGAAACAAAAGATGACATTCTTTTGTTCCAGCCTTTTTAATTGTCGTTTTTTTAAACAAAAAACATCGAAAGCTGCCGCCAAACAGCACTCCTATCTCATGAATACCATTAAGCTTTCATCGTTCAGTGAAGCCCACTTAGACTAGGATATCTTCATTCAATCTGTAATTGTATAGTGCTCCAATGATATTGGCTTTATTGCCATGACGGCTTTTTTCTATCATAGGTGGATAAAACAGTTCTGTATTTTTTTCACGGAATACTTCCGTGACTTGTTTATTGATCAATTCAATCAGCAGCGGTGCTTTGCTGACGCCACCGCTGATCAGGATTTTTTCTGGATCTAAAATCGTTTGTAAATTAAAAATTTGGATAGCTAAGGTACGGCAATATTCATTTAAACAATCTAAAACTGCTGCGTTTCCTGCATCAGCATATTGAAAGACTAAATGTCCGTCAATTTCATCTAAAGGAAGGCTGCAGCGTTCTGATACGTTTTTAAATAACTTGATTAATCCGTTTTGGTACCCAAACCTATAATCCTCTTCCTCGCTTTGGTCTGAATTGGTTTTAATAAAGGATAATTCTCCAGCTGAATAGTGGGTTCCTTTCACCAATTGTCCGTTACAGAGAATTCCGCCGCCAATGCCTGTTCCTAAAACAAGCATGACACCATTTTGAACACCTTGGAAATTGCCTTTCCATAATTCGCCTAAAGTTGCTGCTTTGCCATCATTTTCTATATGGATGGTGGTCGGACAACGCGATTCCAACAGTTCAACCATATTCATTTTTTTAATGTACTCCAAAGTTCCGCCATGAACTGCATACCCTGTTTTTGAATGAATAATTCCCGGCATGCTAATAGCCATACCAGAAATTTGTTCTGCATAAAGATCATAAATTTCACCCATGACAGCAATAAAACTTTCTAACGAATCTAACGGTGTCTTTTTTCTTTCTACTTCTTTTATTTCTCCTTCATCATTGATTAAACCATACTTTATTTCTGTACCGCCAATATCTATTCCTAAATATTGAGTCATGTCTTTCTCCTCCTAAGAACTGTTAGTTGCTCTAATTTCTTCTGTCCAGCATTTTATTTAGTTAACGCTCTCATTTTGCTTTTCAGAGCTATTTCTCTGAATCTAGTTTAACATACATATACTAAGAACAGCGGGACAAGCCCACTCTGTCTCGAAAGAAATTGAGAAAAGCAGCAACAAAAAAATACAGAAAAGTACCACACGTCATTTTGGTGTTTTTCTGCATTTTTTCTAACTAACTATCCTTTTTAGACAGCCTTTTTTATTTACTCTTTAAAATATTTTTCTGTAAATTTCTTTAATAATGGGAATAGGATAGGCGCTAAAATTAAATAAAACCCACCATTGCCTATAGCATGCAACGTATCGAATGGCAGTCCGGAAATATAATAGACCCAGAAATTTTGAATGCCGAAGAACGGAGCTTGAACGAGTGAAATAATAAAACCATATAGATACCCCATTAAGACTGCATATAACACCATTATCAGAAAAGGAATCTGCTTAAAAAACGGTTTGATCACTACCCCTGTCACTAAAACCAGCAGAGCAAATGAAATCATTTGAGCAATCGTCCATACTCCCATGCCTAATGTAATGTTTGAAATAAAGATAGATAAAACAGCTACAATTAATCCATCACTGACTCCTAATGAAAGAGTCAAAATAATTAAGATCACGGTCACGGGTTGAACATTTGGCAAGAATTGAAATACTAACCGGCTCACTTGGCAAAGTGTCGTCATCATTGCAAGTAACGTGAGTCGTTGAATAGACAGCTGTTTAGCTTTACATGCCATCTAAGTTCCACACGATAGTATCGCCGTCTTCTAAAATATATTCAGCTGCTCCAACAGTAGCTTGCTCCCCGTTGACAGTGTACAACCAGTATTTCCCTGCTTTATCATCTTGTTCGTGGCCTTCAATAGCAGAAATAAACCCATCTTTTTCAGTAATGTCGTATGTTTTTTCCATTGCTTCTAACAACGTTTCTCCTGATTCTGCTTTTATTTCTTTGTTCGCATCAGGCAAATCTTCGCCTTCTTCTTGTATTTGAATTGAAACGGACACCGTTTCTGCTGCTGAACTGCTAGCAGTCATTTCACTTGAAGCGGCTGAACTGCTTTCGTTTACAGGTGCTTGACTCGTATCACTGCAAGCCACCAATGCTAACGAAGCTGCGATAATGATTCCTAACTTTAATTTCAATTTTATTTTCATTTTCTATTCCTCCAAATCAATTGTATCCCTATTTTTGAAACAAGAAAAGCGGAGCAAACCCGGCTTGACCTACTAGACATCGAATGCAAAAAAACTTATCATACCCTACTCTACAAAAAAAGCCAACGAGGCAATTTGTCGTTAGCGTTCTCCCGCTGTTCTGCCTCGAAACAGTCGGTTTAAAACAATTGAAAAAAGACCTGACTTAAAGCAGCTGCTTTTTACAGTGGCGGGACCGTGTTGGATTTTCACCAACTTCCAGTTTTCAATTGCTTATTCAGTTTTTAACGGATATCTTTTTTCGTTAAAGAAGTGTGAAAAACTTTTCCACCACGTTCATACAATGGTTCTTTTATTCCAGCTTGATGATTGACCAGACGTGCAACAGCAAATAGATAATCCGATAAACGATTCATAAAAATGCTGACATGCGAATTTGTCTCTTCTTCTGCTACTAAACTGACAATACGGCGTTCTGCCCTTCTGACCGTCGTCCTAGCCATATGCAACAAACTTGCTACAGGATGACCGCCTGGCAAGACAAAAGATTCAATTGCATCTGGAATTTCTGCATATACATCGATTCGCGACTCGATCCACTCAACCATTT
>NZ_DAMDAK010000116.1:4827-6273 GCF_032094055.1 Carnobacterium sp.
TTATAGTTCTTTTTTCCATGAGGCGTCGCCAAGTCTGTTCCACAATCAAATAAATACTGCTGTATTTCCACTAGTTCATTTTTTAAAGCTTCTTCTTGCTCGTCCACTTGACTAATTATGTACCCAATCAAAGAATTAGCTTCATCAACTGTACCGTAAGCTTCGACTCGCTTAGAATCTTTTTTGACTGTCCGGCCGCCAATAATATTTGTATTTCCATAGTCGCCTCTTTTTGTATAAATCTGCACTTAAAACTCACCTCCTTTTTTTATATTTCTCACTCACATACTATATAGCATATCGTTTTGTTTTTCAACCACTACATAGTGTGTTTGTATTTATTTTTAGCTAAAAATAAAAGAAGTTCGAATTTTAACTAGCTGCTACCAGCAAGTAAGAATTCGAACTTCTCTAACATTTATTTTTCTACCATCAGAGTAATTTTAGAAGGATATTTTCCTCCTGAAAGAATGGTCTGATCAGCAGGAATCGTTTTAAGTGAATTTGGACCTTTCTTCGTATTGCTGTGTGGGAAAATATAATTCTCCGCACTACTTGTGATATCCAATCTTAATTGGTGCCCAGGAAGAAATTGGTTAGAAATCTTAGATGTTTCGATCTCATAATAATAGACTTCATTTGGAACAAGATAAGAAGGCTGACTAAAACTTTCTCTAAAGCGGGCGCACAATATTCCCTCTGCTAAATTGGTTGAAGTTCCATTAGGAGAAACATCTGTTAAGCGAACGACCCAATCTGTATCGACTGCGGTACTTTTAGCGTAAAAGCCTACTTTTATTTGACCTGTAATGGTCGTTTCAGAAACAAAAGGTTCCGTTGTATAACAAAGAACATCTTGGCGTTTTTCAACTGCATGATAATCATTTGGAAAACAAATCTCATTTTCTGATAAATTAATCAAATGCGGTACAGGATGATCGGGATCGTAGGTGAAATCATCTTCTTTTTCTTTTTCAGGTTTCGCCTTGGTCAGCTTGCCATCTCCAGATGAGCTTCTCGCATCATGTGTACTGGTTAAATAATAAGTCTCTTCTTGGGTAGATTCAGGAGGCCACTGGGCGGCAGTTTTCCATTTATTTTCATTAACAGTATAGTATTCAATGGCAGGTCCAGCGTCTACACCATTGTTGTTATTTTTCAAAAAACGTTCAAACCACAAGAGATGCTGTAAATCAATATCGTGCCTTAATGCAGCATTACCTAAAGCAATCTCTCCCAAATCGCGATTAGCATTGCCTTTATGCAGCCAAGGTCCTAAGATGATTTTACGTTTATTTTTGGGGTAAGTATTGGTTACCTGAATAGCTTCTGTTGTGCCAGCACCATTGTCATCATACCAACCTGAAATAATTAAGGCTGGTACATTAATGGCTTCTTTACGCGCAAACCAGTTCATTGTATCCCAATACTCATCATACGATTTGT
>NZ_DAMDAK010000117.1:0-3145 GCF_032094055.1 Carnobacterium sp.
CGTTGGGCCGGTCAAAAAATGATCGAAAAAAACAAGACATGATCGACGACGGACGTTCAGCTATTACTCATTTCCAAGTGCTAGAACGCTTTAACGATTTCACATTGGTTTCTTTACAATTAGAAACTGGAAGAACCCATCAAATTAGAGTGCACATGAAATATATTGGTTACCCGCTTGCAGGTGATCCAACCTATGGACCGCGCAAAACATTACCAGGAAATGGCCAGTTTTTGCATGCGCGCGTTCTCGGTTTCAACCACCCTACAACAGGCGAATTTTTGACTTTTGAAGCTCCACTGCCGGAAATATTTGAAAATACTTTAGCTGAATTAAGAGAAAACCGTTGACTTTTATTTAACTGAACGGTAAAGTCGTTACTAACAAAGAGAAAAAGATATCCTTTAATCCCAGTCCTGTGAGGCTACAAAGGAGCATACACGTATGAGTGAACTATTGTCGGATTTTTGCCTGCAGTGGAACTCACGATGCCCTTTTGCCAAATAGGTAAAAGGGTGTTTTAATGAAGTACAGTACTTATTCATCATTCACTAGATTCAAGGAGGAACAAACATGAAATTTAAATCTGAAGTAGAAGTGGTAGATGAAGCTGCTATGAAACGCGCTTTGACTCGGATTACTTACGAGATCATTGAACGAAATAAAGGTATCGAAGATTTAGTTTTGGTAGGCATCAAAACTCGAGGGATTTATGTCGCTGAACGAATTGCAGCACGCATGCAGCAGATTGAAGGAGTTGCTATCCCAGTCGGAAAACTAGACATTTCTCTTTATCGTGACGATGTCCACACTAGTGATGGACGTGAACCCGAAATAAAAGGAACAGATATTCCTTTTTCAATTGAAGGCAAACAAGTCATTTTAATTGATGACGTTTTGTTTACCGGACGGACGATTCGGGCTGCTTTAGACGCGTTAATGGATATTGGACGTCCCAGTAAAATATCTTTAGCTGTGTTGGTTGACCGTGGACATCGAGAATTGCCAATTCGGGCTGATTTTGTTGGAAAAAATATTCCCACGTCCTTAGAAGAACAAATCAAAGTAGCTATGCAAGAAGTAGATGGCGAAGACCATGTACTGATTCAAAAATTAAATTAATCATTGTGAAGCTTTAATTGAGTCCAGAGAGACACAAAAGGTCACTACTCCTATTCAGCCGTGCTAAGGATGCCTTCGCGCGGAGTCTGAATAATGATAGAACCCAACTGTCTCAATAGACGGTGGGTTCTTTTTTTATTAAAAAGGGTCCTGCCATTACACCTCATCCAAGAGCTGAAGGAAAATGTGTTAGGTAGTTGAGAAACCAGGATGTCGAGTTTTAAGTTTGGCATTCGCTATGGATTCATACATAAAAGGAGGACTAAAAATGAAAGAAGCTATAGAGCGTACACGTTTAGAGCATTTTGTTTCAGTTGAGGCATTGAAAAACGAAGAGGTGACAGCATTGATTAAGCGAGCAGGCGAACTTAAACGAGGTGCAGCTCCTCAATATGCCGGAACCAAATATGCAGTCAATCTTTTTTTTGAAAGCAGTACAAGAACCCATAAAAGTTTTGAAATGGCAGAAAATAAGCTAGGGGTGAAAGTAATTGATTTTGAACCTTCGACGAGCAGTCTGACAAAAGGAGAGAGTTTATACGATACAGTGTTAACAATGGCCGCTATTGGGGTCGATGTTGCCGTCATACGACATGGTTCTGAATCTTTTTATACCGAGCTGATCAACAGTCCAACTATTTCTTGCTCTATTATCAATGGTGGTGATGGAGCCGGGCAGCATCCAAGTCAGTGTTTACTAGACTTAATGACCATTTATGAAGAGTTTGGTTCTTTTGAAGGGCTGAAAGTAGCCATTGTAGGCGATTTAACTCATTCACGTGTTGCAAGATCCAACATGCAGATGTTGCAACGTCTTGGCGCTGAGATTTACTTTTCAGGTCCTCCAGAATGGTATAATCCATCCTTTGACCAATATGGACAATATCGGCCTTTAGACGAGTTAGTTAAAATAGTGGATGTGATGATGCTACTGAGAGTGCAACATGAACGCCACGAAACGTATGGGAATTTCTCTACAGCCTCGTATTTAGAAAAATACGGATTAACTGCTGATCGAGAACGTAATATGCTTGGTCATGCGATTATCATGCATCCTGCACCTGTTAACCACGATGTGGAGTTGCAGAGTACATTAATGGAATGCCCGCGTTCTCGCATTGTGACTCAAATGCAAAATGGTGTCTATGCTAGGATGGCTGTTTTAGAAGCTGTTTTAGCACATTAAAAAGCTGCCGGTACAAAAAGCAGTTTACAAAACTAACCAAACAATAGAGGAATGAGGGATAACAGTGTCATTATGGCTTAAAAATACAATGATTATCAACCAGCAGGGGCTGCTGCAAGCAAGTGAAGTGTTTCTAAATAATGGCATCATTGAAGCTGTCGGATCTGACTTATCTTTTCAAGGAAAACAGGCAAATCAGATCATCGATGCTCGAGGGGCTTTACTTACGCCTGGATTGATTGATGTACATGTTCATTTAAGGGAACCGGGTTTTTCAGAAAAAGAAACGATTAGAACGGGAACAATGGCGGCTGCTCGTGGCGGGTTTACGACTATTTGTGCAATGCCGAATGTGAAGCCTGAACTGGATACCGTCGAAAAACTGACTGCTGTACAAGAAAAAATAAGAACCGACGCTGTAGTAAAGGTTTTGCAGTATGCGCCAATTACCAAAGGGTTACGCAGTGAACAACTCACCGACCAAAAAGCATTGCTTTCAGCTGGAGCTTTTGCGTTTACAAATGACGGAGTGGGAGTACAAACTGCCGGGACAATGTACTTGGCCATGAAAGAAGCGGCTAAAAACAAAACCGTTATTGTTGCACATACAGAAGATGAGTCTTTATTATTTGGCGGAGTGATGCACGAAGGCACTCGCAATAAAGAACTGGGTTTGCCCGGTATCTTAAGTGTTACTGAATCCAGTCAAATTGCGCGCGATGTATTGCTCAGCGAAGCTACAGGTGCTCATTATCATGTTTGCCATGTTTCTACGAAAGAAAGTGTCCGGATTATCCGTGATGCTAAACGAGCTGGAATTCCTGTAACAGCAGAAGT
>NZ_DAMDAK010000117.1:3155-5347 GCF_032094055.1 Carnobacterium sp.
CACCTGCTATTGACAGAACAAGACATCCCTAAAGATTCAGCACTTTATAAAATGAACCCGCCATTAAGGAGCTCGTCAGATCGTGAAGCTCTGATTGAAGGGTTGCTGGATGGAACGCTTGATATGATTGCAACTGATCATGCACCTCATACAATTGAGGAAAAAAACGGCAGTATGATACAGGCACCCTTTGGAATAACCGGCAGCGAAACAGCTTTTTCTTTATTGTATACGCACTTTGTTGAAAAAAATATCTTTACATTAGCTCAATTAGTAGAGTGGCTGACGATACGACCAGCAAAAGTTTTTGGTCTGAGTGCAGGTACCATGGAAATTGGACAAAAAGCTGATTTGGCTTTATTTGATCTGCAAACTGAAAAAGAACTTCTTGCTGAAGAATACCAATCAAAAGCAGTTAACACGCCCTTTACCGGTTGGAAAGTAAAAGGACAGACATTTATGACTATTGTTGATGGAAAAATCGTTTATAACGGAAATGGCTAAAAATAAAGCGCCTATGATTATTAAAAAGCGGCACAGCGATAGATGAAAAGCAGTAAAAAAAAGAAAAATAAACTTTAGGAGGCGGTTAGTATCAATAAATTAAGCGTATCATTACCAGGACTGGATTTAAAAAATCCGATCATGCCGGCAAGCGGAACTTTTGGTTTTGGCGATCTTTATACAGATTGTTACGATTACAGTGTCTTAGGAGCTTTAATCATCAAATCAACAACACTTGAATCGCGAATCGGCAATGCTGAACCACGTTATCATCATTTGGACCATGGAGTATTAAATGCCGTCGGATTACGCAACCCTGGTGTCGATGTGATCGTTAATGAAAAATTGCCAGCTCTAGAAAAATGTGACACGCCGATTATTGCAAGTGTAGCTGGAACAACGATTTCTGATTATGTAGAAGTAACAAAAAAACTTTGTCAATCGCCAATTGTGAAAGCTCTTGAAATCAATCTGTCTTGTCCAAATGTAGCAGATGGAGGATTAACATTCGGTTCAAATCCTGAAGCTGTTTATCAGATGACCAAAGCGGTTAAATCAGTGGCTACTGTTCCAATTTATGTTAAATTAACACCTAATGTAACGGATATTACTGAAATCGCTAAAGCTGCTGAAGCTGGCGGAGCAGATGGGATCAGTATGATCAATACGCTGTTAGGCATGAGTATTGATTTAAAGACCAAACAACCTTTTTTAGCCAATAAAATGGGCGGCTTATCAGGAACAGCTATAAATACTATTGCTGTTCGAATGGTTTATCAGGTTTCCCGGGCTGTATCGATTCCCGTCATCGGGATGGGCGGCATTTCGACAGTCGATGATGTTCTTGAAATGCTGATGGCCGGCGCTAGCGCAGTAGCCATAGGAACAGCTAATTATAACAATCCTATGATTTGTAAAGAATTGATTGAAGCTTTACCAGGGCGAATGGATGAACTAGGAATTGCATCTATTGAATCCTTGATCAAAGAAGTAAAGGCAGGTCAGAATAGTGAATACTAAACCCATTATTGCGTTAGATTTTTCAACAAGTGAAGAGATAAAACAGTTTTTAAGTCATTTTAAAGATGAGTCGTTATTTGTCAAAGTAGGGATGGAGCTTTATTATCAAAACGGTCCTGAAATCGTTAAGTATATGAAAGAACTAGGGCATGAGATTTTTTTAGATTTGAAATTGCATGATATACCGAACACGGTCAAGCGGTCCATGAAAGGTCTGGCAGCTTTGGATATCGATATGATCAATGTACATGCAGCTGGAGGCAGTGAAATGATGGAAGCTGCAATGGATGGTATTCTCGCGGGCACTCCAGCCGGGAGTACGCGGCCGGATTTAATTGCCGTTACTCAGCTGACTTCGACTACGCCCGAAGCTATGCGGAGAGAACAATTGATCGAAGTTACTTTATTGCAAAGTGTTATTCATTATGCTCAATTAACTCAAACAGCGGGATTAGATGGGGTCGTTTGCTCTGCATTAGAAGCACGGCTGATCAAAAAGAATACCGCTTCAGACTTTTTATGTGTCACGCCTGGGATCCGACCTAGCGGAGAAGAAAAAGGCGATCAGAAACGAGTCGCTACACCTGCATCAGCTTATGAAGAAGGGGCTAGCCATATCGTGGTCGGTCGTCCCATTACATTGGCCCAAGACCCCGTAGCAGCTTATC
>NZ_DAMDAK010000117.1:5357-6021 GCF_032094055.1 Carnobacterium sp.
TAATTAAAAATCAATGGAACGGAGATAAACATTAAAATGACAGTCGAAAAAACAATTGCAAAGCACTTATTAGATATTAAAGCCGTAAGTTTAAATCCAAATAGTCCCTTTACTTGGGCAAGTGGAATGAAAAGCCCAATTTATTGCGATAACCGTATTACGATGGGGTATCCGTCGGTTCGAAAAGAGATCGCCCAGGATATTGCTGATTTGATTCGAGAAAATTATCCAGATGTAGAAGTGATCGCTGGTACGGCTACAGCGGGAATCCCACATGCTGCGTGGGTTGCGGAAGTATTAGATTTACCTATGGTCTATATCCGCAGCAAAGCAAAAGAGCATGGCAAAGGCAACCAAATTGAAGGCCGGTTAATACCCGGACAGAAAATGGTCGTGATCGAAGATCTCATCTCAACAGGTGGAAGTGTCATTGAAGCTTGTGAAGCAGCAGCGAAAGAAGGGGCAGAGATTCTTGGAGTAGCTGCTATTTTTACTTATGAATTGCCAAAAGGAGTAGAAAACTTTAATCAGCACAACATCTCATTAAAAACATTAACGAACTATACGACTTTAATTGAAGTTGCCTTAGAAACGAAAGCCATCGAACCAGAAGATGTCAATCTATTAAAACAATGGAAAAAAGATCCAGTGAATTGGAAAAAAT
>NZ_DAMDAK010000118.1:0-1160 GCF_032094055.1 Carnobacterium sp.
TTTTAACCGAACTGGATCAAAAACAGAAGCAGTGGTGGCAGAACACCCAGATAAAAAATTAGTTCCTACCTATACAATTGAAGAGTTTGTTGATTCATTAGAAAAACCGCGTCGGATTTTATTGATGGTTCAAGCTGGAAAAGGGACAGATGCAACAATTCAAGGCCTTTTGCCTCATCTTGATGCTGGAGACGTATTGATTGATGGGGGAAATACCTTCTTCAAAGATACTATGCGCCGTAACGAAGAATTAGCCGAATCTGGCATCAACTTTATTGGAACAGGAGTTTCCGGCGGAGAGGAAGGAGCTTTACTAGGACCTGCAATTATGCCAGGTGGACAAAAAGAAGCTTATGATCTAGTAGCTCCTATTTTAGAAAAAATTGCCGCAGTTGCTGAAGATGGAGAACCTTGTGTGACTTATATTGGGCCGAACGGAGCCGGACATTATGTTAAAATGGTTCATAACGGGATCGAATATGGAGATATGCAATTAATTGCTGAATCGTATGATGTATTGCGTAAAGTAGTTGGTTTATCAGTTGATGAGGTGGCAGAAGTTTTTGCTGAATGGAACAAAGGTGAACTAGACAGCTTTTTGATTGAAATTACTGCCAATGCGTTAACAAAAAAAGATCCTGAAACAGGTAAGCCAATGGTGGATATTATTTTAGACCGTGCAGGGAACAAAGGTACAGGTAAATGGACTTCACAAAGTGCATTAGACTTAGGTGTCCCTCTTCCATTAATCACAGAATCAGTTTTTGCACGTTACATTTCTGCTTTGAAAGAAGAAAGAGTAGCAGCAAGCGAAATTTTACCAAAGCCAGCTGAGTATTCATTTGATGGAGACAAAGCGGTTTTAGTAGAAAATATTCGTAAAGCTTTGTATTTCAGTAAAATCATGAGTTACGCTCAAGGGTTTGCTCAAATGCGGACAGCGAGTGAAGAATACGACTGGAATCTACAGTATGGAGAAATTGCAAAAATTTTCCGCGCAGGTTGTATTATCCGCGCACGTTTCTTACAAAAAATTACAGATGCATATGATAAAAACCCAGAATTGAAAAATTTAATGTTGGATGATTATTTTATGGACATTACAAAGAATTATCAAGATGCAGTTCGTGATGTTATTGGGATTGCTGTAAAAGCAGGTG
>NZ_DAMDAK010000118.1:1170-1608 GCF_032094055.1 Carnobacterium sp.
TCCTGTTCCGACATTCTCTTCTGCAATTGCTTATTATGATTCATATCGTGCAGCTAGTTTGCCTGCTAATATCATTCAAGCACAAAGAGACTATTTTGGCGCTCACACCTATGAAAGAACAGACAGAAGTGGAACTTTTCATTTTGATTGGTATGGAGACAATGGACAAGAAGAGCTTTAATCGTTTGAAGACAACGATAAGATAATTGAATCACTCATTGATTAAGGAAGCTGAGGACCGATCTCAGCTCCTTTTTTTTCGAACGTTTTTCTTACTTGAAAATCAAATTGATTTAAAAAACAAAAGGATTTTTAAAACTTCTTATTTTCATCTGTTTTATGGTAAAATTATAATGAGATGAGAATCTTATTGAGAATTTAAGAATAGCATGGTATTGTAACAAAAGCGAAGTTCGATGAAAATAGAAGAACAGGTGG
>NZ_DAMDAK010000118.1:1618-3364 GCF_032094055.1 Carnobacterium sp.
GGGAATAGAATGAATAGAATATTAATTATTGAAGATGAAAAAAACTTGGCCCGTTTTGTTGAATTAGAATTAAAACATGAAGGGTATGAGACAGAGGTACGTTATAATGGACGTGCGGGATTGGAAGCAGCATTGAATGAAGAGGAAAAGTGGGATGTTATTTTGCTTGACTTAATGCTTCCAGAACTGAACGGAATTGATGTTTGCCGTCGTATTCGTCAAGTCAGCAGTGTACCCATTATTATGATGACGGCTAGAGACTCAGTTATCGACCGTGTTTCTGGTTTAGATCATGGAGCAGACGATTATATTGTCAAACCGTTTGCCATAGAAGAATTATTGGCGCGGATGCGTGCATTATTCCGCCGGATAGAAATTGAAAATGAACAAAATATTACCAAACAAACGACAGTAACTTACCGTGATTTAACCATTGAAAAAGAAAATCGAGTTGTTCGCCGTGGCGATGAGATTATTGAACTGACAAAAAGAGAATATGAATTATTATTGGAATTAATGGAAAATGTCAATGTTGTGTTGGCACGAGATGTTTTATTGAATAAAGTATGGGGTTATGAAACAGAAGTAGAAACAAATGTGGTAGATGTTTATATCCGCTATTTGCGAAATAAAATTGATGTTCCGGGTGGGGAAGGTTATATCCAAACCGTTCGTGGAACAGGTTACGTGATGCGTTCGTGAAATCATTTTCTTTTAAAGGAAAAGAACGAAAAAGGAAAAAACGAATTTCATTAAAGTGGAAGTGGACAATGGGAGCTGCATTGGCCATTTTCTTCACTTTTTCTATTTTTTCTATCATCATTTTTATTGGCTTCAGGCAAATCTTGCTGACTCAAGAGAATGAAGATGTAAAAGAAACATTATTTGGAGTCGCTAACCGATTGAACAATGAGACTGGAAGTTTATCAAAAGAAGCAGTTTACATGGCTTTAGGCGGTATGTATACAACAACTCCTATTGAAATGGATGATGAATTTGACCAACGCAACTTAGCTTATGGACAACCAAGTAATTTTCAAGATACTATTTTTGCAAAAATGAACGAAGAAGGAGTAATGGTACGTGTCTACAGTCCAACTTCTCGTTTGTTATTTGAATCTAAGCAGAAAGATATTCCTTTTGAAAGAACCGCTCAACCAGTGGTTGTATCGGTCGATATCAATGGCATACAAGGGTTGCAAGGGACTATGCCCGTTTATTCAAAAAGAACTCAGCAGCTGATTGGCTATATTCAAGTTACAAGTGAAATGGCAAACTATTATCGAACGAATGAACGGGTCTTTTTAGCTCTGGTCACTATTAATATTTTAGCGCTGGTATTCAGCAGCATCATAGGGTATATGTTGGCCGTGAATTTCTTAAAGCCTATCAAACAAATTACCAATACAATGAACGATATTCGAAAAGACACCCAATCAGCTTCGCGAATCGAAGTTGCTGAAGGTAATGATGAATTGACACATTTATCGAATGTGTTTAATGATATGCTGGACAAAATGCAACAATACATTGAACAGCAAAAGCAATTTGTTGAAGATGTTTCTCATGAGTTGAGGACACCTGTTGCTGTAATGGAAGGACACTTGAAGTTATTAAATCGCTGGGGAAAAGATGATCCTGAAATTTTAGATGAGTCTCTCCTAGCTTCTTTGCAAGAAATCGAACGAATGAAAAGTTTAGTACAAGAAATGCTGGATTTATCAAGAGCTGAACAAGTCGAAATTC
>NZ_DAMDAK010000118.1:3374-5988 GCF_032094055.1 Carnobacterium sp.
CATTACAAAAATGAAAAAACAGCTATCCGGCCGCTGGTTTTGCAAACAGTGAATAATTTTAAAATGATTCATCCCGACTTTGTGTTTAATTTAGATGATGCAATTGATGGAGAAGTTTATGTACCTATCTATCGAAATCATTTGGAACAAATACTCATTATTTTAATGGATAATGCTGTAAAGTATTCTACCGACCGTCAAGAAGTTCATGTTTCTATTGCGGTAGAAAATCAAGAATTGAATATTGCGATTCAAGATTTTGGGGAAGGTATGACACAAGAAGACACAGAAAAAATCTTTAATCGATTCTATCGTGTAGATAAAGCCAGAAGTCGGCACAAAGGTGGAAATGGTTTAGGGTTAGCAATTGCTAGAGAACTTTTGACAGGATATAAAGGTTCTATTTCTGTAGATAGTGTTTTAGGATACGGCTCTATTTTTAGGATCAAATTACCGCTTTACCAAGAACTAAATGATCAAGAAGTCCAAGAAACAGAAAATACCGTTAAATAAAAAAAAATTTCTGCTTTTTAAAAGCAGAAATCTTTTTTTATCTTCTTTGTTGTTTACCCGCATTGCGGCCATTTCTATTTTTAGAAGCAGTTTGTCTAGGCGTAGAATTAGCTGTTAGTGTAGGTTGTTCATTTAAAGGTTCAGCAGTTTTAATGACTCGTTCTTTTTTTGGACGATTTTTCATTTCTTCTGTTATTTGTGCTTTGATTCTTGGTTTGAAGTAGAAGTTTGTAATCAAAGTTTGGAAAACTCCAAAGAATCCACCAACTAACCAATATAAACCTAATCCAGCCGGAGAAGAAATGGTAAACATCAAAATCATGATCGGATTCATATACATCATGGTTTTCATCTGTTTCTTTTGTTCAGGTGCTACACCAATCATCGAAACATAAGCTTGTACAAGATAAATCAGCCCAGCTGCAATAGCTAAAGGAATATTACGAACACCTAAACTGATACCCAAAAATGTACTATTAGCAATTTCAGGTGATAACCGAATGGCTTGGAACATGGCTGTGAAAATTGGCATTTGAATCAATAATGGCAAGCAGCCGATTCCGCCGAGCATACTCATATTGTTATCTTTATATAACGCCATTAAGTCTTGTTGAGCGACTGCTTTTTCTTCAGGAGTAACAGCAGCTTTTTGTTTAGCTTGAATGGCATCCATTTCAGGCTTGATGAAAGCCATTCTTTCTTGCTGTGTTAAAGATTTCTTCGATTGGCTTAAATTTAAAGGCAAGATAATGATTCGAACAATTAATGTAATGATAATAATTGCAAAACCATAGTTTCCGTTAAATGTATCAGCTAACCAAATAATTAGTTGTTGTGTAGGAACAACTAAAAATTCGTAAATAAAACCTTTAGGATTACCTTGTTTATCTGTACTCATACAACCAGAAAGAAAGAGCATGACGCCTAAAAGCGATCCAGTCAAGAGAAGTTTGTTATTTTTTTTCATTGTTCACTATCCTTCATTAATGTTTTTTACCGATAACACACCAACTATACAGGATTTGTGAAGCGAATTCAATTACTTACTGAAAAATTATCTTTTGTAGGCAATGTGGCATCTTCTGTCAGATCAATATGCTCGACTTTTCCGCTTGGAGATGGCGATTTTCTTATTTCTTCAATAAAAGCATCAATTTTTTCTGGTTCTCCATTTGCTTCAATATAAACACTGCCATCGGATTCATTACGAACTATTCCGAAGACACCCAATTGGTCGGCTACCATCTTTGTCATGTAACGAAACCCTACTCCTTGAACACGTCCCTTTACAGTCAGCTTCACTTTTTTCATCGGTTTTCCTCCTAGTGGTTCAGATATTTTTGTTTTTTTATCGAAAGGCAAGTACTGTTGCATGCTCTCTTTGATTCGTTTAAAATTAACCATCTTTCAGAGACCTCACTTTCTAATGGAAAGTTGGAAAAAATAGTTGAAACTTCGGTATGTTATTATCCCTATTTTATAAGTACAAAAGGAATCCGTCAAATAATCTATAGATGGGTAAAGAATCAGAGTACTGGTATTGCGTTGGATCTCAAGATAGCATACAATTATTTTAGCTTTGTCCTTATTAAAGGAAAACAAATGGACGGAATAAAGACCATAGATGAATAGGTTCGCACAGAAAGGAAATAAAATGAAAACTCTAATTATTGCTGAAAAACCAAGTGTTGGCAAAGAAATTGCCAGAGTACTAGGAGCAAATCAAAAAAACAAAAATTATATTGAAGGTAAAGAAGTCATTATTACTTGGGCACTAGGCCATTTAGTGGGATTGAAGATGCCAGAAGATTATAAACCAGAATGGGCAACGTGGAATATGGAAAGTTTGCCATTGATTCCAGAAAAGATGCAAATCAAACCATTAAAAAATACAGAACATCAACTAAAAGCAATTAAACGCTTAGCACAACGAAAAGATGTTGGCCAAGCTGTGATAGCAACAGATGCAGGACGCGAAGGAGAACTTGTAGCTCGTTGGATCTTAGAATATAGCAAGTTCAATAAACCGGTGAAACGTTTATGGATTTCGTCCCAAACAGACCAAGCTATCCGTACAGGTTTTAAACAGCTGCAGCCGAGC
>NZ_DAMDAK010000119.1:0-5835 GCF_032094055.1 Carnobacterium sp.
AACTGTTTTACCGGCACCGAAAGGCCCAGGAACAGCAGCAGCTCCGCCTTTTGCTACAGGGAACAACGTATCGATTACTCGTTGTCCAGTGATCATCGGCTCAGCAGGATTTAATTTTTTAGCGGTAGGACGACCATGTCTCACTGCCCATTTTTGCATCATTGTAAATTCTTTTACGCCATCTTCTGTCTCTATTGTATAAATGGTGTCCGTAATGTCGAACTCACCATTTTCGATACTTTTGATCGTTCCTTCTACTCCATAAGGCACCATTATTTTATGATCAATCACTTTTGTTTCAGGAACAACACCTACGATATCTCCAGCAACAACTTTGTCGCCTACTTCGACAGTTGACGTAAATTTCCATTTGGCCGTTCGGCTTAAAGCTTCAATTGATACACCGCGAACCAAATAATTACTTTCTGTTTTTGCCATAAATTTATCCAATGGCCGTTGAATCCCATCAAACATTTGAGCAATCATACCAGGTGCCAACTCCACAGACAATGCTTCTCTAGTGGTTTCAACTGGTTCTCCTGGCCCAATCATGGATGTTTCTTCGTAAACTTGGATGGAAGCTACATCATTACGCATTTCGATGACTTCGCCGATTAATCCAAGTTTACCGACTTTACAAATATCTTGAATATTAGCTTGCTCCATGCCATCAGCCGTAACTAATGGTCCAGAGACGCTTACGATCCTTCCTTTGTTCAAACTGGTAACCTCCTATAAAATATTTTGCCCAACTGCTTTTTCAACGTTTTGCTGAATTCGTTCTTTTCCAATATTTAATGATCCTAAATGATTTGGAATCAAAATAACAGCAGGTTTAGGTACTTGATCGTAACGTTCAATCGTTTCAGGTATTAATTTACCTAAAGGCTCAGTTAAATAAATAATTCCATATTCTTCTTTAGCTAAACGATCTACAATACGTCGAGCTTCTTTAGCTCCGGATGCATAAAAAATATCAAACCCTAAAACTTTAAAAGGCAAAATCGAATCTTTATCACCAACTACTCCAATTTTATGAGCCATAATTGATCCGCATCCTTTCTCTAACCTCTTCGATGGGCAAGTTGTTTTCTTTTCCTACTAAAATCAGACGCAAATTTTTCACTTCATTTTCTTTAGCATAAATATAAGCCAATAAAGGCATCGGGCCAAAAACTTCTAATTTTGCTGCTTTCATCTTCTCCATAAAGGCATCATCTGTTGCAAGATCTATTTTAATAGGAGACAGTTCTTGATTGTCAGAACGAATGGAAGCCATTATGATAGCACGATACTTTCCTTCTGCTAATTTTCTGCCTGCATCTTCTAAGCTTTCAGAACCTAATGAAACCAATTCTTCTTTAGGGATACTTCCAGAACTAGATAAAATAGTAGTTAAAAAATTACTTGTCCGTTTCTGTTTGATCGCTCTTGCTAAAGTAGATAAATTGTTTAAATCAATGTATAAAGTGATCAAATCCATCACTTGAGGGTCATTTATTTTTTTAGCTAATTGTTTCAAATGTGTAAAATAGCGCCGATCTAAAATAATATCAATCGATTGCGGATTTTTATATTCTTCATGATCCGTTAAAACTTCTTGGATACTGATAAGGTATTCCTGATCTAAGTCTTCAGATTTACCGGTTTCTACGGCTTGCCTTAATGTGGAAAGAGGTTCTTTTCCAATTGGAATCAACATTTCCGAGAAATCATTTCCAGTAACCTTTTCTTTAAGCAGTACTTTTAAATTATGATAAGAATAGCGCAATGAGAACAGTTCTACTAAAGCAGGTTCCGGGCTAATGCTGAACAGCTCAGCGTACATTCGTTGTAATTCCTTTACCAATAAAGCATCATAATCTTTTGTTTCTCTTAATTGCTCCACATCATTCCGATAAGGAGTATCTTTTAATACAGTTAGAGCTTCGTCAAAGTTAGGCGATTGTAACATCCGTTCAAATTGATCATCCTTAAGGAGGTTGCTTTCGAAAACACGAATGCGTGCATTAGTTCCAGCAAATGCTGTTTGCTTCATTTATTCTCCTCCTCTCATATTAAAACAATTTTTTTGATACAGATGGAATTAGCTGATTTTTAAGTTCAGCAATTAAATCTTCAAACAAGTAATTGTACTCTATTCCTTTGTTTTTAAGAATAAAACCAGCTTTTTTATGGATTGTTTCAGTTGTTAAAGTTACCGAAATTCCTTCTTGAGCAACTTTTTCTATCCAACTTTCAGAAACTTTTTCAACTGATTTTTCACCTAGCACTAATTCAAGATTCTTGATTTCTTTAAATTGCCGCAATACCGCTAGCAAAAAACTTTGAAATTCTGTCTCACTCCATTGCTCCATAGCAAACAAAGCTTCTTTAAATACTTCTTTCAAAGCAACTTGCTTTTCGCCTAACAATTGGTTTCGCTTATAGTTCTCTAAGCTATCTTTATTTTTTTCAAAATCGCTTGCCAAGCGACGATCAATCGCTTTTTTTTCTTCAACTTCTTCTAATGCAAGTTCTTTTTCAGCTACTGCTACTTTTTCTTTTGCTTCTGTTTCTGCCTGACGTATCGTTTGTTGTACTTCTGCCTTCTTTTTTTCAATCATACGTTCAGTGATTAATTTAAGATCTGACATGATTTCCCCTCCATTCCTAGTTATCTTCTTTAGAATAGAACTGGATTTTATGCATTTAATACAAGCAAGAAGGAAATAACAAAGCCTAAAATAGCATACGTTTCAACCATGGCAGCATAAATAATTCCTTTTGTAGCGTGTTCAGGTTTTTTAGCTAAAATTTGGATACCAGCAGATGCTACACGTCCCTGAGACATCCCTGAGAACAAACCAGTAAATGCAATCGGCATTGCGGCCATCAACATATATAAACCTTGTGCTAAAGTAGTATCTGCACCTGTATTCAAATAAATCAAAAAGGCAATAACAAATCCATATAATCCTTGAGTACCAGGCAGCAATTGTAAAATCAAAGCTTGTCCAAATTTTTCTGGTTGTTCAGTTGTCAAAGCAGCTGCTGCTTCCCCTGTCATCCCTACACCTTTTGCAGAACCGATTCCTGAAAAGATTGTTGCAAATCCAATTCCCATAGCTGCGAAAAATAAACCGCCATTATTTTCTGATAAAAATGTTAATAAGTTTCCCATTATCTATTTCCTCCATTTAATTAACTATATTTTTTATTCAATTAATTGATTTATTGCCGTTTTTTTAAATAAATGTGTTTTTCAAATGTCTTCAACGGACTTAAAGCATGCCCGCCACCTTCGTAAAACTTCCCAAAGAATTCAACATATTGTAACCGAGCTGTATGCACATAAGCACTTAAGTAGGTCAAGAAAATATTTAAAGCATGTAACGCAATAAATAGGACTATTCCAACTGTAAATTTAGCCAAAGGCGGCAAGAAATCCACAATCATATTAAACGCCGCAGCAATACTACCGCCTGAAACACCTAAAGCCATTAATCTAGTATAACTGACCAAATCACCGATATATCCAGTAACTCCATATAAATTATACAGACCCAATGCAGCTCCCAAACCTTTATTTTTTGAAGCTAACATTGTAACCAAGATAATACCCACGACATTTACGCCTATTAAGATATAAGAAATTACTTTGAGGATTGGATTATCAAATACCAGCATTCCTAATACCAATAAACCAATTCCTACAAGGATGCCTACCCAGGCCATCCCGTCTACATAACTTGAAGCTCTTTCTTGTTTTCGCCATTTGACGCCGCTATTAATAACCAGCCCGTAAACCAGTTGGATAAAGCCAAAAACTACTGAAAGCACGAGAATCGTAATGACATCGCTCGTAGTCGACAACAACTGAAATGGTAACTCGTAACCAAAAAAGCTCCCATAAATCAAACCCCAAATGATGACTGAATACGACAACAAGTGGAAGAAACGCAAAAACTTAGCCATACCACGTTCTAAATTAAAGAACTTTTGAGCAAGATATGTTCCTATCAAAAGAACTAGCCCGTACCCTAAATCCGCACTCATCATCCCAAAGAAAACTAAATAAAATGGCATCATAAAGGGAGTCGGATCAATATCGTCGTACTTAGGCAAACTGTACATCTCTGTTACACTTTCAAAAGGTTCAACAAATTTGTTGTTTTTCAGCACGACTGGGACGTGTTCAAATTCTTTCATTTCGATTTCTTCTGAAATCACAGCATACTGATCAGACCCCATATGCTCGTCTAATAGTTTTTTTAATTCTGGCAACTGTTCTTCTTCCAGCCAACCGTTTAATAGAAATAAACTTTTCCCATTTAATAAAAGTGACTTTCCAACTTCTCTTTGCATTAAATTGTAAAAATATTCTTCTCCCAACTCTAACTCTTTTATTTTAGAAGAAAAAGATAGGATTTCTTTTTTTATTTTCTGCTCTTGTTCAGAGAGATTTTTATTTTCTGATAAATTTCTTTTTAACTCTTCTTTTGGTAATAAACGATAAGGATAATTAAATTTTGTGAATTGAAACTGATTTAAAATCGATTCAATCTCTTGCTGATTTTCCTTTGCTGTAACCACTAAGTAAGCTGCCTCATCCTTATATTGGAAAATTTCGTCTACATAATTCGGCACAGCTTCTTTTAAAGCTGTTTTAAATTCTGTTGCATTTCCCGTTGCGATAGTGCCAATAAAACCTGCAATCACTTTAAAATCAGCTAAATCATTTGGATTAAAATCAAGCGGTCCCCATTTGCGTAAAAAACTTTCTTCTTCTATTACACTTTTTCGCTTTTGATCTAATTCAATCAATTGTTTTTCTCTTTCAGAAATATCTTGACAAAGACTTTCCAATTGAGGGACAGAAACGGATGCTTCCAGTTCTTCTAACGTATATTCGGCTCTTCCTTTTTTTAACTTAGCAAACATGCCAGGTTGAGGAATGTGTTGTTTCAAATACGCTAAAGCATATTGAACATCTTTTAAATGCTCTTCATATTCTGTTCTTTCAACTGCTGGAGTTTCCTTAGTATAGTAATCAAGAAGTGCAGTTTCTTCTAAAGAGGTCAAATCAATTAATTCAAGCTTTTGCAATTCTTGTACTGCTTTTAAAAGAAGGTCTTTATCCGTTTGTTCTGCCAAAAGCGTTACTTTTTTCATTTTAGCTATTGCCATAGCGACTGATAACCTCCTTCACAATGTCATTTACCGCATCTGTTTGATTCAATTGGATCGAACGATTCATTTCATTCAGTTCATCAGCTATTTCTTGGTCAATCTTTTCTTTAATAATAGTGATTTTTTGATCGTATTCTTTTTGTTGATCACGCTCATATGCGTTTAATTCAGAAGATAACTGTTTTTTGCGCTCTTCAATAGCTGTTTGTGTCGCAACTGATATATTTTCCAGCTTAGATAGGCTGTCTAATTCTAATTTTTCAGCCCTTTCTTCTGCTTCTTTAACGTACTGAATCGTTTTTATACTCATTATCTCACCTCCCTAAAGTCAAAAATGGACGCAGCTCAATAAGGTTTCTTCTCACCCCTTGAAGAATGCACCTTGAAAGCTATCGCCCAACCATTTTTATTTTATTAAATTTTCAATAGATTCTGTCTTTTTCTTTCATTATCCTTTAGTGATAAGTTTAGCACTTTTTTCGTATAATTTCTACTTGATGACAACTTAACTGCACTCAGTATAAAATGAAAGAATAGCCATTTATTTTACTGCTAAAAAAAAATGAAAAACTTCTATTGAATTTCTCTTATTGTATCATTATACCGTTTTCATAGTCAAAATACAACTCTGTTTATGGATAAGTCCTGCTTATTTTCTCTCTT
>NZ_DAMDAK010000120.1:0-1050 GCF_032094055.1 Carnobacterium sp.
ATTGCTTTCAGACCCAACAGATAATGGATTCAAATTAGCTGCTAAAATGGAAGTGGGTATCGAAGGCAAAGACTTAACAGAAACTCAAGAACTAGCTGATAAAGCTCATACTTTTTGCCCTTACTCGAAAGCAACAAAAGGCAACATCGATGTAACGGTTACTGCAGTCGAATATAAAGAAGATAACTAATCAAAAAACTGATTGGGCATATGCCCAATCAGTTTTTAACGCTTCAGGCACTGTCATCCAGGTTAATTCATTAAAATCTTCCAAGGGTTCACTGACTTTTTCCCATACATCAATGACATAAAAATAAGCGGGATTATGATAGTACTGCTTTCGATGAGTAGAATAAAAATAATCCTCTGCGTCACCTAAATGTCGCCCTATTTCAATCCGACAGCCTAGCTCTTCCATTGATTCCCGTTGCAATGTTTCTTCATTTGTTTCCTGATTTTCTTTTTCTCCGCCTGGTAATAGATAAGAACCATTAGGAGGTGAAACAACAAGTATGTTCTTTTTTTCAGGGTCAGATAGAATACCATATACTCCAATGCGGATTTGATAGTGTTCTTTTTCCTTTTTCACGCCAAAAGTACGAGTAATCATAAAAGGCCCTCCGATTGTTATTCTTTTTCATTATTCTTCTCATCTTTTTTTAATCAGTTTAGCTTTTTTTAATAAAAGTGTCAATTTAATTCAGCAGATTAATTGGCTTCTATCTAAAATAAGGCCAAAAAGTTGGAGAAACCTCCAACTTTTTGGCCTTCTTATTTACGTATCCATCAATTGTTCATTATTCAATTTTAGTTGCTTTTCGCAAGGTTTTATTTTGCAATACGAAGTACAACAAAGCGATATTGACCGGTGCCAATACCAAGTTTTGGATAAGCCGTGCCGGAAAAATAACATAAATGGCTTTATCTAACAAGATGGTCAACCACAATGTATTCAATCCCAAGTTAACAAAAACCGTTACTAATAGGATGGCAAGTATTACGCGTCCAAGGGTCTTAGGCTTCTTGTACAAAATCAGCCCATAAATAACG
>NZ_DAMDAK010000120.1:1060-5595 GCF_032094055.1 Carnobacterium sp.
CTACTTTAGGAAATAGCATAATTCCCATAAAGTCTGTTATCGCTGCAGCAATACCAGCAATCCAAGGGCCATACAGCATGGCGATGATTGCAACAGGCAGAAAGCCAAACCCAATTCGAACGATTGGTGTTTCAATCGCCACGAAGCGCGTTAAGATAATGTCGAGTGCCATCAATAAGCCGATAATTGAAATACTTCTGGCATCAAACTTTTTTTTGTTCATTTTGAAGATCTCCTTTTAAGAGCTCCCCACATAAAAACTATGCAGCGAATGCAGAAACAAAACCGCAAATTGCCGAAACAATTTTTCGTCTGAGGGCAACATCCCATCCCTGCAGCACTTAACGCTTCATTTCCTACTCTGATTTATTTGACGATTAAATAGTCTATTTTATCGCCATCACCCACTATAGCATGCTTTTCTTTTTCCTGCCAATACAACTTTCTTTTTCTTTTTCCTCATATTACTTTCATTAAATTATCATTTTAGTGTTGACATTCTCATTTTAGCTCTGTATATTTAAAAGCAAGATAACGAAACAAACACTACGAAAAGAAGAGTACGTTCCGACAGCACTTTTTAGAGAACCCTGCACGACGCTGAAAAAGGGTAAGGAAGTCGAACCGAAGATGGTCTTGGAGTGGCATAGGCGATTAAATGAAAAACCATTTTTAAGCTTATGTCGGGAGCACCCGTTACAGTGCCTCAGCTACAGAAAGATGCAAGAATCTTTTTTAGACTGAATGAGGTAATATCAGCAATGATGTTACAAACTAAGGTGGTAACACGAAGCAGCTAATAGCTTTCGTCCTTAAAAAGAACTGATAATCGGTTTCTTTTTAAGGACTTTTTTTATTTCAATTCAATAGAATCAAACGCAATGACGAGAAAAGTAATTCTATGCAGCGCAACAACAGAGAGCCTGGCAGCTGAAAACAGGTTTGCAATGCACAGAAAGAAAATGGCCTCTGAGCGGGATACCAAGTATCTATAGAGATATCAGGCTATCATGGGCGGCACCCATTACAGTGCACGAGTATCGGAATACTTCTATTCCCGTACTTTATGAGGGATTAGTTGCGAAGCTAATCTAAACAAAGGTGGTAACACGAATGGTCAAACGTTCGTCCTTTAATCTAGCACAACTGGATTAAGGACGGACGTTTTTTATTTTTATATCAATTAGAGGAGGACATAGCATGATTTCATTACAACAAGTCAGTGTCACATTTGAAAGCAAAGAGCAAACGATTTCTGCAGTACAAGATGTTTCTTTAACCATTCAAAAAGGAGAAGTTTTTGGGATCGTCGGATACAGTGGTGCAGGAAAAAGTACACTCGTCCGGACGATCAACTTATTGCAGCGTCCAACGGCTGGTTCTGTCATCGTAGGAGAGCAAGATTTATTGCAATTGAAGCCGAAAGAATTAAGGAAAGCCCGAAAGAAAATCGGCATGATTTTTCAACACTTTAACTTGATGGCTTCACGAACCATTGCAGAAAATGTTGCTTATCCTTTGAGAAAATCGGGACTGTCAAAAACCGAAATGGCTAAGCGTGTGGCAGAATTATTGGCTTTAGTCGGTTTGTCCGATAAAAGTCAGGCTTATCCTTCGCAGCTTTCTGGTGGTCAAAAACAACGGGTCGCCATTGCTCGCTCATTGGCGAATGATCCAGAAGTCCTGCTTTGTGATGAAGCTACCAGCGCGCTTGATCCAAAGACGACCCTCTCCATTTTAGAATTATTAAAAGAACTGAATCAACGTTTAGGGTTGACGATCGTGATCATCACTCATGAAATGCAAGTCGTGAAAGAAATTTGTCATCGAGTTGCCGTGATGGAAAACGGGTATGTGATTGAATCTAACGATATCGTTTCTATTTTCACCGATCCTAAAGAACAGCTGACGAAAGAATTTATCAGTACAGCTACTCATCTTGATCAAGCATTGGAAAACGTCCTTAAACGCCCTACTCTCTTAAATTTACAAGCAAATGACCAGTTGGCAAATATTTCTTATGTCGGAGACAGTACAAGTGAACCGCTAATTGCAGCTCTATCGCTTCGTTTCGGCGTTACGACTAATATTATTTTTGGAAATGTGGAGTTTTTACAAGATACCCCTGTCGGAAACTTGGTCGTTGTTTTTTCAGGAGAAGCTGTTCAACAAGAAAAAGCCATTCAGTATTTAAAATCACAAAACGTCAAAGTCGCTATTATCAATCACCAACAAAAAATCATTCAATTCAAAAAAGAAGCAGCTATTTAAAAGGAGGACTAAACCATGACTACTTTTTTTTCAACTTATTTTAAAAATGTATTAGTATTAAAAAACGAAATTATTGAAAGTACCCTTGAAACCCTCTATATGGCCGGTGTAACTGCTTTGATTGCTGGCGTTTTAGGTATCACGCTAGGTGTTATTTTAGTGGTAACGGATGAAAATGGCATTTTAAAAAATACGTTACTTTATCGATTCTTAGATAATATTGTCAATACTTTTCGTTCACTGCCTTTTATTATTTTACTGGCGTTAGTCGTTCCCTTGACGCGCTTATTAGTTCATACTTCGATTGGCACGACAGCCGCACTTGTTCCGTTGGTGATCGGGACCGTTCCTTTTTACGCTCGACAAATCCAAGTTGCCATTTTAGAAGTTGACTCAGGAGTTATCGAAGCGGCCCAGTCAATGGGATCCAGCCCGTTAGAAATCATCTTCCGCGTCTATTTGAAAGAAGGATTGACCTCAATTATCCGGGTCTCTGCTCTAACAATTATCAATGTGATTGGTCTAACGACTATGGCTGGTGCCATTGGCGGAGGTGGTTTAGGCAATTTAGCGATCGCTCGTGGCTATAATCGTTATCAAAATGACGTCACTTTAGTGGCAACTTTAATTATTTTAGTCATCGTCTTTATTAGCCAATTTATTGGAAACCAATTAGTCAAAAAAACATCGCATTAATAAGAAAAGCGGGACAAGCCCGCTTTGACCTCCGTAAAAATAGGGAATACGACCCTGAATGAGCATACTGCGCAATGGGAAGTAGACATCTTTTTTACGAGAGGTCAGGGCTTGAACGCTAGACATTAAAGGCAGAAAAAACTTATAATACTCTACTCTATAAGAAAAGCGAGACAAGTCCGCAGTGAGCGGCTCGTCTGAAATTTATAAAATCACACTCAACCCAAAAAATATAACAAAAAAGGAGAAAACACACATGAAAAATTTCAAGAAAATCTTATTCGGTTCATTATTATTAGCAGGGGTACTTTTTACAACAGCTTGCGGCAATCAAAAAGCGGACGGCTCAGAAAAAACAACCGTTAAATTAGGCGTCGTTGGGGAAGTCAACGAACCTTGGGAATATGTGAAGGAACAACTGGCAGCTGATAATATTGACCTGGAAATCATTAAGTTTTCAGACTATGCAACACCTAACACTGCATTGGCTGAAGGCGAACTAGACCTGAATTCTTTTCAGACTAAAATCTTTTTAGATGCTTTTAATGAAGATCGCAATGAAAGTCTAACAGCTATCGCAAATACCGTGATTGCGCCTTTAGGGATTTATTCTTCTAAATTAAAAGATGTCAATGAAATCAAAGCGAACGATACTATTGCCATTCCAAATGATGTTTCTAACGAAGGCCGGGCTTTATTGCTCTTACAAACAGCTGGTTTGATTGAAGTTGATCCAACTAAAGGACAAATTCCAGTAATTGAAGACATTACTTCTAACCCTTTAAATTTAAAGTTTGAAGCACTTGATTCTTCCCAGACAGCACGAGCTCTTGAGGATGTAGCAGCTTCCGTAATCAATAGCGGCATGGCCGTCGATGCTGGCTTTATCCCTACTGAAGATGCCATATTTCTTGAACCTGTAACGGAAGAATCGGATCCTTATTTCAACGTGATTGCCGCTCGCGAAGAAGATAAAGACAACGAGATCTATCAAAAAATAGTCACTGCTTATCAATCAGACGGTACGAAAAAAGTGATCGAAGACACTTCTAAAGGTTCGTCTATTCCAGTCTGGAAATAACGCACTCTTTTCTTCCCTGCTTCATAAATAAAACATAACATTTGAAAGGATGATTTTCATGACCACTACATTGACCAGTTCAACCATTAAAGAAGAAGTCCAACAAGGAGCCGAAGACGTCATTGCCTTACGCCGCTACTTCCACCAACACCCTGAACCGAGTTTAAAAGAATACGAAACCATCAAACGCATTAAAGAAGAACTAGATAAATTGGCTATTCCCTATGAAGCGGTCGGCGAGACTGGGGCTATTGGAATAATCGTTGGCGGTAAAGGACCTGGAAAAACTCTTTTGCTGCGAGCTGATATCGATGCATTAGAATTAGAAGATGCCAAAGACAAACCCTATAAATCCACAAAACCAGGATTGCACCATGCTTGTGGGCATGATGGTCATGCCTCCGCTTTATTAGGCGCAGCCAAAATCCTGAAACAACACGAAGCAGATTTTGGCGGAACGATTAAACTGGCTTTTCAACAAGCCGAA
>NZ_DAMDAK010000121.1:0-5565 GCF_032094055.1 Carnobacterium sp.
AGATGTAGCATTTGCGCTCGTGCTCATCTTGATTGCAGCTCCAGTCATGATTGCCTGCGCCTTACTGATTAAGTACGAATCAGAAGGCCCCATCTTATTTCAACAAACACGTTTAGGCAAATACAACCGAGTCTTTAAAGTGATTAAATTTCGGACGATGCGTATCCAAACACTAGATGCTGGACAAGAGCTGACCGATAGGCAGCGGATCACAAAAGTTGGAGCATTTTTAAGAAAGACCAGTATCGATGAACTTCCTCAATTATTTAATATTTTAATGGGGGAAATGAGCTTTATTGGACCTCGGCCCTTGCTGCCCCAATATCTTACCTTATATGACCAAAATCAGCAGAGAAGACATGAAGTGACTTCTGGTATTTCTGGTTGGGCGCAAGTAAACGGCAGAAACGCGATCAGCTGGGATGAAAAATTTAAACTGGATATTTATTATGTTGATCACATCAGTTTTGTATTAGATTTAAAAATTTTGTTTCTAACTATTTACCAAGTGCTGAGACGAAAAGATGTGGATCATTCTAGAGTGGACACGATGCCGTTCTTTAAAGGAGAGCCAGAGTAAAAAAGGTCATAAACTGCTTTTGAAATTAATCTAAGAAAGAAGTGATGAGGAATGAACCGGATTTTATTATCTTCTCCCCATATGTCAGGCAAGGAACAAATGTATGTTAACGAAGCTTTTGAGACAAATTGGGTTGCTCCGTTAGGTCCAAATGTCTCAGCTTTTGAAAAAGAATTGGCAGCTTACGTGAATACGAAAGGTGCAGCGTTAACAAATTCAGGTACTGCAGCTATTCATTTAGCTTTAAGCATTTTAGGCGTAGGAAAAGGCGATAGCGTATTCTGTTCTTCTTTTACTTTTGTTGCTAGTGCAAATCCGGCAATTTATTTGGGAGCGCATGTAACCTTTATTGATTCTGAACCAGAAACTTGGAATATGTCTCCTCAAGCTCTTGAACGAGCCCTTTCAGATGCAAAGAAAATGGGGCAGTTACCTAAAGTAATTGTCGTGGTCCACCTTTATGGTCAATCAGCTAAAATGGCTGAATTACTTGAAGTTGCTGATCAATATGGAGTCCCTATTGTAGAAGATGCTGCTGAATCATTGGGTTCTGACTACAAAGGGAAGAAAAGCGGGACATTCGGGAAAATTGGTATTTATTCCTTTAATGGGAACAAGATCATTACCACATCCGGTGGAGGTGCATTGGTTTCAGAAGATGAAGAATTAGTGGAAAAAGCTGTTTTTTTAGCAACCCAAGCCCGAGATACAGCGCCGCATTATCAGCATTCTGTAACAGGATACAATTACCGGATGAGCAATGTGAGTGCCGGTATCGGCCGAGCCCAGTTGGAAGTTTTAGATGAACGCGTTTTTCAAAGAAGACAAGTATATGAACGGTATGTTGAAGAACTTTCTTCTATTGAAGGGCTTCAGTTCATGCCGGAATTAACCGGCACTAAATCAAATCGGTGGCTGACTGCTTTAACATTTGATCCAAGAATCATGCCGATTACACCTTACGAAGTAATGGACCTGTTGAATAAAGAAAATATTGAAACGCGTGTTTTATGGAAACCGCTGCATTTACAACCTGTGTTCGAAAATTCGAGATTCTATAAACACCATGAGCAGGAACAAGCCGTTTCTGAAACTTTATTTATCCGGGGATTGTGTCTTCCTTCAGGTTCGAATATGACCGTTGAAGAGCAAGATTTCGTTATTCATCAATTAAAACAGGTCATAAAACAGCCTCTTTTGATCAAGCAAATTATTTAGCTAAAGGAGCGGATCGCAATGGAAAAAGTTCTCATGTTAGCTTCTGTTTCATCCATGATTTATCAATTTAATATGCCGAATATCCGTTTATTGCTCAAACAAGGGTATGAAGTTCATGTAGCTGCAAATTTTGAACAAGGCAGTCCTACTTCTAAAGAAAATGTGAATGAGTTTAAACAAGAATTAGCGCAATTAGGCGTTATTTATCACCAAGTTGATTGTAAGCGAGGAGCAGGAGATTTAACTTCTCATATTCATTCATTCAGGCAAATCAGAAAATTATTGCTAACCCATCATTTTTCTTTTATTCATTGTCACACTCCTATAACAGGAGCTTTAACAAGAATAGCAGCAAGGAAGATGGGGGTCCCGGTAATTTATACAGCGCATGGTTTTCATTTTTTTGACGGCGCTCCAATGAAGAATTGGTTGTTTTATCCAATAGAAAGAGTGTTATCCAAATACACAGATGTACTAGTAACGATCAACCAAGAGGATTTTAACCGAGCTAATCAGGACTTTAAAATGAAAAATATTCAATATATTCCAGGAGTTGGATTGAATACTAGCGCTTTTCGCGACGTGATCGTAGATAAAAAGCAAGTGCGTTCAGAGATAGGAATACCGGAAGATGCCATATTGATGTTTTCAGTTGGAGAAGTTACTAGCAGAAAAAATCATGAAACGGCTATTCGGGCATTGGCTAAGGCAGAAAATAAAAAACTTTATTATATTATTTGCGGTCAAGGAAAACTAGAAGCTCATTTGAAACATTTGTCAAAAGAATTGGGAATTGAAGATCGTGTTTTGCTATTAGGATTTAGAAAAGACATTGCTCAATTATGTAAGTCTTCAGATATTTATGTTTTCCCTTCTCAAAGAGAAGGACTGGGGATAGCAGCAATTGAAGGAATGGCAAGCGGGTTGCCATTGATTTCATCCTATGTCAACGGTATTAGAGATTATACGCGTAATGAAGAAACCGGCTTTTGTTTAGATCCTTTTGATGTTGAAGGGTTTGCAAAAGCAATGGATAAGTTAGGTGGAGATTCTGATTTAAGACACACAATCGGCAAAAAGAACAGCGAAGCTGCCAAACGGTTTGATATCAAAAATGTAAATAATCTGATGGAACATATTTATCTGGAAATGAGTTATACCACTGCACCGAAAACAGAGCTTTTGATGAACAAAGAACAAATAAAAGTTGAGTAAGAGCATATCAGCCAAAGAAAGAGACTGACCCGGAGGTGAAACAAGTGAGGAAAAGCAAACTTCTTTATTTGACCATGCAGCAAATTTTATTTTTAATGTATTTTCTAATGAGTTATTTTGTTTATACAATAGCGCTTAAAGAAGGAAACGAAGGAGTTGCCATACAATTTCTTGGAGGAAAAGATGATGGATTCTTCTATTGGGAACAGGTTAAAAATATTGTTTCAGGAGAAACTGCTATCCTCACTTCGATTTATCCTTTGATTATTGGATACGTGGTTAAGGTGACCGGAATAGAAGATGTTTACATTATCCGGTTGTTCAATTATATAGGATTTGTTGGTTTTGTTTTTATTAGTGTCTGGCTGATTGATCTTATTTTCAAATTGAGTAGCAGTCAGAAAGCTGGCGACATGACCACTGAACGCGCCAACTCGAAAACGGTGCTTATTTTATCCTATATGTGTTATATCAATTTGATGATGTATGCCACCTTTTCAATTTATCGTGACATCTGGATCATGTTCTTTTATGCAGCTTCGGTGCTTTTAAGTGTCATTATTATCTTCGTACCTAAAGAAGGCTATGCGGCTTTGATTTTGTTGATTCCTAGTTTATGGATGCTGGGTGAATTAAGGTTTTATGCAGCTGGTTCGTTTCTCATCACGGTTATTCTTTATTATTTATACAAAAAAATCAAACAAGTTAAAAGACCGTTTCTAATTATTGGCATTTTTCTTGCCCTATTCATTTTTTATTATACCTTTTTAATCAATTACCAAATCCCTTACTTAAAAATGTCGTTAGGAGATGCCTTGGATTATCGAAACAGTGCATTAACAAACTTTTCCGGCGGAAGCCAAATGTTTATCAATCTAAAACAATATTTCTTTGGTGCTTTTTTTGTCAATTATTTCCACAGTTATTTAGGTAATTCAATTGGGCCTCTCCCATGGCACATCAACGGATTCAGTACACTGTTCTTGTTTGTTATCGAGACTGGACCAATGGTACTGATTCTGCGGTACTTATGGATAAAAAGAGCTTTGCTGACAGCAATCCATCGTTATATTTTATTACATGCTTTTGTTTGGTTTGGAATGATTGGACTTTCAAATGATAACGTGGGGACGGCTGCTAGATTGAGAATGATCGGCTGGGTTTTGATTCTGATTGTTTTCGCTACAGTTTACAGCAAAGTTCAAAGTGATAAAGAAAAAACAGTTCGATTAGCTATTACTAACGATAAAAAAGAAACAAAAAGTACAGAAAAGGAGTGAAGAGATTTGAAAAAAGCTGTCTTTGTGGTCAAGTCATTGACCAACGGTGGAATCGAGCATTCATTGGTCAATTTGATCAATCATCTTGAACAGTACGAAATCACTCTACTGTTATCTAAAAATTTTGCTCCTTTACTGCCATTAATTAAAAAGCCGATTAAAGTCAAGTACCTAACAGATACAGGAAAAGGAATTGATACTAGGATTTATCTGAAAGAAGCTTATAAAAGAAAACAATGGGTATCATTGTTACAGGCTAGTTGGAGAATCGGATTTTATCTTGTTTCAAAGGATATGATTCCCTTAAATAATTACTATTTGAAATCTTATCCGATGGAAGATGAAGAGTATGATATAGCAGTAGCGTATGATGGGGGATTGCGTGCTACCTCTTCTTACGTCATTCAAAAAATCAAAGCTAAAAAGAAAATTATGTGGGTGCATGAGGATTATTCAAAACTAGTTCAGGCTGAAAAACGAACTGGCGGAACAGTGTTTACACATTTTGATCAAATCTTTTGTGTTTCCAAAGGAGCAAAAGAAAAATTTGATGAATTGTATCCTGAATTAACAGAGAAGACAAGCGTTTTTTATTCCATTTATAGTAAAAATGATTTCTATGCAAAAGCAGAAAATAAGCAAAGTCATTATGATCATCCAGGAATGAAAATTTTAACAGTCGCCCGTTTGGGTGAGGAAAAAGGGCATGATTTGATTCCAGAAGTTATTTCCAGATTAAAAGAAGAAGGCTATAACTTTCACTGGTATCTTATTGGAGACGATGATGGAGTCAAAGTAAAATTAGAAAAAGAAATCAAAAATCGAGAATTATCAGCTTATTTAACCTTGATGGGCGGCATGAAGAACCCCTTCCCTTATTATCGAGACTGTGATATTTATGTTCAGCCTTCAAAACAAGAAGGGTACTGCATGTCCATGGTCGAAGCAATGGCTTTTGGAAAACCAATTGTTGCGACTAATTTTTTAACAGCTAAAGAATTTATCCATGCTCACGGGTCAGATGGCTTAATTGCTGATATTACTAGTCAGTCTCTTTATGAGAATGTTAAAAGGTTATTAGATGACAAAAAATTACGGACAAGCATCAGTGAACACTATTTGAAAAAAACAATTGATACTTCAACTGAGATTGAAAAATTTTATGCCCTCTAAACTAACTTCTAAAAGGAGTGAGTACTTAATGAAAAAAGTTGTTTTTGTCATTAGAAGTTTAACTAATGCCGGGACTGAACAATCGTTAATTAAATTAAT
>NZ_DAMDAK010000122.1:0-1177 GCF_032094055.1 Carnobacterium sp.
CTCTGCTGGAAATTGAGCAATGCCACGGTCTAAAATAGCGGGCTCATCAATCATCATCATTTTGCTGATGACGATTGCGGGATCCATTTCTTCAACACTGCGGTATTTAACCGGCATATTGACCAAGGAAGATTCTCTGATCGTATACGGACTGATATCTTTATTAGCTGTATAAATCGCTTCTTTATCTAGCGTTTGGCAATGGACACCTACTTTTCGGCTCATTGCTTCGATTTCTAAAAAGTCGTCAAAAGACATTGTATGGTGAGCGATAGCTGTTCCGTCATGAGCTTTTTGAACCAAAGCACCGTTATAGGTAATGACATAATCGCCTTCTTTCAAATAGTCTTTCACACCAGGAAGCGGACGTCCTGTACACAATACGACTTTAATACCTTTTTCTTTCGCTTCAGCTAATGTAGCTTTTACTCTAGGGCTGATTGTTTTTGCGTTGGTCAATAGAGTGCCATCTAAGTCAATGGCAATTAATTCGATACTCATTTTATATTATTCCTCCAATGGGGTAGTGGGTTGACTGATTGCGTCATTTTTAATGTAGCGTTTAAACTCTTGATAAATAGGCTCAAATAAATCGACTTCTTTTTCTGTTTTTGGCTTTAAAAATTCTTTTGGAAAATAAAATCGTTCATCACCGCGAACTTTGCCGGTTAAGGAAGAAACGATTTCACTGACCTGTGAAAGTTCAATAAAAGTGCCATCTTGATACATGAGTTCAATTTGTGTCCGGTTAGTGATTTGATTAGGGCGATAGAAATCATAAGGCAGATCGTAACTGTTATTGATAGCTGTGTAGTAATCTGTATCATAACCGGCTTCTTGGATTAAATCCATCAACTTTTGTAAAGTGACTTGATCCTGCTGGCTGGAAAAATGAACCGACTTAAAGGGTTTGCGATCCAGAAAGCGCGTAGCTAAATCACTTAAAACAGCATCTTGTTCGTCTCGCCAAAGCGTAAAGTAGGTACTTAAAACACCGTCATCCAATTTTAAATAATCTTCTAAAGTAAAGGTTTGATTAAAGAAAGGAATCAAGATGCTTGCCGAGTGTTCTAAATGAACTTCTGCGTCGGTATACAAGAGTTCAGCCCGTTTTAACAAATGATCTAAAATAACTTCCATACTGCGTGAAACAGGGTGGAAATAAACCTGCATGTAC
>NZ_DAMDAK010000122.1:1187-5161 GCF_032094055.1 Carnobacterium sp.
GGCTAACAATATAATCTTCAACTGCATGCATACCTGAAATCTGAAAAGCAATACCATCTTTGTAAGGCCGAATAACGCGCAATATTCTTGTCAGGTCAAATGTACCGTAATTGACACCAGTAAAGTAAGCATCGCGCAATAGATAATCCATCCGATCGGCATCGATTTGGCTGGAAATCAATTGGACGACTTGTGGGTGTGGGTAGGTTTTTTGAATGACACTCGCTACTTTCTCAGGAAAATCAACTGCAATACTGGCTAAAATCTGATGAACTTCTGTTTGCGGAGACATAATAATCTCCACGGTAATAGCTTCATGATCTGTTTTAAAAATACGTTCGAAAGTATGAGAGTAAGGCCCGTGTCCAATATCGTGCAATAAAGCAGCACACAAGACGACTAAGCGTTCTGAATCGTCCCAGCCCCCATCTCCGGGAGTTTTTTCAGGGAAATTACGAGCAAAGTTATCACAAATCCGCCGAGCGATTTCATAAACGCCTAATGAATGTGTAAAGCGGGTATGTTCAGCTCCGTGAAAAGTAGAAGTGCCTAATTGTTTGATCCGGCGTAAACGCTGAAACTCGCGAGTGCCGATCAGATCCAAAATGACTTGATGCTGGACATGGATATAGTCATGGACTGGGTCACGAAAAACCTGTTCGATTGGTAATAACTGATCAGCATCTTCTTTAAATATCATGTAAGCAGCTCCTTTTCCACATCGTCTTTTAGCATTTGCAGATTTCGGCGAATCATTTTTTCTTTGCTTTCTTCGTAAACGGTTAAAATGTCTGGTGTATAGGTGCCGGGAACGACCAAACAATGGCGGTCTTGTAAGGTTTGAATGATTTTTTCTTGTACTTCAGCAACGGTTAAAGGAGCTCCGAGCAGTTCTTCTAACGTCGCCATCACAGTCGGGTCGATGGACGGAAAACGCCATTTAACAGTTTCGCCTTGTAATCCGGCTGTATAAAATTCCTGCAGCATGCGAGCTCGTCGCTTCTGATCGCCATTGACACTTAGGTAAATCATAATAGCCACGCCGTTTTTTAGTCGGCGCTGTGCAATTCCAGCGAATTTCTTGCCGTTAATACTCAAATCAAAATCGCCTGGACAGTAGGAGTCAGGAATTTTGTAAGCCTCAATCGTTTGATCGTATTCTTTGAAAACATCTTGTATCAAGCGGAACATGTAGTCGTAACCTTCATCGATACTGATACGATCATCTGGTTCTTCAGGAAAAACAAGAGAAAAATTCAATACTCCAGCGTCTCCTACCACTGCTAATCCTCCCGAATTGCGAACGATGTAATCTTGTCCATAAGATTGAATAACGTTTATACCATTTGAGAAATAGGGGAGTTTAGTATCCATCATCCCTAGGATCACCAAATTTTGCGTTGGCCAAAAATGCAAAGCAGCGGGCTGTTGTTGTTTTCCGATATGAGTCATCAGGCTATCAGCTAAAGCAAAATGAGAAATGGTTTGGTTTTTAAAAGGCATTGTTGTTGCCTCATATAATTCATAAGTTTGGTTAGTTAAAAAGTCTTTTTTAGCGATCGAAGACATAAATCTACTTCCTTTATCAAGAGTCGTATTCGTTCATATCCTTATTATAGCAAATTTACAGAAAATTTTCAGAAAGACTCTTGCGAAGAGTCGGGTTTGAGCGGAAAGAAATGGTTTAGGACTCTATCTAATTTGAAATTACAGCCATAAGGTCCATAAATTCATGATACAGACCTTAAGTGGGTAGAAAAATAAGGATAAGGTATTTAAACTCCTTTTATGTACCGTAAGTAGTCTGGATATCTACTCATATGGTCCTTAACTGCCATTCGATTCGAAACTGGAACGTTCTTGTTTTTCTGGTCAGGAACAATTGACCCGCTTGCTTTAAAAGGGCTATACTAAGACACAATAAGAACGCTAAATAAGAATTGGAAGGAGAGCTGGAAAAAATGAAGCGAGGCTTGCCTAATCGTGCTGGTTTAGAACAGGAAGATTTCGAAAAAATATACCGGACAATGTGGGAAATCCGCTATTTTGATGAACAAGTAGAAGAGTTGTTTGCAGCTGGAAAGATACATGGCACGACTCATTTATCCATCGGTCAAGAAGCGACTGCTGCTGGCAGCGGGTATTTATTGAAACCGACTGATTACATCACCACCACTCACCGAGGACACGGCAACACGATTGCTAAAGGAACCGATATGGCAGCTATGATGGGCGAGTTATTTGGAAAAAAAGGCGGAACCAATCAAGGAAAAGGTGGCAGCATGCACATTGCGGACAATAAAAATGGGAATTTAGGATCGAATGGAATTGTTGGCGGCGGCTACCCGATTGCTGTGGGGGCCGCTTTAACAGCTCATATGCAGAAAACCGATCATGTTGTAGTGTGTTATGCAGGAGACGGTTCGACCAATGAAGGAAGTTTTCATGAAGCGCTAAACTTAGCGGCCATTTGGCAATTGCCAGTTATTTTTTTCATTGAAAACAACCAATATGGCATGAGCAGTGCGATTCATCAGATGACAGCTATTTCTCATTTATCCAAACGGGCGGAAAGCTATGGGTTTGAAGGGAAAACAATTGACGGCAATAATTGGCTTGAAGTTATAGACGCCACTCATGGGGCAATTGAAAAAGCCCGAAAAGGCGAAGGACCGACATTGATAGAAGCGATGACCTATCGTTTTAGGGGCCATTCGAAGTCAGACCAGCGTGAATACCGGACAAAAGAAGAAGAAACTGCTTGGTATGCAAAAGACCCGATTATAGTGGCGGAGCAGCAATTACTAGCTGCAAATTTGGCAACCCAACCAGACTTGAATAAATGGAAACAAGAAAGTTTGTTGAAAGTACAACAAGCAATCCAAATTGCTGAGCAAATGGAAGATGCCTCACTGGCAGATTTAGAAACAAATGTATACGCCGATGAGGAGGAGTAAAATGCGGGAACTCACTTATTTAGCAGCCATCACCGAAGCTTTGGATGAAGCGTTGGCTGAAGATGAACGTGTTTTTTTAATGGGAGAAGATATTGCTTTATACGGCGGCGGATTTGGTGCAACTAAAGGCTTGTTCAATAAGTATGGAGCGGAACGAATTCGCAATACACCTATTTCAGAAAGTGCGTTAGCAGGGGCAGCAGTAGGGGCAGCGATGACAGGGATGCGGCCCATCATTGAAATCCAATTTTCTGATTTTATTACGATCGCAATGGACCAACTAGTCAATCAAGCGGCCAAGATCCATTATATGTATGGCGGGAAAGTTTCTGTTCCTTTAGTGATGCGTACGGCAGCCGGATCAGGAACGGGACATGCTGCTCAACACTCACAGAGTCTGGAAAACTGGACGGCTCATATTCCAGGACTAAAAGTAGTCCAACCTTCCACACCTTACGATGCAAAAGGATTACTGCATGCAGCGATTGAAGACAATAATCCCGTCATGTTTTACGAGCATAAATTAAGTTACCAGCTAATGGGAGATGTACCAGCAGAAAAATATGTTATTCCTTTAGGAGTAGCAGATGTGAAGCGTTCAGGACAAGACATTACAGTGGTCGCAACTGGTATAATGGTGCAAAAAAGCTTAGCTGCGGCAGAACAGCTGGCAGCAGAGGGGATTTCTTTGGAAGTAGTCGATCCGCGGACACTTGTTCCACTAGATACTAAAACAATTCTAGCCTCTGTTCAAAAGACAGGACGTTTATTGATTGTGCATGAAGCAGTGAAACGCAGTGGATTTGGCGGGGAAATTGCCAGCATCGTAGCAGAAAGTTCAGCTTTCTATGCATTGAAAAAACCGATTCAACGATTAGGCGGAAAAGCCATTCCCATGCCGTATCAAAAGGAATTAGAGCATCAGGCCATTCCTCAAGTAGAAGATATTTTGATTGCAGCTCATCAGTTGATGAAATAAAAAAAGAACGAAGATAGAGAAAAGTTCAGACAAAAAAA
>NZ_DAMDAK010000123.1:0-5006 GCF_032094055.1 Carnobacterium sp.
CGTTGTTTTTAGTGGATTAAGCCGTGATTCCATTTCTTAATAATGGTATAGTAAGACAGAAGGTAAAGAGAAAGGAGTGAAACCATGAAAAAGATACTCGTTTTTGGTGGAACACGATTTTTTGGCAAAAAAGCTGTTGAATTGCTGCTTGAAAAAAATTATGAAGTAACCATTGCTACGCGTGGGATCCACTCAGATGACTTTGGAGATCAGGTCGATCGGATCATTATCGATCGAGCAGATGGAAAGCACGAAGGGTGGTCGACGCTTCAACAAGAAACATGGGATATGGTGTTAGATAATATCTGTTTTACAAAAGAAGATGCCGATTTGATTCTTGAAAAATTGAGTGGGAAAATCCACCGTTATTTTTTAACTTCTACTTTAGCTGTTTATGAAGGAGAAAAATCAGGTTATAGCGAAATTGATTTTGATCCCTGGCATTATCAGATAGATTCAAAGAAAGAAGTGACTTATGGAGAAGGCAAACGACAAGCTGAAGCAGTTTTGTTTCAACAAGCCAGCTTTCCCGTAGTTGCATTAAGAATTCCGATCGTGTTGGATACAGATGATTATACAGAGCGATTGCATTTTTATATCCGCAAAGTGTTGCAAGAAAAGCCCTTTTACTTTTATCAAAAAGATGCTAAAACAAGCTTTATTAAAGGAAGTGAAGCAGCTAAAGCCATCGTATGGTTGATTGAAAATAAAAAAAGTGGGATCTACAATGCGAGCGCTGATCAGGCTATCTCTATTGCTGATTTTGTTGATTGGTTAGAAGAAAGTCTAGCAAAAAAAGCAGATGTGTTCTATACAAATGATCAAGAGAAACAATCACCGTTTAGTGTAGCTCATGATTATTACCTGAAGGTTGCTAAAATTGAAGCAGAAGGTTTCCCAACTGGTAATTTAATAGATTGGTTAAAACCATTGATGATCCAATTGAAAAAAACGATTGAATTAGAAGGATAGAAAGAGGCTATAATGTGAAAAAAATTGATTCAGCAGCACAATTCTTAACCGAACAAATGGATTTGTTTCAGTGTCCAGTTTGTTGCCAAGCTTTCCAACAAGTAGAAAACAGAAGCTTACGGTGTGAATCGGGTCATTTATTTGATCTGTCAAAAAAAGGTACTCTTTATTTTTTGTTGAAAGGCTCAAAAAACGAATACGATAAAGAAATGCTGACCGCACGGTTCCAGATAGCTCAAGCAGGCTTGTTCAACCCCTTACTGGATTCTGTTTATCAACAAATTACAAATAAATCAACCGGTAATCTTTTGGATATAGGTTGCGGTGAAGGCTCGCAATTAAATTATTTAACAGGATTAGGTTTAAAAGGTCAAAAAATCGGTTTTGATATTTCTAAAGATGCGATCCAGTTAGCTGCAAGTCATTTTACCAGCGCTTTTTGGTGCGTAGCTGATTTAGCTCAGTCGCCTTTTGCAACGAAGCAATACGATACCATTTTGAATATTTTTTCGCCTTCCAATTACCAAGAATTTGAGCGCCTATTGAAACCGGGCGGCCAAGTGATAAAAGTTGTACCAGAAAAAGATTATTTAATGGAGTTGCGTGCTCTTTTTTATCATGATCAAGTAGATAGACAAGATTATTCTAATGAGTTAGTAATCAAAAAATTCAATGAACATTTTTCATCAATAGCAACGCAACGTGTTCGGTATCAATTTCCTTTAACGGATGAGGATTTTAAAGATTTAATGAAAATGACGCCACTAAGCTGGGGAGCCAGCGAGTCTGCTAAGCAATATGCGCTGGAACACCCGCTGACAAGTGTGACAGTAGACGTTTGTTTATTGATTGGGATTACTTAGGAAAGGAATTGTGTCTGATTTGTGAAGTTTTGTTTTTTTGGCGAACGCTTCCAATTGTATCAATTGGGCTTTCTTGGTTGCAAGATATGTCTATCAGTGTTATATTACGTATAAGCTATTTTTGTTCATTCGTTTTTATCAGGAATCCATCAGATTTTGATAAAAGTTAGTGAAACTTAAAAAAGCTTCATTAACGTATCGTTTCGCAGTGCTGGACACCGAAGCGATGCGTTTTTTTTGTTTTTTTGATATTTAGTATAGGTTATGCTATTGTCTACCAAATTGAGGAAAATGGATGAACTTTTTAAAAAAATTATGCTAAAATAAGTAGAAAAGTTCTGATGTGAAGGGGTGGATCTAGTTGACGGTGATGCAAGCAGAGCTCAAAGAAAAAATTATTGTGGAGAGCAAACGGATCGGCATCAATAAAATTGGCTTCACAACGGCTGAACCATTTATTGAATTGGAGAGCAAGTTAACAGCGCAACAAGCCAAAGGCCATCATTCTGGTTTTGAGCACAAAAATATCCAAGAACGTGTTTATCCTGAATTGATTTTTAAAAATCCACGATCGATCATCTCCATAGCTTTAGCTTATCCAACTAAAATAGAAAATCCGCCGCCTCGTGTAAAAGGAGAAAGAAGGGGAGAGTTTGCCCGTGCATCATGGGGGACAGATTACCATGACATTTTACGCGAAAAAATGAATCAATTGATTGACTACATTCGTCAAGAAGCAGGAAATACTGTTACGTATAAACCCATGGTCGATACTGGAGAATTAGTTGATGTAGCAGTTGCTCAGCGAGCAGGATTAGGCTTTATAGGCCGCAATGGTTTGCTGATTACAGAAGAATACGGTTCATATGTTTACTTAGGTGAAATCATTACAAATTTAGATTTTCCTAGTGATAAAGCTGTCTCTTTTGGTTGCGGTGATTGTACTCGCTGCGTAGATGCTTGTCCAACAGGTGCCTTGCTTGGAGATGGACGTATGAATGCTAAACAATGCCTTTCTTATCAGACCCAAACAAAAGGAATGATGCCTGAAGAATTTAGGCGGAAAATGGGGCATGTTATTTATGGCTGTGATATTTGTCAAATCGTCTGTCCTTATAACAAAGGGAAAAGTGCCCATTTTCATCCAGAAATGGAACCTGAACCAGAAAAAGTGATGCCGAAATTAAAACCGATGCTCACGATCAGCAATCGGGATTTTAAAGAACAATTTGGCCGCATGGCAGGTTCTTGGCGTGGAAAAAAGCCGCTGCAGCGCAATGCGATCATAGCTTTAGGGAATTACCGCGATAAGTCGGCTCTGCCAGAGTTGTTGCGGTGTATTGAAGAAGATCCTCGTCCAGTTATTCGTGGAACAGCCGCTTGGTCAATTGCTAAAATTGTTTCTTATAAAGATGAATTAGTTTTGGAATTTTTAGAAGAAGCAGTTGAAAAAGAGACGGACCCAGAAGCTCGATTTGAAATAGAACAAGCGATTTCCGCTATTAAAGATAAAAAAGACAAAAGAAAGTAACTATTCAGGAGGAAAAAAAAGATGCCAAACCATATCGTTTTATTTGAACCTCAAATCCCTGCCAATACTGGAAACATTGCCAGAACATGTGCGGGAACCAATACACAATTGCATTTGATTGAACCATTAGGTTTTTCAACGGATGATAAACAGTTAAAAAGAGCGGGGCTAGATTATTGGAGTGAAGTAAACATTACCTATCACGCCAGTTTGCCGGATTTTCTAGAAAGCGCAAAAGAAGGGCAGCTTCATTTGATTACCAAGTTCGGACACCAAACCTATAGTGATGTCAACTATACCGATGTTGAAAAAGATCATTATTTTATTTTCGGTAAAGAAACTACTGGTTTACCGGAAGAGTTTATGCGGGAGCATGAAGAAGACTGCTTACGAATTCCAATGGATGATACCCATATTCGTTCATTAAACCTTTCAAATACTGCGGCAATTTTAATTTATGAAGCTTTGCGCCAACAAGATTTTGTGAATATGGAATTGACACACCGCTATGAAAATGATAAATTAGCTTAATTACATTCTCCTCTCTAAAAGAGTACATCTGTCTTTTAGAGAGTTTTTATTGTAAAAAAAGGATCTACTTTACAAAGTATACGGTGCTGGGTATAATATGATGAAAGAAGGTGGGAAGAAATATGAAAAAAATCTTTATTAAAGCAATCAGAGCTTATCAGAAAGGCATATCGCCTTTATTTCCGCCAACCTGTCGTTATTACCCTACTTGTTCAAGTTATGCAATCGAAGCGATTGACCGTCATGGTGCTTTAAAAGGAACGTTAATGGGAATAGCGAGGATCTTAAGGTGCCACCCATTAGTAAAAGGCGGTTTCGACCCAGTACCGAAAAAATTTACTTTAAAACGGAGTCAACAAAAATAATAGAAACAGACAGTAGAACATATTGGAGGTAGTTTGATTGGAACAAGATAGTAAAATAAAAGACCCTAATTTAAAAGTGATCAATCGAATCAAACGTTCAGAAGGACAAATGCGCGGTGTAATTAAGATGATCGAAGAAGGGCAGGACTGTAAAAGTGTCATTACTCAATTATCTGCTATCCGCACAAGCATTGATCGGGCTATGGGAATCATTGTAGCTGAAAATTTAGTGGAGTGCGTTGCTGAAAGTATGAACGAAGGTCTGAGCAACCAAGAAAGCATTCAAGAAGCAATTGATTTATTAGTTAAAAGCAGATAAAAACACTTTAATAACAGACTTATGTGCTGTTACTAAAGTGTTTTTTCGTTAGCTTATAATTAGGTTAAGAAGAAAAGTTGGATAATAAATAACACGGCAAAAAGATAAACAAAAGGGTGAACCGTTTTTGCTTGTCCTTTGACGGCTTTTGTAATTGGGTAAGTAATGAAGCCTAAAGCCAGACCAGTTGCGATACTGCCGGTAAGCGGCATCGTTAAGATGACAATAAAAGCTGGAAATGCTTCAGATAGGTCAGACCAATCGATTTCAGCTGTGCTGGCCATCATAAGAGTTCCTACAATAACTAAAGCTGGAGAAGTAATGGCGGATACACTAGAAATCACGCTGAACAAGGGATAGAAGAAGCTAGATAAAGCAAAAAGAACAGCGATCGTTAAAGCAGTTAAACCTGTACGCCCGCCAGC
>NZ_DAMDAK010000124.1:0-2836 GCF_032094055.1 Carnobacterium sp.
CCCCCGTACCAGATTCAGCAAAAGCAGTAGTGGGACTCGTGCCGAAAATCGATCCTACCGTAGTTCCAAGAGCATCGGATAACAAAGCTTGCTTGGCATTTTTTAAAGTACCGTTTTTCATCAAGCCGGCTTTTTTCGTGACACCGATCATAGTTCCGGTAGTATCAAAAACAGTTATCAACAAGAATGAAATTACGGCGCCATATAGGCCATGAGAGACAATATCGGTAAAAGGAGTGATGGGATTAGTGATCATTAATTCTGAGCCGAAATTAGGCAAGGCTATAAATCCGTCAAATTGAATCAACTTCATAACATAGCTGATGAATGTGAGAACGACCATCCCGATAAAAAGAGCTCCTTTAACATTTAACACCATAAGTACGACACTTAATACGATCCCAAATAATGTTAACAGAACAGCTGGATCATGAAGATTACCCAATGCGACTAAACTTTCTTCATTTCCGACAATAACACCGGCTAAACGTAAGCCGACAAAGGCAATAAATAAACCGATACCAGCAGTAATAGCTGATTTTAGAGTTTCAGGAATAGCACCAATCAGCCGTTCTCGGAAAGTTGTAAAAGAAAGTAGTAAAAAGATGACTCCTGCTACAAAAACAGAAGAAAAAGCTGTTTTGTAGTCGACCCCGCCAGCTACTACGGTGACAAAATAAGCATTTAAACCCAAACCAGGTGCAACACCAATTGGGTAATTAGCTGCTAAAGCCATCCAAGTAGTACCAACGACGGCTGAAACAATGGTTGCCATAAAAATTTGATTGAATGGGATCCCAGCAGCGGATAAAATGACCGGATTAACGACAATAATATAAGCCATTGTTAAAAATGTTGTTAATCCAGCTAAAACTTCTGTTTGTACAGTTGTTTTATTTTGTTCTAATTGAAAGAATTTATTCAACGTACTTTCCTCCTAAATGAATATAGAATTATGCCATTTATCATCATAGTTCTTTTGAAAACAGAATGCAATCAATAATTGTATCATTTCCGGTATATTTCCATAATAAATAAAAAAATAGTCGTTTTATTGTCGCTAAACACGAACCTTAAGAAATAAAGCGATTTAAATTATCGTTTCTTGAATACAAGTTATTTTTATCATCCAGCTTAAAGAAATAGAAGAGAGGAAAAAAGCGGCAGAAAATTTTACTAAAATCGAGCTTGATTCTATTTTTTCTTTTTTGAAAGTTGACTAAAAATATAGAACCTCCCAAAGAATAAAGAAATCACTAGTCTTTGGGAGGTTTATGCTATTCAATCAAAGAATAGCAGCTTTGTTGGTTTTTAGTTGTTTTGTTCTTTTTTCTAATGCTACATTTGGTCGGGAGCTTTGACTCCTAATAATCGCAAGTCCTCTTTTAGAACTGCGGCAACAGATTGGACTAAAGCTAAACGTGCAGGTTTTTCTGCATCCTCAACTAAGACTTTGCTGTTTGCATAGTAGCGGTTAAAAGCTTGCGCTAAGTGAAGTGCATGTTTAGCAATAACGGAAGGTTCCAGTTTATTATAAGCTCTTTGAACGATATCAGGGTATTCTTGTAATAATTTAATGATTTCCCAGCTGTAAGGATCGTCTAATGCATATTCTCCAGCAGCATCCATGTCTACAACTCCAGCTTTGCGTAAAATACTCATTGCACGTGCTCTTGTGTATTGGACATAAGGACCTGTTTCGCCTTCAAAACGCACAACTTCTTCAATAACAAAGTCAAAGTTGTTCAAGCGATCATTTTTTAAGTCATGGAAAATGACCGCACCAATTCCAACTTGATCAGCGACTTCATCTTTATTTGGCAAATCAGGATTTTTTTCCTCAATTTGTTGATGAGCTAAGCCGATTGCTTCATTTAAAACTTCTTCAAGCAATACGATTTTTCCTTGGCGGGTAGAAAGCTTTTTGCCACCTTGTGTGATTAAGCCAAATGGAACATGGTGCATATCATCCGACCATTCATAGCCCATTTCAGTTAAAACAGCTTTTAATTGTTTAAAGTGGTTGCTTTGTTCATTTCCAACTACATATAAGCTTTGGGCAAAATCATAAGTGCGTTTGCGGTAGATAGCTGCAGCTAAATCACGAGTAATATATAAAGTAGCACCGTCTGATTTTTTAATCAATGCTGGGTTTAAATTGTACTTTTCTAAGTCAACGATACTGGCATTTTGATTGATTTTCAATAAATCTTTTTCTTCCAGAAGGTTCACGACTTCATCCATTTTATCGTTATAAAAAGCTTCTCCGTTAAAGGAATCAAAGTGGATGTCCAACATATCATAAATATGATTGAACTCTTTCAAAGATTCTTCTCGGAACCATTGCCAAAGAGAAACAGCTTCAGGTTCATCATCTTCTAATTTTTTAAACCATTCACGTGCATTGTCATTAAGTTCTGGTTTTTCTTCAGCCACAGAATGGAATTTTACATAAAGGCGTAAGAGCTCAGCAATTGGTTCAGCAGCAATGGCATCTGCATCTCCCCATAGTTTATAAGCGACAATCAACTTACCGAATTGCGTACCCCAGTCCCCAAGATGATTGATTTTAATAGGTTGATAGCCGACTTTGCGATAGATATTAGCCAAGGCATTTCCGATAACCGTTGAACGCAAATGTCCCATTGAAATGGGTTTAGCAATGTTAGGAGAAGACATATCGATTGGAACATTTTTCCCTTCTCCGATAGTTAGGTCTCCATAATGAGCCCCTTCTTGCAATACATCTGATAGAACAGCTGTACTAACTGCTTTTTTAGCTAAGAAGAAGTTTAAGTAAGGCCCAACTACTTCAATTTTTTCAATAATTGGAGAA
>NZ_DAMDAK010000124.1:2846-4868 GCF_032094055.1 Carnobacterium sp.
AACCACTTCACCTAATTCAGCAGCAATGAGTTGAGGAGCTTTACGAAAAGTTTTTGCTAATGTGAAAGTAGGAAAAGCCACATCTCCATGTTCTGCTGTTTTAGGCTTTTCAAGCAGGTTGAAAATTGTTTCCATTGGTAAAGTATCACCGATTTGCTGGTGTAAAGCTTCAGCAATCACTAATTTGTAATTCATTTTTTTTCCTCCTATATAAATGGATTGATTTATTTCTTAATCGTAGACGCAAAAAAAGCCTCTGATTTGATTCAATGATTAAATCAAAAAAGAGACGAGGTTGAGCCCGCGGTACCACTCTTGTTGCTTTGCCTAAACGACAAAACCACTTGTTTTTAGATAACGGCAAACAAAACCGAATAATTTTACTAATTTCAAATTATTTTCTCAAAAGTGCGCTTCCTGTTTTTTTTGCTATTGGCTCACACCGTCCCAACTCGCTTAAAACAATCCCAAACAGTACTCTCTTCATCAACGAAAGAATATTTATATTTATTTATTGATTATAACAAATCATGTTGAATAATTCCAATCTTTTCAAAAAGAATTTTTATTCATCTTTTTGGAAAGAAATGATGAAATATAAGCGGATTCATCTTTTTTTTGGTATAATAATAAAGAATCGTTTAATTATAAGGAGGTCTGACAGTGAAAAAATCAAATCGTCAATTAGCTATCAAGCAAATAATTAATAATTATGACATTGGTACGCAAGAAGAGTTGTTGCATTACCTCAAAGAAGAAGGGGTAGAGGCAACTCAAGCAACAATCTCTCGTGATATTAAAGAAATGCATTTGGTGAAAACAACTACTTCAAATGGAAATGTTAAGTATGCCCTTTTTCAGAATAATAAAATGTCTAATGAAGAAAAATTGCAATCAACATTAAGCGAAGTCGTTATTAAACTAACACGCGTTCAATTTATGACTATATTGATGACTATCCCTGGGAATGCTCATGTTATTGGTGCTTTAATGGATGCCATTGATTTTCCAGAGAAAGTGGGAACGATTGCTGGAAACGATACCTGTTTAATTATTTCGAAAGACGAAGAAGACGCTACTAAAATGTACGATTATTTACACAGATGGGTAAATCTCTAATACTAATAGGTCAGAGGAGGTAGAAGGATGTCAGCGGTATCAGATTCAGGGCTAGCCGGTTTACAAAATGGCTCCGATATTCGTGGAATTGCCATACAAACAGATGATAACCAAGTAACCTTAACAGATGAACGGATTGAACGTATCGCATATGGATTGGCAGTTTGGTTAAAAGAAGTTAAACAGCTGCCGGTTGATCAAGCACATGCTATAAAAGTAGCAATCGGTTATGATAGTCGGTTATCTGCGCAACGTATTCAGACTATTCTGATTGAGAACTTAACAAAAATCGGGATAGATATTATTGATGCTGGGTTAGCGACAACACCGGCTATGTTTATGTCGACACAATATGAAGAGTATCAGTGTGATGCAGCACTCATGATAACAGCTAGTCACTTACCATATGAATACAATGGATTAAAGTTTTTTACTAAAGACGGCGGTGCGGAACATGAGGACATTGCATACATTTTAAAAAATGCAGCATCAAACTACATTACTTGGGAAAACAGCAAAGGAACAGTGATAAAAAAATCCTTGCTCTCAGATTATGCTGCTGATCTAGTTGCTAAAATTCAAAAAGGGATCAATGATCCAGCTAATTATAAGCAACCGCTGACTGGACGTCATATTGTTGTAGATGCTGGCAATGGAGCGGGCGGTTTCTTTGCAACAGAAGTTTTAGAAAAATTAGGTGCGAATATAAAAGGCAGTCAATTTTTGGAACCGGACGGAAATTTTTCTAATCATATTCCTAACCCAGATAACCAAGAAGCGATGCACAGCATCCAAACAGCTGTTTTAAAAAACAAAGCAGATTTAGGTGTGATTTTTGACACTGATGTTGACCGGTCGGCGTTGGTTGACCACGAAGGTGTGACCCTAAATCGGAACAATTTG
>NZ_DAMDAK010000125.1:0-271 GCF_032094055.1 Carnobacterium sp.
ACCATATCATCTGTAATACCCGTTAAATTAATCGTTGTCTGGGATAAAGGATGTCCAGGATCTATGAACTGTTCAAATTTTTCGATTACATTCCCTTTATACATTTTAACAGCCGATAGCTCAATAATTTTGTTATAAACAGCTGATAAACCGGTCGTTTCTACGTCAAAGACAATATAAGTTGCTTCACTCAATTCAATATTTTGGGAGTTGTAAGCAATTGGAACCCCATCATCCACAATGTTTGCTTCAATGCCATATAAAATTTTCA
>NZ_DAMDAK010000125.1:281-4668 GCF_032094055.1 Carnobacterium sp.
TGATAGCAATTGCCGGATGGCCCCATTTTGCGGCCTGAGCTACTAAATCAGTCATATTATTTGTGGCATCCATTGTACTCATATTGCTATGTAGATGCATTTCAACACGCTTTTGGCCTTCAGCTGCCGTATCTTTTCGTTCCTCATGAAAACATTCAGTAATATCTTGGGCATTTAAAACTAAGTCGCGCATAAAGTTATCTTCTTGAACGCTGCCGCGAGCTTTAACCCACATTCCTTTTTTCAAAGCGGCAAAAGCGGCTTCGTCTTCTGGTGAATTTGAAAACTTTTTCACCGTAAACGAAGAAGTATAATCCGTTATCTTAATAATCATTAATTGACGTTCAGAACGCAATACACGTATTTCCACATCAAATACAAATCCTTCGATCGTAACCCGTCTTTCTTCTTCTAAGATTTGATCCATTTGTTTTATTTCTTCTTTATCCGTGATTTTACGGCCTAAAACAATTGGTCCTTTCATGACCGATTCGATCCCCATATCTTTGTGGCGTTTTTTTTCTTCCTCTGCTTTTTTCAAGTTTTCGCTGGCACGAATACTTAAAAGAGCATCAGCTTCTTCTTTTTTTGCTTTAAATTCAGTAATTTTTTGTTCATGAATAACTTCATCAATAATAGGCTCTATTTTAAAAGCTGGAAAACCTAATTTTTGATAGGCAAGTTCTACAGGAGGCAAATACTGATTGACTAAATGACTTTTTACAACTTCATTTTCTACTAAAAATAGAATTTTTTTCCCTTCCATCATGGGAAACTGTTCTTGAAAAGGCCGATCACAGAGCGGAGAAGAAACACCGCTTTTTTTAACTGCTGTTGCCCAATAATGTTCCAGCTTTTCGACAGTCACATTAGGGGTATAGGTTACAATGGAAACTTCAATGGCAGCGATTGAATTAAACGCAAGCTGCAGTTTTTCAGATAATAACTGATATACCTCAAATGGTAAAATATCTTCAAATTGAAATTGAAAATGCCATGTTTTAGATAATTTATGCACCGTAACTTTTTGAATTTGCGCTTTTTCAAAATAAGATCGGTACTCGACTGCTTGATCTAACCCTATTTGTTCTAGTAATTTTTGAAACAATTCTTCTTGATTTAAACTCATGAGCGACTCCTTTCAATTGCCGGTGATTCTTCATCTATCATAAAAAAAGAAAGCAAAGGAAGCACAGACAAGACAAATACTGTACTTGTATGAACTCCCTTTTCTTTTTTTCATTAGTTATTTTCAGGGTTCAATAAAATTCCCATTGTTGCGACCATTTCGTCTTTACGCACTTCAATAGTCTCACCTGTTTTACGGATTTTTACTTCTACGATATCATCTACAGCTTTTTTTCCTACTGTAATCCGAATAGGCAAACCAATCAAATCAGAATCTGCAAATTTGACACCTACTCGTTCTGTACGATCATCCATTAAAACTGAAAATCCGGCTTCTTGTAAAATCTGGTATAGTTCCTCTGATAGGTTGACTTGTTCTGCAGACTTCATATTAACCGGCACCAAATGCAACTCGTAAGGTGCTAATTGACGCGGCCAATTCAATCCGCTTTCGTCACTTTGTTGTTCAGCAATAGCTGAAAGTAAGCGACTGACTCCGATTCCATAACAACCCATGATCACAGGGATAGAACGTCCATTTTTGTCTAAAACAGTCGCTCCCATTGCTTCAGAATAACGAGTACCTAATTTGAAAATATGTCCGATTTCAATTCCTTTAGCAAATTTCAATACGCCTTGTCCGTCAGGGGATAGTTCGCCTTCTTGCACAAAACGCAAGTCAACGTAAGCTTCTACTGATAAATCACGTTCAGGATTAACGTTCATGTAATGGTAGCCAGCTTCATTGGCTCCAGTTACCGCATTAGCCATATCTTGCACATACACATCACCTAATACACGTATGTCTTTATGAACACCAACTGGTCCAATCGAACCAAAATTAACACCCAAATAGGTTTCCGCTTCTTCATCTGTAGCCAACTCTAAAAAGTCTGCCTGTAAGAAGTTCTTTAATTTTACCTCGTTGACTTCATGATCGCCTCGGATAACAACTAGAATTGGAGAACCGTCTGCAATAAACAGCAAACTCTTCATCACATCACGTGTCTCTACTTTCAAAAATGCTGCTACTTCTTCCACTGTTTTGCTATCAGGTGTAGCAATTTTTTCCAGCTCTTTTTCAATTTCATGCGACTTCTTCCGCATATAGAAACTAGTGGCCATTTCTAAGTTAGCGGCATAATCGCTTGAATCTGAATAAGCAATAGTGTCTTCGCCAGAATCAGAGATTGCCATAAACTCTTTCGAATCGCTGCCGCCCATTGCGCCAGCATCCCCAATGATTCCTCTAAAATCTAATCCACAGCGCTCAAAGATACGTGTATACGCAGTTTCAAAATCCAAATACGTTTTATCCAGACTTTCATAGCTGTCATGGAAAGAATATGCATCTTTCATAAGAAACTCTCGGCCTCTTAACAACCCAGAACGTGGTCGTTTTTCATCGCGGAATTTTGTTTGAATTTGATATAACGATAAAGGCAAACGTTTATAAGAAGCTATTTCATCGCGGATCAATGCAGTGAAAGCTTCTTCATGCGTTGGTCCTAGTAAATAATCTCGTCCGTGACGATCGGATAATTTAATTAAATCATCTCCATAGGTTTCATAACGCCCCGATTCTTCCCATAATTCACGTGGCAAAAGAGATGGCATCAGCATTTCAACCGCATCAATTTTTTCAAATTCTTCGCGAATAATCGTTTTTATTTTTTCTAACACTCGGTTAGCTAATGGCAAATAGCTATAAACCCCACTAGAAATTTGTCTAATATACCCAGCTCTTAATAATAACTGATGACTCAACACTTCTGCGTCATTAGGAGTTTCTCTTAAAGTTGGCACAAATAGTTTCGATTGTTTCATGATTATTCATTATCTCCTTTAGTACGTTCAATTATAAAGCAATTCTCGCTCTTTTTTACTTATTTCAAAAAATAAGTTTGGATATCATTCCATGTTACCAGAACCATTAATAACAGTAAGGCCCCTACACCGATTATCGTAATAAGGCCTTCTTTTTCTGGACTTAGCGGCTTACCTCTTACTCCTTCAATGATATTCAAGAGTAGCTTTCCGCCATCTAATGCTGGCACCGGCAGCAAATTGATAATTCCTAAGTTAATACTTAAAACAGCTAACCAATTAACGATACCAATATACCCAGTTTTAACAACCGCTTCTGTCGTTGCATAAATAGCTACTGGTCCACCAAACATATCAATAGAAAAGCCCTTAGTAAAGATAGAGCCTAGAGCACTAACAATTTGTACAATCACGGTCCAAGTATAAGTGAAGCCAAATAATAATTTTGCTCCTAAAGATTTATCCAAAGAAGCTTGTACGCCGATAATTCCTACTTCTGAACCATCGCTTCCTTTAGTGGTTTCAGGGATAACAACGAGTTGCTTGTTGGATCCATCTGAGGACTTCACAGTAAACATTAAAGATTGACCGGGGCTTTCTTGAATGATCTTCACCATTTCAGTCCAAGTAGAAATTTTTTTATTATTGATCTGGACTACTTGGTCGCCTTCAGACAAGCCAGCTTGTTGAGCTACGCTATCTGCCATAACCGGTCCTAGTTTATTGGCATCACTGACAACTCCGCCTTGCAGAAAAGCCATTACTATAAACGCAACAATTGCTAAAATAATATTGTTCATAGGTCCTGCGAAATTAGTCATCATTCGTTGAGGTAAACTAGCTGCTTGAAATTGAACATCTAACGGTGCAATTTGTACTTCTGTTCCATCTTCTTCAATCAACATAGCATCACGTTTTACGGAATAATGCACAAATTCTGATTCATTACCAGCCATATACCCTTCAATATACAAGTCTTTTTCTAAATCGATTGCACTAACTTCTAAAGGAACTGCTTTTAAAAGTTGTTTTTTCTTATACGTATTGATAGTAGTTACTTCATTTTGTTCGTTTAAAAGAACTCCGACAGGCATACCCGGTTTAATTTCTGCTTCTTCTTCGTATCCCGCCATTCGAACGTATCCACCAATCGGCAAAATTCGAATAGTAAACGTGGTTTCATTTTTACGGTAAGAAAAAATTTTTGGACCAAAGCCAATTGCAAATTCTCTTACCAAAATACCCGCTTTTTTAGCAAAATAGTAATGCCCAAATTCATGGAAAATAACTAAAATGCTAAAGACGAGTATAAAAGTAATTATTGTTGTTACCATTCTATCTCTCCTTTAAATCCAAGTTAGAACTCTTTTTCTAGTTTCTTTATCTGCTTCTAAAAGAGTTTTTAAATCTGCATCTCTATCTGTTTTTTCTA
>NZ_DAMDAK010000126.1:0-4642 GCF_032094055.1 Carnobacterium sp.
TTTCTCAGCATCAGCTTTAGCCTTAGCGTCAGATTCAGCTTTGGCTTTTTTCTCAGCGTCAGCTTTAGCCTTAGCGTCAGATTCAGCTTTGGCTTTCTTCTCAGCATCGGCTTTAGCTTTTTTATCTGCTTCTTCTTTAGCTTTTTTTTGGGCTTTTTCTTTAGCTTCCGCAGATGCAATTCCGCCCCAATAGTCTTGCAACTCTTTTTCATTTGCTCCAATAGCAAAATTATAAGTTGTTGTTCCAGGAAGGAATTGGTTATTAAAGATTTCTGTCTGTGTTTCCCCAGAGACAGTAGCAACTTTACCGTTACCTAAAGTAACTTTCCCAGCTTTCATCCCCGTTTTTTTATTAACTGTAGTAGAAACGATTCCTTCTGGTTGTTGGAAAGACTGATTTGCACCCATAATAGCTGGGTTAGCATTATTAACAGCATTCGCAAGTTTGGCCCAAAAAGCACGATTCCGTCGACCAGAACTGCCAACTCCTGAATAATTATCTAAATAATTATCTTCAACAGAATTATCATAGCCAATCCAAGACCCTAATGTTACTTGAGGGGTACTAGCAACAAACCAAATATCTTTTTGATTTTCAGAAGTACCCGTTTTTCCAGCTAAATCTGCACTAAAATTCAACTGACCTTTAACTTCGGTAGCCGTTCCGGCATCTAAAACGTCTCGCAGCATATCAATAGTGAGATAAGCTGTTTGAGGGGAGAAGACCGGATTTGACTTAGTTTCGTGCTGATAAATAACAGTACCGGATGAATCTTCGATAGATTCGATCATATAATTTTCCGTATACGTTCCTTTATTAGCTAAAGTAGCAAATGCATTTGTTTGTTCTAACACAGATGCGCCGCCTTCTGTTCCGCCAATGGCTAAAGCCGCATTAGCATATTCTTTTTCAGAAATTGAATCTGTTCCAATACCCATTTTTGGCAGATATTCTCCAGGAACAAATGATTTCTGCATTTCTAAATAAATTCTTGTTGTAACTAAGTTACTTGATTTTGCTAAACCTTCACGTGCACTAACCCACGTATTGGGTACTTGTCCACCATCATTGGTAATTTCATGAGTTCCATTTGTTCCATCAGGCACGACTAGTTTAGTTTCTGGAACGATAGTCGCTGGAGTAATGGTACCATTTTCTAGGGCAGGTGCGTACACTAAAAGGGGTTTAATTGTTGAGCCGGGTGAGCGACCCTTCATATCTAACGCATGGTTGATTTGTGAAAGCTCAAAATCCACACCGCCGACAAAAGAAATGATAGCCCCAGTAGCATTATTCATTAAGACACTACCATTTTGAACCGGCTCAATGATCGTCGTCGTTTCACCAGTGTCTGGATTAGTCCAATTAATTTCTTTTTTATAACCTAAGCTGTCTGCGTTAGCAGCGACTACATTCTGCATAGCTTCGTAGACAGGTTTATCAATAGTCGAATGGATCTTATAGCCTTTCATTCGTAATTGTTGATCAGCTTTTTCGTAATATTCATCATACAAACTTTTATCAGCTGCTAAGTCTGAAGCCGTTAATTTATCGGCTGTATATAATTTTTCCATTAAGATTTTGCGAGCTTCTTTTTCAACAGCATTGTAAAGGTAAGAGTTATTTGGCTGATTTGAACTATCTTGTTGAACAAAATCAGCAGTTAAATCATATGATTTAGCATCTGCATATTCTTTTTTATTGATATATCCTTCACGGAACATTCTAAAAAGGACTTCGTCTTTTCGAGATAATCCTGGAGCCAGATCTTCTTTAGTTTCTCCATTCTGTGTATATGGACTATAAATAATGGGGTTTTGTGGTAACCCAGCAATAAAAGCAGCTTGCGGCAATGTTAGATCGCTAGGAGAAACGCCAAATATTCCTAAGGCAGCTTCATGAAGACCCGCAATATTCTCCCCGCGATTATTGCGGCCAAATGGAGAAACATTTAAATAAGCTTCTAGAATCTCATCTTTTGTAAAATAATTTTCTAAACGATAAGCGAGTAAGATTTCATTTGCTTTTCGTTTAAATGAAACTTCATTTGTTAAAATTTGCTGCTTAATCAGCTGTTGTGTAAGAGTAGATCCGCCTGAAGTAGAAGACGATCCAATTACTTCTTGAAATAAAGCACGAGCAACAGCTTTAGGGACAACACCTTTATGCTTATAGAAGTATTCATCTTCTGTTGCGACAATAGCGTGTTGAACAAGTGGAGACATATCAGCTAAAGGAATAGAAGTTCTTTTTAAGTCTGTTCTCAAATCGCTGATCAATTCTCCACCGGCATAATAAATAGAAGAAGTCGTTTCTATATTTTTGATGTCTGCGTTCATTTCTTCATAAGTAGGAGGCTCATCTTGTGAAACGAGATAGGCAAAATAACCTAAACCAGCTCCGCCTGCAAAAGCAGTGCCAATTAAAAAAATGACAATAAATGCTATAAAAAGATTTTTTAAGACAGTATAACCTACATTGAAGCCAAATAAAACAGTATGATGGGAGGAGCGCTGCTCTTCCTTTTCTTCCTGCTTTTGATGCTTCCCAGAAGAAGATTTAGTGCTGAAAGTTTGTTTTAAATTTTTTCCTTTCATCATGAACCATCCTTTAAGAGCTAATAAACCAGCAACAAATTTATTGCTGGGAGTTGCAGAATCCAAATCTGTTTGTTTACGTGTATTCTTTGTTCTTTGTTCTTTTTCTGAACGAGTTTGACTATCCGGTACGATGTCAGAATGTGGCTCCTCCTTGACCGATTGGGGTTTAGCTACTTTATCATTATGTTTGAAAGAGACCCATTTCTTTTTTAGTTTTTGTCCTTCAGCAACAAAAAAGGATTTGATTTTTGTTAAGAACAGTGAAATAGTGTCTTTTTTCGGTTCTTTCAAATTTAATTCACCTCATATTCTTAGTTAGAGAAAGTTACTCCGTTGATTATATCAAAAAGTTATAAAAAAACCTAACTTTTGAGAAAAAAAGCAAGGAGTAACGGGAAAAAGGATGGTAGAAAAATCACAGTATGAGTTCTGATTAATAAGTAAATGAGAATTATTTAATAAAATTGTTGACAATAGGTTCTTTTGTTTTTATACTAAGTATTATCAAATACGGATTGCGAGGAATTCAATATGAACTGCTTACCAGTATCTTCTCTACAACTAAATAATTATTTCTTTAGCTATTTTAGAAACTGTTTGTAGACAGGGAAGACTTGGATACAAACAGGAAACAGTAATGTTTGTATCTATGATGGCTAAGGCATTTTGTATTGAGCTGATTGTACCACATAGATGAAATTTTAATCTAAGTGGTGCATAGATGACCTTATTTTATTTTTATTTAAAATAAACGAAACACCCACTTAGATTGTTTATTATCTAAGTGGGTGTTTTTTAGTTTATTGCTTAGCTCCGTTTGATAAAGAACATAAAAACGAGGAGGAAAAGAAAATGAAGAAAACATTATTAAGTCTAGTAGCACTAACTGCAGGATTGGTATTAGCAGCATGCGGCAATTCTGATAAAGCAGATAAAGGAGAAGAGATCAATATAGGAATATTGCAGTATATGGAACATGACTCTTTATCGTTAGCACGCAAAGGTTTTTTAGCTAAGCTGGAAGAAGAGGGATATGTTGAGGGGGAAAACTTAACGGTAGATTACCAAAATGCGCAAGGAGATCAGTCTAATCTGCAAAGTATGAGTGAGCGATTAGCTGGAGAAAATGATGTCATCCTGACAATTGCAACTCCTGCTGCTCAAGCAGTAGCGAACAGTACAAAAGAAGACCCTATTTTATTTACAGCTGTTACAGATCCAGTTGATGCAGGATTAGTTGAGAGTACGGAAAAACCGGGAGGTAATTTGACTGGTACAAGTGATATGGTTCCCATTGAAGAGCAAATTGCTTTGTTGTTATCAATAGCTCCAGAAGCAAAGACAATTGGAATTATCTATAACTCCAGCGAACCAAATTCAAAAATCCAAGCTGATTTAGCTGAAAAAGCCCTTGAAGACCAAGGAGTAAAAGTGAAGGTTTTAACCGTAACAACGACAAATGATGTGCAACAAGTTATGACGACTTTAGCGCAAGAAGTTGAAGCTGTTTATATTCCTACAGATAACACATTAGCAAGTACTATGCCGACTGTTGGGGAAATCGCGACAGAGTACAAACTACCAGTTGTTCCAGGTTCAGCAGAGATGGTAGACGCAGGAGCTTTAGCAACTTATGGCATCAACTATTCTGATTTAGGCGGACAAACAGCAGAATTGGCTTTGAAAATCATCAAGGAAGGTGCTGATCCAGCCGAACTTTCTATTGAAACTTCAAAAAACTTAGAACTGGTTATTAACGAAGAAATGGCTAAAGCTCTAGGCATAGATCCTGAAAGCATTAGCGTACCAAAATAAGAAATAAAAAAGGGAGAATTTCATAATTATGAGTATCTTATTATCCAGCATCTCACAAGGTTTATTATGGTCAATCATGGCTATTGGTGTTTATTTAACTTTTCGCATATTGGACATTGCTGATTTAACGGCGGAAGGAAGCTTTCCGCTTGGAGCAGCAATTTGTGCAAGCCTGATTGCTTATGGAGTTTCTCCTTTATGGTCTACAGCAGCCGCTTTATTAGGT
>NZ_DAMDAK010000127.1:0-4280 GCF_032094055.1 Carnobacterium sp.
TACTACAGCAGACCCTACAGAACTGATAATATCTTCATAATCAACCGCATTTGTAATAATCACAGGCGTAATAATCGGAAACCCTTGTTTAGCAATGCCGTCTAAGTCAAATTCAATCAGCTTATCGCCAACTTGCACGTGCTGTCCTTTTTCAACAAAGTAACGGTAACCTTCTCCGTTTAACTGCACTGTGTCAATGCCGACATGAATCAATAGTTCCATACCGCTATCACTTGTTAGACCAATTGCGTGTTTCGAATCAAATGTAGCGGTGACAGTACCAGATATAGGCGAAACTACCAATCCTTCTTCCGCAAAATAGCTATACCTTTTCCTAATATTTCTTCTGAAAACATGCCATCTGCTACTTCTGATAATGCAACGGCTTCTCCTTTCATTGGTGAGACAACCGTTTCTTCAGCTCCGCTTACTGTTGTTTGGATAGCTTCATCCTTATCATTGCTTGATACAGCTGGACGGTCTTTATCTGCTAGTGCATCTTCTTCAGTAGCAGGGTCTTTATATAGAAGGAAAGAGACGGCAAAAGAAACTACAATACTGATTGCTGCACCAATACACGCTAAATAAAAATAGCTTAATGTATTATCGCCAATATAACTTGGAAGAGTCAACAACCCAGGAGACCCGCCAGAAAAGTTTCTTACTTTAGTCATTCCTACAAAAAGTCCACCGACACCGCCACCGATCATAGCCGCATATAGAGGCGTTTTGAATCGTAAATTCACTCCATATAAAGCTGGTTCAGTAATTCCAAAAAGTGCTGTCAAACCTGCTGAAGAAGCCAATTGTTTCACTTTCGAGTCTTTACTTTTGAAACCTACTGCAAGTGCGGAAGCTCCTTGTGCCACATTGGACGTTAACATTCCTGGATAAATAACTGTATCAAATCCAGTCGTCATCCGGTTGTTGATCCCAATTGGAACAAGGCCATAGTGTGTACCCGTAGCAACAAATAATGGGGTAAAAGCTCCAATAATTGTTGGTACCAACCACGGGCTAAGCGTTTCTAACGCATTGATTCCAGAAGATATGGCATCACTGATAAAGAAACCGATCGGACCTACAAGTACCAAACTAGCTGTTCCCACTACAGCAATCGTAATCAACGGTTTGCTGAAAAATTTAATCGCATTGGGCGAGATTCGGTCTGCTATGGGTTCTATATAAGACATCAGCCAAACGGATAAAATGATCGGAATAACTGAAGAAGAGTAGGTCACGGCTGAAATAGGAAGTCCAAATAAATGGATGCTTTCCCCAGTTTCTTTGGCCAATCCAACCATTGTGACAAAGTTTGGATGAAGCAAGATTCCTCCTAACATGATGGCTAAATACATATTAGCTTTAAATTTTTGTGCCGATGAGACTGCTAATAAAATCGGTAAGAAATAAAAAGCTGCATCGCTCATAAAATTCAATATCTGATAAGATTGGCTCTCTACATCCAAAACGCCAAAAACGACTAACACAGAAAGGACTGCTTTAAGCATCCCTGCAGCTGTGATTGCTGGCAAAATTGGTGTAAAAATACCGGTGATCGTATCAATAACTTTTGCTACAATTGACCGATCATCTTTTTCATCGTTTCCTTGTTCACCAGATAAAGAACTACTTAAGTTGGTGATTTCTTTATAGACATTCCCCACATCACTGCCAATAATAATTTGATATTGTCCACCTTTATTCACAACGCCCATGATTCCGGGAGTTTCTTTTAATGTATTCGTATTTGGCAGTTGATCATCTTTCAGATTAAAGCGCAAACGTGTTGCACAATGGGTTACATTAGAGACGTTTTTCTCCCCACCAATATTTTCCAGTATCGTCTTTCCTAACTCCGAATAATTCATTCTTTCTTCCTCCTAAAATTGAATAAAAAAATACCTAAATAACTTCCTCTTTTGAGGAATTCATTTAGGTATAGCCTGCATCACCAGTAACAATCCTTATTTGGTTTTTGTGATTCGCTTAATGTGTATCGTTAGGTAAATCATTTCATCTTCTTTTAAATCACGGCCAAATTCTTTTAGAATATAATCTCTTACTCGCAGAGCACACGTATATTCATCTTTATACTTTTCTTTTAACATGAACAAGAATCCGGCATCTTCATCCCCTTCTAATTCAACACCGCTAAACAAGCGCTGAACGAAAAATTTCAAATGAGTAATGAATCGTTCATAATTTAAAGAATACTCGTCCAAATCCATTTTATAATGGTATTTTATAATATTAACAATATTTTGAATGATTTGTGTCATTTCAGCTACTTGACTTACCTTAGACATATCTAATTCTGCATTAACAATATGTAGCGCAATGAAACCTGCTTCATCTTCTGGTAAGACAATGCCAATTCTTTTCTCAATAATAGCCAAAGCTTCTTTACCAATTAAATATTCATGGTTATAAAATCGTTTTATTTCCCAAAGCAATGCATTTTTGATGGGTATTCCTTGTTGGTGGCGTTCAATGGCATAATCAATATGGTCTGTCAGTGTAAAATAAATATTCTCACTCAACTTTTTACCTAATGAAACTTTAGCGAAACTAATGATTTCATTGGCTACTTGAACATGTTCTAACCGAATATTTGCTAACATTTGAATCAATTTATTCGAACTGATCTCTTTGTTGCTTGTATACACTTTTTCAATCAACTGATCATTGATTTCTGAGCCAACTTTTTTCTGAAATCCAATTCCCTTGCCCATAACTAAAACTTCATTGCCTACACTATCAACAGATTTAACGATATTATTGTTAATGATTTTTTTTACTTTCACAACATTAAATCTCCTTAACGAGAATGAACCTATCTAGATAATGAATGATTCTATAAATAATCAGCTGGTTTAGCCTGCACTACCAGTAACAACCCTAGCCATGTAAACCATTACAACATAAAACAATTCTACTGTCAAATACATTTTTATGTTTGCTACTTCGTTTTGTTTGAAAAATATATACTAGAATAAGGTATATCTATAGGTTTCATGCAAAAACACCCGTCAAAATAAACGACGGGTGCGAGCTTAAATATTATGCATTTAGTGATTATTCTACTTCTTCATTTTCACTGCTATCTGACTGAGGCATATCTTCAGAGTTCGGTTTCTCCATATTGCCAAAATCCGGTCTTTCCATATTGTTCTCATCCGGCCGTTTCATTTCACCCTCAGCATTACCTGGCTGCATACCGCCCATTTGCCCAGTTGAAATACCGCTAGTTGTTGCTATTCCTTCCAACGTTACATCAAAAGTATCTTCATCGACCGTTATCGTATAGGTTTCGCCCTCGATCAAATCAGCTGAACTGAATTGAACAGAAGTGAAGTCTTTAGCCGCTGTCCAAGATAAAAGCTCTTCGCCATTTGTATCGCTGATTTTAATCTTGCTGCCAGCTTGGTAGGTTGTTTCAAAGCCGTACAAGACGCTTGCTTGACTAGAAGTGTCTGCAAAACTGACTGCCATTCCAGAACTGCCGGCACCCATCAGCGTACCACCAGTGATCACAGTTTCTCCATTCGAGTCAATTGTGCCGTTGCCATCATTTTCTGGTCCACTGACCGTAGTGGTTCCGCCAGAGATTTCAAGTGTCCCATTTGAATCTAAACCGTCACCTCCAGCATCTACTGTAAGCGTACCGCCAGATATCATAATTTTGTTCGCACTGTTACTAGCAAACGAATCTTGTCCTTTCTGATCACTGCTCGCTGATTCTTCCTCTTCACCGCCTGCAGCGTTAAGCCCATCATCGCTGGCTGTAACTTCGATGTTCCCTGCACTTATTGTGATGGTTTTTCCTTCGATTCCTTCATAGCTTTCTGTAAGCGTGAGGTCCGATCCACTTAACAACAGATCGCCATCGGCATGCACACCATCATCACCGGTCGCAGCGGATAGTGTTCCAGCTGCTAGCGTGACATTTCCATTACTATGGATACTGTCGTCAGCGGAGTCGATCGTAAAGGTTCCACCGTTGATGATCAACTCTGTTCCAGATTTCAATCCTTTTTTACTGATTGTTTCTGTCGTTGTATCTGCATCTTCTGAAGCTGTTGCTGTATCTTTTTCTGTAGTCGTCGCTGTATCCTTATTCGGAGTTTCTGCACTAGGAGCGTTAGGTTCGCCTTTACTCATTGGTCCTTCAAATCCGCCACTTTCAGTTGTTTTAGCTGGCGCATTTGCACTGCCGCCGCCTGTTGTTAACGTGAACGTTCCACCGTCTGCTTGGAATAAGGTTTCTGCTTGGATTG
>NZ_DAMDAK010000127.1:4290-4630 GCF_032094055.1 Carnobacterium sp.
TTCCACCAGCGATGTAGACGAAGCCCTTTCCTTCTTTTTCTGCATTATCAGATTGGATTCCATCCTTACCAGTCTCGAGTGTAAAGTTTCCATCTTTTATTTTTACGGAATCCTTTCCTGACAGCCCTTGTCCTGCTGCCGTAATTTGGTATGTTCCGCTGACAATCGTCAAGTCATCTTTAGAGACGATTCCATGATTGGTATTCCCATTAATGATCAAACTGCCTAATCCATTAAGCGTTAAGTCTGTTTTACTGAAAATAGTACCATCAATAGTAGTTGCATCTGTTCCGGTTCCGATAGTTGCTGTACTGCCGGCTTTATCGGTCAATGTATTTTC
>NZ_DAMDAK010000128.1:0-402 GCF_032094055.1 Carnobacterium sp.
TTTCCTTAATAATGATTTAAATGGAAAAAAACGGAGTTTAGAAAATAAAGCGAAAACGGAAAAACTTTTACCCGATGCTCATAAGCTTATTGGTACAAGGAATATTTCCGTATGCTTCACGCGTACACCAAAAGATGAGCGAAAAGAAAAAGAAGAAATAAAGACTAAATTTAACAAACTCTAATCTCAAATATAACCCAAAAGAGCCTGGCACAAATGTCGGGTTCTTTATATATACCTACTACACACCCAATCACTAGTAGCTATAGACTAGCATATCTATCTTGTTTATTTTTTATATACTATATATTTAAACTTGTTACAGAGTAGAAAAGTAACCTACATTTAAACCTACACGTACCCATAAGATCACATGGATTTGCTTCTGTAATGTACAAAGAC
>NZ_DAMDAK010000128.1:412-2509 GCF_032094055.1 Carnobacterium sp.
AGGTACTTTCTTGTCTTAATAACGGGACATGAAAGTCTAAACTTTTTGTACTTAGGACAAGAAACTCTAAACTACTTAGCCAGCAATAATGCAATAAGAAGAAAGTTAATTTTCTCCTTATTGCATTATTACTATTAAAAAAGAACTTATAGGGGTCCCGTCAGGAAAATGCGGATTTACAACGCTAAGCCTATTTTCCTGACGATTCCCCCATTTTTACAACGTTAAGAAAGTTTTAATGGTCTTAAAGAATCTAACGAGACCACTTTCTCCGAATTAAAATGATATTCTCCTAGTAGATTAATATGTTCCCAACCTAGAGGCGACATATGGTGTAATAATTCTTCATTAAAACTACCAGACTGTTTTTGATATTCAACTGCTTTAGTTAGATGTAAGGTATTCCAAATACTAATAGCATTGATGATTATGTTTAAAGCACTGGCTCTTTGCAATTGATGTTGTATAGTCCGTTCCCTAAGCTCACCTTGTTTTCCGAAGAAAATAGCTCTTGCTAATCCGTTCATGGCTTCTCCTTTATTTAATCCCCTTTGTATTTTTCTTCTTAATGATTCATCCGATATATAATTCAAAATAAAAATTGTTTTTTCTATTCGACCCATCTCACGTAAGGCTATAGCCAAGCTGTTTTGTCTTGAATAAGATCCTAGTTTCCCCATAATAAGGGATGCTGAAACTGTTCCTTCTCTTATTGAGTGAGCTAATCGCAAAACATCCTCATAATTTTCTTTAATGACCTTTGTATTTATTTGTCCACGTAAAATGGCTTCTAATTTTGGATACTCACTTGCTTTATCTATTGTAAATAATTTTGAGTCTGCTAAATCTCTTATTCTTGGGGCAAATTTAAATCCTAATAAATGAGTCAGTCCGAATATTTGATCTGTGTAACCAGCTGTGTCTGTATAATGCTCTTCTATGTTTAAATCCGTTTCATGGTGCAACAAACCATCTAAAACATGAATCGCATCCCTTGAATTAGTATGAATAATCTTTGTGTAGTAAGAAGAGAATTGATCACTAGTAAAACGGTAGATGGTGGCTCCTTTTCCAGTTCCATAATGTGGGTTTGCATCTGCATGTAGTGATGAACACCTAACTGCATTCTCATACCGTCTGATGAGGATGTTGTACCGTCTCCCCAATAGGAAGACAATTGTAATTTGTGATGAAAATTTACTAATACGGCTTGGGCTTTATTCATTGCATCTTCATACATGCGCCATTGAGATACATTGGCTAATTGCTTATATGTAAGTCCGGGTGTTGCTTCAGCCATCTTGCTTACACCTATATTCATTCCCATTCCTAAAAGGGCAGCCATAATAATAATCGTTTCTTCTTTATCCGGTTTTCGATTATTGGAAGCATGAGTAAATTGCTCATGAAATCCTGTTATATAAGCAATATCCATCAGTAAATCGGTTAATTTTATTCTTGGTAGCATCTGATAAAGGCTTGCACTAAACTTTTTTGCTTCTTCTGGTACATCTTTTTCTAAGCGTGCAAGTGACAGCTTTCCTTTATCAAGAGAAACTCCATCTAACTTGTTGGAATTGGCAGTTAACCACTTTAACCTTTCATTAAGGCTGCTGGTTCTCTCCGTTATATAATCTTCGAATGATAAACTAACTGATAATCTCGTATTCTCTTTCGTTTGATTCCATGTAAATTCGGAAAACAAATATTCCTCAAAATCTCTATATTGTCTGCTGCCAACAATGGAAACATCTCCTGCCCGAACATGCTCCCGAAGTTCTGTTAAAACAGCCATTTCATAGTAATGACGATTGATTGTTGTACCATCATTCTCGTATAAACGCTTTTTCCAACGTTTTGAAATAAAATCCACAGGTGAGTCATCAGGTACTTTTCGTTTTCCGGATTCGTTCATTCCTCGGATAATCTCTACAGCTTGTAAAAGTGGCTCATTTGCCTTTGTAGAATGAAATTCCAACACCCTTAATAGCGTTGGCGTATATTTTCTTAGTGAATAAAATCGTTTTTGCAGTAAGTCTAAATAATCATAGTCAGCAGGACGTGCAAGCTCCTGGGCTTCTTCGACCGAAGAGACAA
>NZ_DAMDAK010000128.1:2519-3620 GCF_032094055.1 Carnobacterium sp.
TCCATTCAATAACGGATTCTAAAACCTCAAAAACGTCTAATTTTTCCTGTTTTGCTTTGATCAAAGCTTGTCCGATGTTCGTAAAGTGTATAACTTTCTCATTCAGCTTTTTACCGTTCAGTTTCTGAATTTCCTCTTGAGCCTTACGACCTTTTGATAAGAGACTAAGTATTTGTCTGTCATGAATTTCAAAAGCTTTATCCGTCAAATCTTGATTAAGATGTAATAAATAGACGGTTAGTATTGAATATCGTTTATTTTCCTGAAAATCACGGAATGCATAAGGTTCATATCTTGAACCCAAGCGAGACAGCTGTAACAGGCGATTGCGGTGCAAATGATTAATTTGCACCGTTTCTAATTCCATTCCTCGTATGTATTCGAGTCGTTCTATTACTTTTAAAAAGGTTTCGGGTGAAGGATGTCCCGGTGGTTCTTTTAACCAACCCAATATCGTTTTATTGGATTCTGACGAATGCTGCAAGGTAATAATATCTTCAAGTTTTTCTTTTTGTTCATTTGTTAGGGATTGACTAACCGTGTTAAATAGCTTCTTTTCAGCCATTGCCCTTGCTTCCCACACTATTCTTTCAAGTGTAGTGATAGCAGGCAGTATGATTTTGTTTTTTCTTAGAAAATCTATGCATTCATGTAGTAGATGAATGGCATCACCATTTTCCAAAGCCAATTGATGTAGGTGCTTAAATGTCATTCTATATTCTTTCAGAGTAAAAGTTACTAGTTTATATTCAATTCGAATTTCTTTCAAATGATCCCAAAGTGTATTGTCTCTTTGAGGATAAAGCTTTAGCGAGGATGGACTAGCACCGATTTGTTTTGATATATAATGTATGACTGAATCCGGGATGTTTTTGATATGAGTGTATGGCCAACCGGGATATCGAAGAACAGCTAATTGAACGGTGAACCCTAAACGGTTTTCTTCTCTCCTTCGCTTATTGATAATTTCTAAATCCCGTTTGGAAAAAGTGTAGTAGGTTCCTAGCACCCACTCGTCTTCAGGAATTTGCATAAGGACCTGTCGCTGTTCCGATGTAAGCAATTCTCTACCTCTCGCAACTTTCATACAGTATCATCTCA
>NZ_DAMDAK010000128.1:3630-4488 GCF_032094055.1 Carnobacterium sp.
TAATTAGTTCAATTATAAATCAATAGAGTGTACTCTATTGATACAATTATAGTAGACTGATAAAATCATAGTTAAGAGTGTCTCATAAGACTTATCTCAAAAATGAGGTGATATTTTGCGGAAAATTGGTTATATACGTGTCAGTTCGACTAACCAAAATCCTTCAAGGCAATTTCAGCAATTAAACGAAATCGGGATGGATATTATTTTTGAAGAAAAAGTTTCTGGTGCAACAAAGAATCGCGAGCAACTTCAAAAAATGTTGCAGGATTTACAGGAAGGCGACATTATTTATGTTACAGACTTAACTCGGATCACTCGGAGTACGCAGGATTTATTTGAATTGATTGATTTAATACGAAGGAAAAAGGCAAGCTTAAAATCACTCAAGGATACATGGCTAAATTTATCAGAGGATAATCCATACAGCCAATTCTTAATTACAGTAATGGCTGGTGTGAACCAATTAGAGCGCGGCCTTATCCGTATGCGTCAACGTGAAGGGATTGAGTTAGCAAAGAAAGAAGGAAAGTTTAAGGGGCGTTTAAAGAAGTATCATAAAAATCACGCAGGGATGAATTATGCAGTAAAACTATATAAAGAAGGCGGCATGACTGTAAATCAAATTTGTGAAATTACTAATGTATCTAGGGCTTCATTATATAGAAATCTATCGGAAAGAAACAAATAGTTTGTCCTGATTCTATCAAAAGGTGTATTTTTTCACCAACATTTTTAGGCATGAAATGTCGGTAATTATTATCTATTTTGTTTTAAAGTAAATATTGAAAGGGAGTAAACTTATGGATTGGCTAGAAAGAATGAACAATGCGTTAAACTACATTGAAAATAGCCTGG
>NZ_DAMDAK010000129.1:0-4411 GCF_032094055.1 Carnobacterium sp.
TATGAGTTGATCATCAATATACGATAAATGAAGAACAGCCGCTTTTTTTTGCAGCTCCCAGTCATAAAAGTCAACTATGAGGCCATCCGTCAGCTGTTTAGAAATTAACGTTTCTTCCAATTCATTGGCTAAGATTTGATAAGCAGGTTCTTGAAACTGTTCACTTGCTTTTCTCAGAACGGCAATAATTCGAAAATCATCAACCGATGCATTGGTTGTCGTTTGAGCGGTGGCTACCCATTGGATAAACGTTCCATCTGCTTGTTTCACTAAAAAGTTCTTTTTCAAAACAGCTACTTGTTGTTTAAATTCCTTTTCATCTTCTACAAGTAATAAATAATAAAGATATTGGCCAATACTTTCAGATAAGTATTGGACTTTACCATTTTTAGCATAATTTTTAATTAAACCTTTGTTGTTTTCGTATTTACTATTTACCACTTCTTGAACTCCTATCTTCTGATGAAAATTCAAAGCAAGCAAACTGCTGACCAACAGAATAAGAATCAGGATCAAATAGAACCTTTTTTTGTTCATTCTGTTTCCCCTTTTTTAAACCGTTTTGTTTTGTCCCAAGTAATCGTTGTTTTGGTCATTCGGCTCCAAATGTATTGACTGGCACTTCTTAACAGCAACAGCAAAAAGAATTGAGCATAAGTAAAATACATAATCAAGCCGACAAAAAGATTGAACGGCGTAATCGAATTTTCTAAAACCATTGCACTAACGACTTGGGCAGTATAGACAACGTAGCTTAAAAACCAAATAAACAGCAACGGAACATCAAAATAAGGAACTGAGAATCCTGCTAATCCTAAGACAAACCAAATATTTGAAATCAACAATAAAACCACAAAAAAGAAATAGGTTAAAATATGTTGCAAACTATAAATAAAGGTTTTCCCTTTCCAAAAACTCCAGTCATGCAGCGACTTTTCCAATAAATACAGATTGCCCGTTAACCATCTAGTACGTTGCTTGATAAAGGTTTTTATACTTTCGGGTTCTTGCTCCCAAGTATGAGATTGGTGAACAACCGGCAATGTTTTTTCCATTGCAGCTATCCGAACGGTTAATTCAGCATCTTCCGCTAAAGCATAAGGATCATATCCGCCGGCTGCTTGAAGAGCTTCTCTTTTAAGCAGCATATTAGTGCCTGCCAGTGAACCAGCTTTAAATAGCTTCCAACGGCCACTTTGCATCAGCAGCTGGAATACCTGAAATTCAATTGCAATCATTCGTGTCAGCAAGTTTTGATCCGCATTGACCGTTTTAACATAACCTACTGCTCCTGCAGCATCTTCTGTTGTTTCTGCTGCATGCACCAGTTCAATTACAGCATCTTTATTCGGCTGATTATCTGCATCAAATACTAGAAAATAATCTGATTCTGTAATAGAAAGACCATAATTCAATACTCTTGATTTTCCTGTTGGTTTACCTGGTGGTACTTTGACGTAACAAATTCTAGCAAACAATTGACTGAACTCTTGGACAATACTCGCCGTATCATCTTCCGAATTATCATCCAATAGGTAAACCGTCAGCTCTCCCGGATATTCTAATTTGACCATTGCATTTAACGTATCTTTAATAACAACACCTTCGTTATGAGCTGGGATTAAAACAACTACAGAAGGATAATCAGTTAACATAATGGGTTCTTTTTTTGTTAACCTCTGAGTTACACCGGCTACTGTCAAAATGGAATAAAAGAGCAACATCGACCAAAAGAAAACCATGATGATCATCATTAATAAATTCATTGTTTAGCTTCTCCATCCTTAGTATTCTCATAATAGTCAAACCCTTTTTCCTGATCAAAAATTTCATATTGGATAGGAATTTGCATCACATTCAATTCAGTTCTTAAAGTTTGAAAGAGCCGATCTACTACCTTTAAACAGCCTTCCTTTTTTGTATTTTGCAAAAAGATTAAATATGAATCATCCGCCAACTTAGTCACTAAATCAAAATCAGACCGCACTGTTTTTAACAATGTCTGCATCAATAAAAAGCTCATTGCTTCTTTGGTTTTATCTGAAGGATCCGACTTGATTGAAACGTAATAATTTTCTTCCCCTCTTCTTTGGGTTCCGGTTGTAATGAACTTTATCCGATTAGTAAATTCCGAATGTGTCAATAAATTAGAAGATCCTACATATTTCTCTAGTTCTTCAGCTTTTTCTTTTAATATTTCCAATTCATCATTCATTTTCTTTATTTCTGAAAATAATAGCCACATAATAACCAGTGATGCGATCAATAGCGCGTATTCCCCAATCAAATACAGTTGAGAAACTATATTCGTATCGGATAAAAATACAAGGGAAAAGCCTACTCCAAAAATAATTGTAAGAATTAAAATAAAATTTTTAGAAGTAGATAAAAAATTCATAGCTACTGCTGCTATTAAGATAACCGAAAAACTGATATAGCGGTAATCACTTGTTGTAAACTGAAAAATTAAGAGAAAAACAATTAGCAATAAAGAAAGAAAGAGCGATAAAAAGGATGTTCTTTTTGACATGTTCACATATACCTCATTTCCGTAATTTAGGCCTTTAGCTTATTAACATGTTATTTTATATCATACCCCTTTTTTAAAAGCTACTATTTTACCAACTGTTAGTTCTTTTATTCTCTGTTTATGGCAATCTCGTTCACACTTTGTACCTATTCGACTACTCTGCCTTTTTAAATCTCTGTATCTAAAGGCACTAACCTCTATAGATCTTTCTTTAGCTCAAGGATGTTTGGAAAAAATATAAAAACCCCATACCTTTTAGGCATGGGGTTTTTCAAGCTTGTCCATTCTTTAGGATGGTACATTCAGCCGGTTTAATAATTTTCAGCGATTCGTTGGAATTGATCGTGTAAGTCATCCATCACAACAAAGCGAGCCTCGCGCAGTACTTCTTTGCCTTCCACAAATAACAACAACGCCGGGACAGTAAATACAGTAAATTGACTGGCTACTTCAGGAACTTGATCGGCACTCACTTGAATGGGTTCAATACGCGGAAACTCTTTCAGCATTTCTTGAACTTGCGGTTGAACAGCATGACACACACTACAATTTTCTCTCGAAACATATACAAAAGCCAATGGGTGTTGCTCAATAAACAGCACTACTTCGTCTATTGTTTGTGCCTGAGGAAATGTATTCATCGTTTTAATCCTTCTTTCTATTTAATCGATTGCAGCAAATTTTTCCGTTAAGCCATCTTGAGTGACCGGTCCAACGATTCTTTCATGAATAACTCCGTCTTTTCCGATGATATAGGAGGTCGGCAAAGATTGTACACGATATAAATTGAACATTTTTTGACTACCGTAAAGATTGGTATAACCGATATCATAGGTATTCAAAAACTCTGTTACATTGTCAAGATTCGTTTCCGAAGTTGTTACATTCACTCCCAAAACAACTACATCTTCTTGTTCTTCAGAAAAAGCCTTTAAATGTGGCATTTCTATTTTACAAGGAGGACACCAACTCGCCCAAAAGTTCAAAAATACTTTTTTTCCGCGGTAATCAGATAATTTAACAGCATTGCCGTCCATATCCTCTGCTTCAAAATCGTAAGCCAGTTGTCCAGCGTTATTTCCTTCTTCCAAATCAGCTTGTTCTTCTTCTTTTATTTGTTGCGTTTGTTCTTCAGCTTGTTTTTGCGCTTGCTTTTCTTGTATAATACCGTAGCTGAAATCTGCGATGATCCAAAGAAGCGCAATACCTAAAACAGCCCAAATAATTTTCTTCATTATAGCCTCCTTTTCTAACCTAATAATTCAAAACGCGTTCCTTCTAATAAGTGTGCAATAAATTCTGATAGGCTCTCTAGCGTTCCTGTCAACAAAAGTACTCCTAGCACGATTAGAACACCCCCGCCTATCTTCATAATAAGATTGCTGTATTTTACAATGTTTTTTATTTTTCCGATAAAGAAAGAAACCAATAAAAACGGCAATGAGAATCCGATAATGTATAAGACTAGATACCATATCGGTGGCGAACCCACTGCATTTCCTAACAATAATATCGATGAAAAAATTGGACCTATACAAGGTGTCCAGCCGGCAGCAAACCCTAGCCCCACTAAAAACGTCGATGCAAAATTAACTGTTTTATTCATTTTTAAGAGACGGTACTCTCCTAATAAAGCAGGGATTTTAAGTACGCCCATAGTCAAAAGTCCCATGAACACAATCAACAATCCAGCTAGCCGTTGTAGCAATAGACTGATCGATCCTGTCATCAAACCGCTAAACAGATCCCCTAAATAACTCATTCCCAATCCTAAACTGATATAAACGACAGATACGCCTAATAGAAAGACCAGCGAATGCAGTAAAACATTTTTCCTAAATCCAAACGATTGATTTTCTTTTACTTCTTGAATGTTTTTTC
>NZ_DAMDAK010000130.1:0-4365 GCF_032094055.1 Carnobacterium sp.
AAGTTAAATCCAATGCAAACGTTCATTGCCGGAGATGCAGCATTTGACGGATCAGGAGCATATGTGATCACTGATGGAGCTTTCATGCTGGTTGGTATCGGCGACTTGATCAATACTATGATTACAGCATCCATTGCGGTTCTGTTGGTTATGGCACTTGGAAACAAACTTGGTTCGATGACCATTTTGCTGCTACCAATCATTGCTGGCGCCGGTGCGGGTGCAGTTGGTTCGTTCACACTTCCGTATGTGAAATTAATCACTTCAAGCATTGGAACATTGATCAACAGCTTTACTGAATTACAACCTGTCTTAATGAGCGTTTTGATTGCTGTTTCATTCTCTATTCTTATTATTTCACCAATCTCAACTGTGGCAATTGCTACTGCGATCGGCTTGTCAGGGCTAGCTTCCGGTGCAGCAAATATTGGGATTTGTGCAGCAGCTGCAAGTTTGGTTATCGGTTCAATGAAGGTAAACAGCATAGGTGTTACTTCTTCAGTTGGCCTAGGGGCAATGAAAATGATGATGCCAAACTTGATCAAATATCCGGTTATTGCTATCCCGCTTGCAGTTAATGCAGTGATCAGCGGAATTTTTGCAGCAATGTTTAATATTCAAGGCACACCTTTTTCAGCAGGTTTTGGCTTTTCAGGGTTAGTCGGACCCATTAATGCAATGAAGTTTATGGAAGGTAACGCTGTTGGTAATATGGGAATTGCTTTATTAGCCTTCTTTATTATTCCATTTGTTGGTGCTTTTGTAGTAGACTTTGTATGTACGAAATTGATTAAATTATATGAAAATGAAGCGTTCAAATTTGTTGCAGCTAAATAACAAAAAATAATCAGTAGATAAAATTTAGGAGGAATTATAAATGAACTTAATTATGTTTGGAACTCGTGAAGATGAAAAAGATGCAGCAATGGTCTGGAGCAAAAAATCTGGTGTGAATGTTGAAACCACTACTGAAATTTTAACAATGGATACACTGGAAAAAGTAAGAGGCAATGACGGTGTTTTGATCCAACAAACAGGAAAATTAGATGAAGCTTTGTATCCTGCTTTAGCTGAAATGGGGATCAAACAATTGGCTACTCGTTCTGCCGGTTACGATATGTTCGATTTAAAAGCAGCACAAGAAAATGGATTGACGATTACAAATGTTCCAGCCTATTCACCTAATGCTATTGCCGAGTTTGCTGTAACAGCTTCATTAAATATGATTCGCCATCTAGATTTGATTAAAAAAAATGTAGAGAACCACAACTTCAGCTGGAATAAAGCCATTTTAAGCAGAGAAGTTCGGTCAATGAAAATTGGGATCGTTGGAACTGGCCGGATTGGACGTATTACTGGTGAATTATTTGCCGGATTCGGTGCAGAAATTATTGGATTTGATTTGTATCAAAATGATGAAGCTCGTAAATTTCTAACCTATAAAGATACACTTGAAGAATTAGTACAAGAAGCTGATTTGATTTCTATTCATATGCCGGCAACAGAAGACAACTACCACTTATTTAATAAAGAATTGTTTGCGCAAATGAAAAATGGTTCTTATTTAATCAATACTGCAAGAGGAACGATCGTAGATACAGAAGATTTACTTGAAGCATTGGAGAACGGAAAATTAGCAGGTGCAGTTTTAGATACTTATGAATACGAGCATCCATTTGTCAACAAAGACTTAAAAGGTGCTGAAATCGATGATGATATTTTCAATGCATTGATGGTCAGAGATGATATTTTCTATACTCCGCATATTGCATTCTATACAGAAACGGCTGTTGAAAACTTAGTAGAAGGATCATTAAATGCAACGTATGATATCGTGACAACAGGTAAAAGTGATTTTCAAGTACAGTAAACACAAATTTTTCAAAAATGAGACTCTAAAAAATGAGCAAATGACCTTTTTATTAGGTGGGTTATTTGCTCAATTTTTTTGCTTAATAATCGTCATGATTTTTAAAAATAATCTTGGAAAAAGGATACTAATTAAGGTATGATGCAATCAGGAGATTTTGCAAAACGTTTGTTTTTTTGTGAAGGATTTATGGGTGAGTAAAGTAAAGAAACGATTTGTAAAAAAGATAAAAATACAGAGAAAGGCCTTCTAAAAATAAAGATAGAAGCAAATAAAAAAGGATAAAAATAAAACAATCAAGGAGTAGACAAATGAAAAAGAAAATAGGAATTGGTTTGGGTGTTTTATTAGTAGTAGTCATTGGCGGACTCGCTGCCAAGTCGTTATTCTTTTCAAATGAAGAAGTGACAGAGGAAGTAGCAGATCCTTATGGAATCGACTATTTTGTTGTACCGGGAATGGATCAAGTATTTGTTAATGGAACGGTGAAACCGGAGCAATCACAGGAATTTCGTAAAGAAGAATCTCTTGGTACGATGGGAGACTTGCAAGTAGAGAATGGGGAAACTGTTGAGAAAGGGACCCTTTTATATACCTATGAAAATACAGAAGTTGCAGCTCAGTTGAATGATTTTAAAAATCAAGCAGCCAGAATGGAGACACAGCGCTCTAATGCCATTTATAAACGTGATTTAGCCATTCAAAACTGGCAAAAACTGCCAGAAGAAGAACGTACTCAAACATTGGAAGAATTAAAAATAGATATGAGTACGGCTGATTTGGATGCAGAAGTCACTGAATTATACAATAATATTGAGTCGCTAAAAGAACAGCGCTTCAAGGATATCGTTGCGCCATTTAGCGGAAAAGTATACATACCGGAAGTTAAAGATGCGGAATCGCCTATTTTAAAATTGATCTCTGACAATTTTTATGTAGCAGGAACCGTTAATGAAAAAGATGTCGGAAAATTAGCAGCCAAGCAAACAGCAGATATCAAAGTCATTTCAAATAATCACACTGTAACGGGTAAGGTTAATTTTATTGATTTGAATCCAGCAGAAGAAGCTGGAGATGGTATGGGAAGTTATGGAGGACAAGAATCAATGATGTCGAGCTACCCAGTAAAATTGTCATTGGATACATTAGACGGCATTCGAAATGGCTATCATGTTCAAGCAATCGTAAATATTGGGGAAGCAACGGTTAATATTCCAACGATAGCGATTCATCAAGAAGACGACCAATCCTATGTTTTAGTTAATGATTTTGGGACAGTGGTCAGACGTGTGATTCAACTCGGTAAAGAAGAAGGCGAAAATACGGTTGTTACAAGTGGTTTGGAAGCTGAAGACCAAATCATTGTTTCATCTCAAGTTGAAATTGAAGAAGGTCAAGTGCTATCTGAATCGCTGGAACAAGAAGCGATGGATTCAATCACTATAGAAGAGTAGGGGTGAAAAAAATGAAATCAGTACAAGCACCTCAACCCTTGATTGTTTTAAAGGAAATCAATAAGTCTTTTAAACAAGGAAAACAAGAATCACATGTCTTAAAAGGCTTAGATTTGACGATTAATGAAGGCGATTTTGTTATGATCATGGGGAAATCCGGCAGTGGAAAAACGACATTGATGAATATCATTGGTTTCTTAGATCGAATCAGTACGGGAACTTATTTATTCCGAGGAGAAGATGTCTCGTTATTGAATGAAAACCAAAAATCAGAGTACCGCAATGCATTCTTTGGCTTTGTTTTCCAGCAATTCTTTTTGATCGATTCCTTAAATGTGCAACAAAATGTTGAATTGCCGATGGTATATAAAGGGATGAACAATTCAAAAGAAAAAAAAGAAAAAGCTCAACATTTTTTGGATCTGGTCGGGATTGGCGACAAGCTGAAAATGAAAACCTCCGAACTGTCAGGCGGTCAACAACAGCGTGTCGCGATTGCGCGGGCATTGATCAATGATCCGCTATTGATTATGGCTGATGAACCAACAGGTGCTTTGGATAGTGAAACCGGGAAAACTATAATGGAAACATTGAAAAAATTGAATCAAGAAGGCAAAACCATTGTGATGGTCACTCACGATGAAGATATGACCGCTTATGCTACACGCGTTATTCGAATGAAAGATGGAGCTTTTGAAGAAGAGGTGACAACAGTATGATCCGCAATATTTTGATTAGTACATTTTTGAGTTTAAAAGCTCATAAGTTCCGTGTCTTTTTAACGATGTTGGGCATTATTATTGGAATAGCTTCAGTGGTAACCATTGCTGCTTTAGGCGAAGGAATCCGACAGCAAACAGTAGAGTTAGCCAATTCCACTAATACAAATGTTATCCAGATCAATTACACCATGCCGATGACAGAAGAAACAGCTATTTATGAAGATTCAAATTTTGTATTTTCACGGGTAGACATGAAGCGAATTCAAAAAATAGCAGGAGTTGCTTCTGTTCTACCTGATTATGGAGAAGGCTGGGGAAT
>NZ_DAMDAK010000131.1:0-2268 GCF_032094055.1 Carnobacterium sp.
GCAGACACGTAAATTCCGGAGGGAATTTCACTATCTGAGTATTACCAACACGATTAACAAAGAACCACAAAAAAACTTTTTAATTCTAGTCATCAGCCAACTAGAATTAAAAAGTTTCCATTTTACATTCTTTTAAATAATAAATAAAGAAGTGGGTTCGTTTGGATCTGTATCGTAAATAGCAAAAGCTTCACCTACACCCGTCTCTTTTTCTGCTAAAATACTTTCGGCTGTTAAATGCGCCAATTCTTTCATGTTGTTGTCTTTGCTCAAATGACCTAAATAAACGCGTTTCGTTTTATCTCCAATAATCTCAGCTAAAGCTAGAGCTCCATCTTCATTTGATAAATGGCCTTTATCTCCTAGAATCCGTTGTTTTAAATGCCAAGGGTAACCACCCATTCGCAGCATTTCTAAATCGTGGTTGCTTTCGAATAAATAAGCATCCGCATTGGCTAAAATACCGCGCATCCGATCGCTGACATATCCTGTATCCGTCAGCATAACAAATCGTTTATTGTTTTTATGAAAAGTATAGAATTGAGGTGCAATGGCATCATGGGATACTCCGAAACTTTCGATATCGATATCGCCGATCGTCATCGTTTTACCCATTTCAAAAATATACTTTTGTTCTGTTTTAATGTTTCCGATAAGCGGATCCATGGCTTCCCAAGTTTTTTCATTTGCATATACATCTAATTGATACTTTCGAGCCAGCACGCCTACACCATGAACATGATCACGGTGTTCATGAGTCACTAGGATTCCATCTAAATCAGCAACGTCACGATTGATCTTTTTTAACAGCTCCGTCACTTTTTTTCCGCTGAGTCCACTGTCTACTAGCAATTTTTTCTTTTCTGATTCAATATATGTCACATTGCCGGAACTTCCACTCGCTAGAATGCTGACCTTTAATGCTTGTTCTTGACCTCTTAACATTATTTAAATCCTCCTCAGTCATCCCTTCTAGTTTATACCAAATAAAACAAAATATCTACAAGTCCGTGTTCTAATTTAACAAATCAAAGCACAGAAAAATACCGGTAAACCTTAGTATGTTTTCAAGGTTTACCGGTTGTATTCGCTTTGCTTTATGAAGAAGAATCGGAACGAGAACGCAGCTCAGCTGATTCTTTGCCAGAAGCTTTATCTTTTTCATCTGAATGCGGCATATCCAACATAGATGACTTTAATATGCTGCCGCTGATTGCATCTACACGCTTTACTTGTGTGTCTGTACTGGAAACTACCTCAACATACCAAACCGGTGCATACATGCTTAGTTCTTCTAAGTTCAATGTCCGGTAATAGCTTAAGATCGGTTTCTTAACGGTTGTATCCGCCGATATCTCATTGTTTTGATACAGTATATCAACTGCATTTTTATCTGTGATCAATTCTCGGCTGTCGCCTTGAACCGTTACAGGCCCAGCATAATTTTGTTCATATGAAATGACCTTTTTATTGCTGTCCAAGTGAAATACGATTTCAGATGTTCCATCAGTGATAGGAATGTTATTCGCAATCTGGACATATACAATTTGCTGATTGCTTTTAAAGTAACGGAAAAATTGGTACTCAGAGCCAAATAAAACTTGATCGCTTTTGACAAAATCATTTAATTTTTCAATGTCTTTAGAAGTCAAATTTTTATCTTCTGATAATACGATTGGATTAGAAAGGATACTACTGTAAATAGACCCATTCTCTTCAATTACACCGGTCTGATTACTCAGTTGGTTATGATTTTCTGCTAGCAACTCATTAGTTTCTGCTTGAGTATAAGGAACTTTGTTCTTTTCATTTTGGAAAACAGGTAATTTAATATTCGACTTATTCATTTCATCAACAAAGTTAAGTTCTGAGTTGGAACTATTTTGATAAAAATCATTGTAATTTTTGTCAAAATAAGTCGACAAGAGGAAGATATTCAGCGCCAGAAAGGTTAAGACAAGTATGGTTTCAATTCGTTTAAAATCCATAATCTAATCCCCTCCGTTCTGGATCAAATCTTGTAAGCTGGTCCAATTGCCATTCTTATAAATGTACCAGCTCGGTTCTAAATTAATGACCCGGTCAGATTCTGAGCTGTTCGTCCATGTATACCCTATTTTAATATCATCTATTTTTTCAATCGCATAACCATAATTGATCAAAGTATTCAATAATTCATCACCGCTTAGCAATTCTTTTTCTTTGCCTTCATCAGAAATGGGTGTTTGAGCCACAACTAACGGTACTTGCAACTGTGACAACCCTTCT
>NZ_DAMDAK010000131.1:2278-4254 GCF_032094055.1 Carnobacterium sp.
ACCGTAATGTAGGTCGCTCCATATCCAGTTAAACTAAAAACTGGAAAACCTTCAATATAACGACGATAAGTGACTTCATTACTCTGATGATTGTAATCAAAGTAATGAATTTCATCTGACCAATTTTCAAACCTCATCAGTTCATTAAAGGAATCCATTAGTGTTCTTGTCAACGATAGGGTGTCGCCAGAATTTCGATTGCGGTAATAATTCAAGATATTGGTTTTTTCATTTACTCGCATTTCACTAATGTAGTCAATGTACTGTACCGCATTTTCGCTTCGATTTTCTCTTACTTCTGAAGTATCGTCAAACAACCGTTCAATAAACAAGCTATTCGGCTGTCTTTCAACCATATAAGTCAAGTAAGGCAGCTTTAATGAAGAAAGAGGTAAATAAATCATTTTATCGGCAACTTTTACAGTTGTTACTGGTCGATAAGTCACGTCTTTCCGATGGATACTTTCTGATAATTGAATTTGATCAACGTTTTCCAATGTACTTGTATACAGTAATTTAGTTTCTGTATTATAAAAGTAAAGCGTATCTGGATCAGATTGGGATAAATAAACTCGATCAAATGTCTGGTCTTGGTATTCGCCTGGCAAGTTAGCAAATAAATTGCTCAACACTCCAAAAGGAATACTTTCAAAATACAGCAACTCGATTTCATTGCCCGAATGATTTAATTCGGCTTGGTATTCATCAGGTGTTAGTTCGATTGGGTCATCCAAGCTATCCAGCTTCCAACTATTAAAAGCTTTCGTAAAAGCTGATAAAACATCTCTGTTTGTTGTGATTTCTGCTGTGTCAGATTCGTGTAAAACAACTTGAGAGGGACCGAACACGCGAGCAAGCTGTCTGGAAATCGTAACAGAGGACGTCTTTTTTTGATCGCTGCTGGTTTGTTCCCCATATTGTCCCGGCATCGTCCAAATAGCCCAAGTCAGAAATAGACTGAGGACGATAAGCACTATCATTAACGGTCTAATCAACTTGGACCACTTCATTCCCAATCATCCTCCTCATAAGGGATATAAGGTAATAGAACATAAAACGTCGTACCTTTTCCTTCACTACTGTTTGCCCAGATTTTTCCGCCATGTCGTTGAACGACTTCCTTGGAAATAGCTAATCCTAATCCAGTTCCTCCCATGGAACGAGCACGTGCTTTTTCAACCCGATAAAAACGGTCAAATACATGAGGCAGATCTTTTTTAGGGATGCCCATTCCTTGATCGGAGATACTGATCACGACATTGTCATGGGTTTCTCTTAAACTACACGTAATAGTGCCGCCGTCAGGAGAATATTTGATGGCATTATTCATAATATTATCAAATACCTGCATCATTTTATCTGTATCTATCTCAGCCCAGATTTGTCGATTCGTGATCTCTCGTTTAATGAAGAAGGTTTTCTTCGGTTGATCAGAAGATTGGATCATCATATCAAAACGGTCTAATACATGGTTAAACAATTCATTGATATTAACATATTCCATATCCAATGCATTATTTCCCGCGTCCATTCTGGATAAGTTTAATAAATCAGAGATCATCCGGATCATTCGATCTGTTTCTTCTTGAGTAACCTGTAAAAAGTTCGGTGCAATTTCCGGATCTTTCCAAGCTCCGTCAATCAATGCTTCCAAATAACTCCGCATACTAGTCAACGGTGTTCTTAATTCATGGGAAACGTTAGAAACAAAATCTCTTCGTTCACGTTCGATTTTTTCTTGCTCGGTCACATCATGTAAGACACAGACAATTCCACTGATAAAGCCGGTTTCTCTTTGGATCAAAGAAAACCCGCCATGCAGAATCAACGGTGTTTCAGGAGTTGAAAAATCAAAAGACAATCGCTATCGCGGTGATTTATTTTTGTTGATCGATGGCGGGACTTTTTCTGCAGCGAGTTTGATTGCTACAAATCTGAAAGTTGGGAAGCGGGCTGTTTTTGTGGGAGAGGAAACT
>NZ_DAMDAK010000132.1:0-1495 GCF_032094055.1 Carnobacterium sp.
TAAAGAAATGAGTTTTATAGGTATTCAAGCATTGATTAGTATCGGATCTCATGTTTTTTTCATATTGGTATCTTTTTGGGCTTTAAAAGCCTTAATGATTGAAAAATGGATTAAAAAAAACCACGTTGGACAAGCAAAACTAATTTACTTGTTTTTGTCAATTACAATTGGATATACAGTAAGTTCATTTGTGATAGAATTTATTCTGATGTCAAGAAACTTAATCTTTTTGTTCTAAATTTTTACATGTTAAAAATTAAAGAATTGAAACTAAACTGACTTCTATGCTATAATATGCAAGATTGCTGTAAATTGTTAGAGCGACAGGCTTAGGTAGTTGGCAACAGAAATTTCGGAGGGATAGAATCATGAAAAAGATGATTATTCGCGGCGGTAAACGTCTTGAAGGAACAGTAAAAGTAGAAGGCGCAAAAAATGCTGTTTTACCCATTTTAGCAGCATCCATCTTGGCAAGCAAAGGGCAAAGCAAATTAAGTAATGTGCCGATTTTGTCAGATGTTTTTACAATAAATGAAGTATTACACCACTTAAATTTAACCGTTGATTTTAATGAAACCGATAAAGAAATTACATTAGATGCTTCAGGAGAATTGAATTTTGAAGCTCCATTTGAATATGTTAGTAAAATGCGTGCCTCAATTGTTGTGATGGGCCCGCTTTTAGCACGGCTGGGTCATGCTAAAGTTGCATTGCCAGGCGGCTGTGCGATTGGAACACGACCAATTGATTTGCATTTAAAAGGATTCGAAGCGATGGGTGCCAGAGTACATATTGAAAATGGCTATATCGAAGCTTTCGCAGACACATTAAAAGGGGCTCGCATTTACTTGGACTTCCCGAGTGTGGGAGCAACGCAAAATATTATGATGGCTGCTACATTAGCAGAAGGCACTACGACCATTGAAAACGTCGCTCGTGAACCTGAAATCGTCGATTTAGCTAATTTCTTAAATCGAATGGGTGCTAAAGTCTTCGGAGCCGGAACAGAAACGATCCGGATCGAAGGAGTTGAAACACTAGTCGGCACGGACCATAGCATTATTCCTGACCGGATTGAAGCAGGAACATTCATGGTAGCTGCAGCAGCAACAAAAGGAAATATCTTTATTGAAGATGCTGTTTCTGAACACAATAAACCATTGATTTCAAAATTAACAGAAATGGGTGTTCAATTCATTGAAGAAAAAAATGGCTTACGCGTTATTGGACCTGAAAAATTAAAAGCTACAGATGTTAAAACGATGCCGCATCCAGGTTTTCCGACTGATATGCAAGCTCAGATCACCATTGCACAAGTGGTAGCTGAAGGCACAAGTACAATGAAAGAAACGGTATTTGAAAATCGTTATATGCATATGGAAGAACTTCGTAAAATGAACGGCTCGTTTACTGTGGAGAATCAAACATTAGTGATTTATGGCCCTGCTAAATTGCAAGGAGCTGAAGTTGCGGCAACCGATTTAAGAGCAGCAGC
>NZ_DAMDAK010000132.1:1505-3434 GCF_032094055.1 Carnobacterium sp.
CAGCAGCAGCTTTGATTATTGCAGGTATGATTGCTGAAGGGTATACTAGAGTCACGCATTTAGAATACTTAGACCGCGGCTATTATGAATTTCATAAAAAACTTCAAAACCTGGGAGCAGATATTGAACGAATCGATGAAACAGCTACCCACGTTTTAAAAGATGAAGAATTGAGTACTTTATTCAACGGATAACAAACGGACGAAAACTGGAATGAATTTGCCTTTAAAGGCGTTTATTCCAGTTTTTTTAATAAAGTAGAATAAGATAATTTTTTTGTATTCAATGACTAGCGGGCTTGTTTCACTTTTTTATTTATAGCTTTATTAAAAAAGTCAAGCAAATAGTGATTTTTTTTAAAACATCATTTCAGATTAAGTTGAAACATGCTATAATTATAAATTAGGTGGCTAGTACAAAAAAACTTGCTATAAATTGAACAAGAGCTTGAGAGGAGAACGTAGTAATGGCGAAAGACATAGGAATCGATTTAGGAACGGCCAATGTATTGATTCATGTAAAAGGAAAAGGAATCGTGTTAAACGAACCTTCAGTAGTTGCAATCGACACTAAAACCAATCGTGTCTTAGCGGTTGGAGAAGAAGCATACTTGATGGTCGGACGTACGCCTGGCAACATTCGTGCTATTCGTCCTTTAGATGGCGGAGTTATCGCTGACTTTGATATTACCGAAGCTATGTTAACTCACTTTATTGATAAATTAAATGTAAAAGGATTTTTATCTAAACCAAACATTTTAATTTGCTGTCCAACAAATATTACAGCAATTGAACAAAAAGCAATTATTGAAGCAGCAGAAAAAAGCGGTGGGAAAAATGTTTTCCTTGAAGAAGAGCCTAAAGTTGCCGCAATTGGCGCAGGGATGGATATCTTCCAACCAAGCGGAAATATGGTCATTGATATTGGTGGCGGAACAAGCGATATTGCTGTCCTTTCTATGGGAGGCATTGTAACGAGTCGTTCATTGAAAGTAGCCGGAGACCGGATGGACAATGAAATTACTCAGTTTGTAAAGAAAAACTACAAGCTAATGATCGGTGAACGCACAGCTGAATCAATCAAAATGGAAGTAGGAACTGTTTTCCCTAATAACCGTGATGATTCTATGGATGTTAGAGGCCGAGATATGGTGAGCGGTCTACCAAGAACGATTACCATTAAATCCAGTGAAGTCCAAGAAGCTACGGCAGAATCAATGGCAATGCTAGTTCAACAAGCAAAAGACGTCTTAGAACAAACTCCACCTGAATTATCAGCCGATATTATTGATCGCGGAATCATTTTAACCGGCGGAGGAGCTTTACTAGATGGCATTGACCAGCTTTTCGCTGAACAATTAAAAGTACCTGTCTTTGTGGCTGAACAGCCTTTAGATTCTGTTGCACTAGGAACGGGTATTTTATTAGAAAACATGACCAAGAAAAAATTCAGTGTGTAAATAAAAATTCTGGAAAATGAGGTGAGATCGTGACAAAAGAGAAAATCGCAACGCAAATGGTGTCATTTGTATTAAAAGTTTTACTTGTTCTTGTCTTGATCGCTATCGCTTTAATTCTTGGCGCAATGGTAGGATATGGTATTCTGGGAGACGGCAACCCTTTTGCCATCTTTGATATGTCAACTTGGGGTCACATCTTTAGTTACTTTACTAAGCCGACTATCGTCAATGGATAATGAAATAAACAATTAAAAACAAGAAACGCCAAATGAGGAATATGTTCCGATTTTTGGTGTTTTTTTTTGCTTGAAAAAACGAAATGTTTTGTTTTTAGCAGATAATCAATGTGAAAGGAAAGAAGAGAAGGAGGAGAAGAAATGAATCAAACCAATTTAGTCGGTCGGCTGGTCAGAGAAATTGAAGTAAAAGAAGTAGGAGAAGGAAAAATTGTGCTAAACAATACGCTGGCA
>NZ_DAMDAK010000132.1:3444-4062 GCF_032094055.1 Carnobacterium sp.
CAATTTCAAAAGCGAGCAAGGACAACAAGCCGATTTTATCCCAATTGTTGCTTGGGGACAAGTAGCTAAGTTGCTGCAGATCTATTGTGAAAAAGGAGACTTGGTGGGGTTGACCGGACGTATTCAATCAAGGTCTTATTTGAGTAAAGAAGAAGAAACCATTTTTGTCGTTGAACTGCTGGTTGATGAGGTTGATTTTTTACAAGGAAAAAGAAGTACAACAAGTGCAAGTTCTTCATTTAAAGAAAGCAAACAACATACGTCCTATTAATAAATAAAGAAGCAAATAAATTTATTTCTATTACTTGAAACGCTGCCTCTTGAAAGAAGCAGCGTTTTTGTGCTGGAGTAGAGTATTATAAATTTTTTTCATTCGATGTCTAGCGGTTCAGCTAAACCATGATCGCATTGCTCTCTCGCATACTGTTCAACTTCTACGCTGCGTTCGCATACCGTATCTGTAAGCAGCTAAAGCTGCCACAGCTTCGGCATATGCTACTAAAGCAGCAAGTTTCTCAGCAAAGCCTGCCTCTCGGAAATTAGATAAATAAAGGGCCTAAAGTCTAGCTAAGTCTAGCTACGCGAGCTTTATACTAGTCGACGTAACCAGCTAAAGCT
>NZ_DAMDAK010000133.1:0-4055 GCF_032094055.1 Carnobacterium sp.
TGCGCGGTTTTTTACCAGAATGCATTCCATTAAACCCGTTGAATCCATCATAATGTGTTGAACCAGGTGCTTCAGGAATGACCAATGCTAAAATAATATAGAGAATGATAGGCGAACCTACTCCGAAAAAGATAGCAATCGCATAAATGATACGTAGAATACTTGGATCAAAGCCAAAATATTCTGCTATCCCTCCTAATACTCCGCTAACTAACCGATTATCTCTTGATTTTGTCAATTTTTTCATTTTCTTCACCTCTTAAAAGTTATATAGTTTACTGGGAAATAAGGCTTACCCTATTTCCCCAGCTGTTTATTTTATTCCGTGTCTTTCATTAAAATATTCCCTGTTGTCGTACTGACTATGATACTAACCGGTGTTCCTTCTTGATAACGTCTAAATTCAAGCAATTGATTTGTCCGATCTTTTTTCTCTTTCGTTACTTCAACTCTTTCCATCCGGTTTTGAATAGTTCCTAAGTTGCTTTTTGCATTTCCTTCAATGCTCAATTCTTTTGGTACGGAAACTTTAACCGTTCCGTTAACAGAAGAAGCTTCTAAGCGTTGCAGATCTGTTCCAGAAATTGTCACTTTAACTGTTCCATTGACAGTAGATAAGTTCGCTCCTTGGAAACTGCCGCGTGTCACAATTCCGCCGTTGATACTATTGACTAATAGATCTCTTACATCGCTGTCAACCACTGTAACAGTTCCGTTAACACCTTCTGTTTCTAACATGGTAGCAGTCAGCTTCTCAAAGTACATGTTTCCATTCGTGCATTTAGCATAGACATCTTTTCCATCAAATTCTTCGAATTTAACATTTCCATTCAGCAATTTGACAGCGGTATGGTCATATGTCCGTTCTGGCAAATAAAAAGTTACATCACAGCGAATCCGTTTATTAGGAACATGGAATAACAGTTTTTCTTCTGTTACTTCAATTGTACTCCGTTTCAAAAAGGCTTCAAATGGATTATCTGAATCAACTTTGCCATAGAATTTGATATCTGCTTCAATTTTAAGGTCTTCGCCTTGCCAATTTTTGAAAAGTACATCTCCGTTAGCCACTTTGACATCAATAATTGAAGCTGTGCTGTCTGGATAATTGAATTCATGAGTAAATTTTGTAACGGCTAAACCTGGGACGCGCACATTCACATCTTTCCAGTCTACATTTTCCATTACAGAAGAGAACGTGTTTTTCATTAATTTACCGAATTGATTCCCCACTTCCGACATTTTTCCGCTGACTTGGTTAATGGTTTCACTCGCTGCATCTTTCCAATCATCTGGCAATTCAAACTTATCTGCCAATTGTTTCTTTTGTGAATTCCATTGTTTTTGTCTGACCGAGCGTAATTGCTCCGTTAATTTTTCTTTTTCTTCTTCGTGATCGGCTAATTGTGCTTCAAGTTCTTCTATTTCATGGCTGATTTGTTTTAATTCTGGTTCTTTCTCTGCATCTAATTCATCTAAATCTTCCATAGTCTCTAAGACCATCCGCTTTTCTTTGGCTACTTTCAGCTGGTTCTTAACGTCAGTGATTTCCACATTTTTATTGTCTAATTCAACAGAGTACTTAGTTGCTTCATTGGCTAGTTCTTCTAGAATAGCTTCTAAACGCAACCGGTCTTTTTCTTGTTCTTCTGCATATTTTTCTTCCCCAGTTTGAGGTTTTTCTTCGGATGGATCTTCTGGTCTAGGTTCGTTAGGTTTTGATTCAGGAGAAGTAGGCTGTTTAGGTTCTATGGGTTTTTGAACATTTGATTGGTCTTTTTTAACTGCTTCTTCGCCTTCTTTTTTTGCAATATTTTCAAGTAAGATAAGCGCTTCTTCAGTTGAAATAATCCCTTGTTTAACTAGATCGAGTATTCTTTCTCTTTCCTTCATGTTATTGTTCCTCCTTATGATGTTCTATCTACTAGTACTTTATAAGTGGCCAGTTCTATAATTTATATGCATAAGCTTTTTTGATCTGTCTTTATTATGCTGGACTAATAGCTTTTTGTCATAGGTCTTTAGAACGATTTTCATATGGTTACTTAGTCGGAATCTCTTTGTATCTTTATTTTAACATGAAAAGGAAAAGCTTAGCCAACGAAAGACTACTAAAAATACTTTTCTAGATTATTATACACAAAAAGCGTCGTTCCTAGCTGAAGGAGCGACACTTTTGCTTGATAAATTATACTATTTCTACTTATTTGCTAGCTTTTCTATTGACGAGCATTGTCTCTAGCCAAGATTTTTTTCAAATAATAACCTGTGTGGCTGTCTGTCGATTCTGCTACTTTTTCAGGGGTTCCTGTAACTAGAATCGTTCCGCCGCCTGCTCCACCTTCTGGTCCTAGATCAATGACATAATCTGCTGTCTTGATTACATCCAGGTTATGTTCAATGACTAAAACGGTGTTTCCCGCTTCTACTAAGCGATTCAACACTTCTAATAAGCGAGCAATATCTTCTGTGTGCAGACCCGTAGTAGGCTCATCTAAAATATAAAAATTCTTTCCGTCTGATCGTTTATGCAGCTCACTTGCCAATTTCATCCGTTGGGCTTCACCACCGGATAATGTTGTGGCCGGTTGACCCAACGTGATGTACCCTAAACCTACATCAATGATGGTTTGCAATTTACGATGTATCTTAGGAATGTGTTCAAAAAAGATCACCGCTTCTTCAACCGTCATATTGAGTACTTCAGAAATGTTTTTCCCTTTATACCGTACTTCCAATGTTTCTGAATTGTATCGTGTGCCATGACATATTTCACATGGAACATACACATCTGGTAAAAAGTGCATTTCAATTTTTAGAATGCCGTCTCCTCGACAAGCTTCACAACGGCCGCCTTTCACATTAAAACTAAAGCGTCCTTTTTTATATCCTCTTATTTTGGCTTCATTTGTTGAAGCAAATAGGTCACGGATATCGTCAAACACACTAGTATAAGTGGCCGGGTTGCTGCGGGGAGTTCGACCAATCGGACTTTGGTCAATATCAATAATCTTTTCTAATTTTTCATGCCCCGTCATCTTGGTATATTTGCCAGGCTTTTGTTTAGAACGGTTGAGTTCACGAGATAAGGCTTTTTTCAATATTCCGTTGACTAGCGTACTCTTACCAGATCCGGAAACACCCGTAACCGCTACAAGTCGTCCCAAAGGAAACTTAACAGACAGGTTCTTTAAATTATTTTCAGCTGCCCCTGTAATCTGTATAGCTCCTTTATCTTCTTCCCGACGTTTTTTTGGTACAGGAATAAATTTTTTCCCAGATAAATAAGCACCTGTTAGTGAGTTTGGGTTATGTGCAACTTCTTCTGGTGTACCATAGGCGATAATTTCGCCGCCTTTTTCACCAGCACCTGGACCGATATCGATTAAATAATCAGCGGCCAGCATAGTATCTTCATCATGTTCAACGACTACCAAAGTGTTTCCTAAATCCCGCATTTTCTTTAATGATTCAATCAGCCGGTTATTGTCTCGTTGATGCAAACCAATAGAAGGTTCATCTAGGATATACAGCACACCGGATAAATTCGAACCGATTTGAGTAGCTAAACGAATACGCTGCGCTTCTCCGCCAGATAATGTCCCTGCTCTTCTGCTCAATGTTAAATAATTCAATCCCACGTTGCTCAAAAAGCTCAATCGGTCGTGAACTTCTTTTAAAATCGGTTTAGCAAGCATACTTTCTTGAGACGAAAGAGACAATTCTCCAAAAAAGCCCATTGCTTCTTCAATTGGGTAATCACTGACTTCTCCAATATCCTTGCCAGCTACTTTTACAGCTAACGCTTGGCGGTTTAGCCGTTTTCCTTTACATGTTTGACAAGTTAATTCTGTCATATACAAACGCATTTGGTCTCTTGTAAAATCACTATTGGTTTCTTTGTAGCGTCTTGCAATGTTGCGCAGTACGCCTTCAAAAGGAATATCCACATCTCGAATGCCGCCAAAGTCATTTTTATAGTGGAAATGAAATAAGGCACCATTAGATCCCTCTAAAATAAATCGTTGTTCCTTTTCAGTCAACTTTTCAAACGG
>NZ_DAMDAK010000134.1:0-2237 GCF_032094055.1 Carnobacterium sp.
ATAGCTTCTTCGAATTCTAGGTCCATCCGGTATTGAAGGTCTTCTCCTTGGCGTGGAGCATTCGGATTAGCTGAACGTCCGCCGCCGCCGAAAAAGGATTCAAAAATATCTTCAAAACCACCGCCGCCAAAACCGCCGCCGCCGAAGCCACCACCAAAACCGCCGCCACATGCTCCAAAGTTTGGATCAGTACTTGCGTGTCCGTATTGGTCATAAGCAGCTCGCTTGTTTGCATCGCTCAAAACTTCATATGCTTCTGAGATTTCTTTGAATTTTTCATCTGCATCTGCTTCTTTATTAATATCTGGATGGTATTGTTTAGAAAGTTTACGATATGCCTTTTTGATCTCTTGATCGGTCGCACTTTTCGAAACTCCCAATACCTCATAATAATCTCTTTTTGCCATGATTTCCCTCCATTGTCACAAAAGATAATGTTTATCTTCAGTCTACACTCCAATTAGCCTTTATGAGCATAGCATATCTAGAAGAAAAAGCCAAAAGCATTTTGCCTTGGCTTTTTACTTCATCATCCAATTTGTTGATTATTGGTTGTCGTCTACTTCTTCAAAATCAGCATCAACAACATCATCTTCTCCGGCTTGTGCACCTTCAGGATTAGCTTCAGCTTGTGCTTGAGCTGCTTGTTCATAAAGTTTGACGGTCAAAGCTTGTACAATTTCGTTTAAAGCATCACGTTTAGTTTTCATTGCTTCTAAATCATTTGCTTCTACTGCAGCTTTTAATTCATCACGAGCATCTTCGGCTTTTTTAACTTCAGCTTCGTCTACTTTTCCTTCTAGTTCTCCTAAAGTTTTGTCCACTTGGAACAATAATTGATCTACTTCATTGCGTAAATCTACTTCTTCTTTACGAGTTTTGTCGGCTTCGGCATTAGCTTCAGCATCTTTAACCATGCGTTCGATCTCTTCATCAGTTAAACCAGAAGAAGATTTAATTGTGATGGTTTGTTCTTTTTGAGTACCTAAGTCTTTAGCGCGTACATTAACAATACCATTTTTATCGATATCAAAAGAAACTTCAATTTGAGGGATTCCACGTGGTGCCGCTGGAATATCCGTTAATTGGAAACGACCTAAAGTTTTATTGTCTGCAGCCATTGGGCGTTCACCTTGTAAAACGTGTACGTCTACAGCTGGTTGATTGTCTGCTGCTGTTGAGAAGACTTGTGATTTACTTGTAGGAATTGTTGTATTACGGTCGATCAATTTTGTGAATACGCCGCCCATTGTTTCAATTCCTAATGATAAAGGAGTAACGTCTAGTAAAACGATGTCTTTTACATCTCCAGTAAGCACTCCTGCTTGAATAGCAGCTCCCATTGCTACAACTTCGTCTGGGTTAACTGATTTGTTTGGTTCTTTTCCAGTTTCTTTACGTACAGCTTCTATAACAGCAGGAATACGTGTAGAACCTCCAACTAAGATAATTTCATCTACTTCTGAAGCAGAAATTCCAGCATCTTTTAAAGCTTGGCGAACGGGTTGTTTCGTACGGTCTACTAAGTCATAAGTTAACTCGTCAAATTTTGCGCGTGTTAAATTGATTTCCAAGTGCAACGGACCAGCTTCACCAGCTGTAATAAATGGTAAGCTGATTTGCGTAGAAGATACACCTGATAAATCTTTTTTAGCTTTTTCAGCAGCATCTTTCAAACGTTGAACAGCCATTTTGTCTTTTGATAAATCAATACCGTTTTCTTTTCTAAATTCTTCAACTAAATAAGCGATAATTTTTTCATCAAAATCATCTCCACCTAAGTGGTTATCTCCAGCAGTTGAAAGAACATCAAAAACGCCATCGCCTAATTCAAGGATAGAAACGTCAAATGTACCGCCGCCAAGGTCAAATACAAGAACTTTTTCTTCTTTGTCTGTTTTATCCAAACCGTATGCTAGCGCTGCTGCAGTAGGTTCATTGATGATACGTTCTACTTCTAAACCAGCGATTTTACCAGCGTCTTTAGTTGCTTGACGTTGTGCGTCATTGAAATAAGCAGGAACAGTAATAACAGCTTTGTCTACTTTTTCTCCTAAATAACTTTCAGCATAACCTTTTAAATATTGTAAAATGGTTGCTGAAATTTCTTGAGGTGTATATTTTTTCCCTTCAACATCAACCGTATAGCCTGCTTCTCCGATATGGCGTTTGATTGAGCTGATTGTATGTGGGTTGGTAACTGCTTGACGCTTAGCTACTTCTCCTACTTGCATTTC
>NZ_DAMDAK010000134.1:2247-4038 GCF_032094055.1 Carnobacterium sp.
AGTTGTACGATTTCCTTCTGGATTTGCAACAATTTTTGCTTCTCCGCCTTCTAAAATAGCTACTGCTGAATTTGTTGTACCTAAGTCAATTCCAATTATTTTACTCATAATTTATTACCTCTCTTACATTTTTTAGTTTTTTAATTTTTAACTACTAATTAATTAATTTATTGAGCTACAATGACCATTGCAGGTCTTAAAATACGCTCTTTTAAAGAATAACCTTTTTGAAATACATTTACAACTGTATTGGCTTCTTGCCCTTCTTCTAATGGAGCGGTTTGAATAGCTTGGTGATAGTTAGGATCAAAAGGTTGGTTTAAAGGATCAATGACTTCAATTCCTTCATGTTCTAATGCAGTTTTGAAAGAATCCATAACCATTTCTAGCCCTTTTTTCAAATTTTGTCCTTCTTCATCCGTCACTTCAATTGCAAGTGCTCTTTCTAGATTATCGATTACTGGCAATAATTCTGTTGCTAAAGATTGCGAACGGTATTTTGCAGCATCTTCTTTTTCTTTTTGATTGCGTTTTCGTATATTAGCCAGTTCAGCTTGCAGACGCAAATATTGGTCTTCTTTTTCAGCTAAATCTGCTTTTAATTGTGTTACTTCATCTACTTGATTTTCTTCACTAGCTTCTTTTGAGTCTTCCGGCTGCTTATTCAGTTCAACAGCTTCGTCAACCACTTCTTCATTTACTGTTTCTTTTTGTTTCTCAGTCATTGTCTATAACTCCTTTTTGATTAGTCTTCCATTGAATGGTAATAGTCCATTACTTTTTTTGAAAGCTCATTTCTAAATACATCCACTAAACTAATCATTTTTGAATAAGGCATGCTGGTAGGTCCCAATAAAGCAATCAATCCTGTTCCATAACCTCTAACGTGATAACCCGCCGTAATCAAACTGAATTCACTGAGCAAATCTTCATCTAATTCTTGACCTATCCTAACTTCGATTCCGTCATGGTGAGGAGCCAATAGATGAGCTAAATCATGTTGATCCTCCATTAAAGAATAGATAGATTTGAATTTTTCAACACCTAATCCCATGGAATAATCCAACATATTCATTCGGCCCCCTACGTGTATTTGATCACGACCGGCTTGAAGAATAATATTGTCCAGAATCGTGACGATTCCTGCTGCCGATTTAGCGTATTTATTAATTAGTATAGGGATTTCAGTTTCCAGCTTTCGAAATACCTCTATCAAGGTATGGCCTACTAACTGTTCATTAAAAATATTCACCATTTTTTCTAAATCACTTGGTTGAATGGTTCTTGGTAAAGAAAAAACTTGATTTTCCACGTGTCCTTTATCAGTAACCAAAATAACCATTACACGGTGTTCATTTAAAGGAACAAGACGAAACCCGGTTAGTTTGCTTTCCTTTAACTCAGGTCCCAAAGAAATAGCTGTATAACTAGTTAATTGTGAAAGAACTTCAGCAGATTGGACAACAATTTCATCTAACTGATGGAATTCATTGCTAAATGAATTTTTAATTGTCATCAAGTCTTTCTTTTGGATTTCCATCGGATAAATCAAATGGTCGACGTAAAAACGGTACCCTTTGATTGAAGGAATTCTTCCTGATGAAGAATGCGTTTTTTCAATAAAACCTAATTCTTCCAAATGAACCATTTCATTCCTGATCGTAGCAGAGCTAAATTCCAAGCCTGCTTCTTTCATTAATGTTTTAGAGCCAATTGGTGTTCCATAATTTGTGTAGAGAATTATGATGGATTTTAGTATGAGAATTTGCCTTTCTGTTAACATATTGCATC
>NZ_DAMDAK010000135.1:0-607 GCF_032094055.1 Carnobacterium sp.
AGGAGCTGATTTCCCAAGTATTTCTTTAAAGTCCATATTGATTAGCGGTCTATAAGATGGCTCTACCTGACGGACAAAATGTAGTTCTTTTAATTTTCTTTCCGTTGTTTCTACTTCTGATTGATTAACATATAGAACAATGTATTTCATGCGCTTGGAAACGTAATGAATCAAACCAAATCGCTTTAACGTTTTTAAATGTCTTAGACTGTACACCCATACAATGATCCCTTGTCGTTTGTTTAACACTAACTCCATTATCGCCCCTCCTCTTCTTATGCTCCAGTTATTTTTTCTATCTTAACAGCTGATTTTAATATCATTTCATAGAATTTGATGTATCTCTATCTAGAATCAAAAGAACTTCTTGTCCGCGAAAAGCAATACCGATTCTTTTTAGGTTCGGATCCATCAAGAGTACCCGCTGATTTTCAATACTAAACCAAAAAGATGCGTTCCAAGTAGAGTCAGCTGATTGATTCGAATACAAAACCCGAGTATCCGCTAAAGGTACTTCCTCTAGCTTTAACTTTTCTTGAATTAAATCAGTCGTTAACGGTGGATATTCATCTATTTCATGCTCGTTTATTCCGGTTCCGTCATCTTT
>NZ_DAMDAK010000135.1:617-1876 GCF_032094055.1 Carnobacterium sp.
GTTGTCGTCTTGTAAGGAACTCTCTTCTTTGTTATTCACATGAGGTTCTTCAACAAGCTGTTTTGCTTGATAAGTGAAGATATCATTAGCCATATTGGTTAACTCCGTGTTATACGTCAAAACGGGCACTTCATAGCGTTGACGCAAACTATTGAGAATCGTCAAAATTTCTTGTTGGTTACTTTTATACACTTCTTTAAAATCATTTTCTTGGTATTCTACAGCAGGGATTGGAGTTTGAGACGTGATCTCATAAACGCCTAATTGTAAAAGTGAACGTTTATCTAGGTAACGAATGGCGTTCACTTCATTGGTCTTTCGATCAAACATCAAAATAGCAAAGGTTTGATTTTCAAAAGGAATCAAAGGATGGTAATTCAAGTCATTTTCTGATAATTCAAGTGTATACGTATCTTCCTGATAGTCTATTGAAAAAGTCGGATAAAACATAGTTAATTGGTAAATTTCTGTAATATCCATTCCTATTTTAAAAGGAGAAGCATCTAATTGTGCACCTAAAACAAAAATATTTGTAACTTTTCCATCAGCAGATACTCCTACTTGAAAGTAATCTTGCTCGTTTTCACCATAGACCCACCAATCATACCCATACAGAGTAGGATCAATCCGTAAAGGTTCTCCAAACTCTTCCTGGATTTTTTCAATCGGTTGTCCTATATAAAGCCCAATACCGGATAAAGGGATTTTTTCTTGTTTAAATGTGGCTGGCTGATTAACAGCATTTTCTTTTTTTACTTCTTGTGCTTTATTTTTCTGTGTAATAATTTCAGAAGGACCCTTTGACGTGATTTGGGGAACCCAATAAGTTACAGCCATTAAAAGCAGAAAGATCGGTACAGCTCTTAAAATAGTTTTCACTTTTATCAGGTCCCCTTTCAGTCACTGTCGTTTTTTTATTTTGCTACCATTTCAATCAATAGATCATCTGTTTCGATAAGATTGCCAGGCTCTACATAAATTTGATCAATAACACCATTGAAAGTAGCTTTAATAGTGGTTTCCATTTTCATTGCTTCAGTGATAACAATCGGTTGCCCCTGACTGACACGTTCCCCTTTAGATACTAATACTTCAATAACTGAACCCGGCATCGTTGCGCCAATCTGTTCTTTGTTTGTCGGCTCAGCTTTTTTACGGACTATCTTTGTACTGGTAACACTCGTATCTTTTACTACTACTTCTCTGCCTTGTCCATTCAAATCAAAGTAAATAGTTCGATTTCCTTCAGCATCTGGTTC
>NZ_DAMDAK010000135.1:1886-3776 GCF_032094055.1 Carnobacterium sp.
GGTTCACCTATTTGGTTTAACTTAATAATTAACGTTTTTCCTTTTTCAATTTGAACTTCAATTGATTCTCCTGTTCGCATACCATGGAAGAATGTTACCGTATCTAGCACTGTTACATCCCCAAATTGTTCATAGTTCTTTTGGTAATCTAAATAAACCTGTGGATACATAATATAACTTAATACATCTTCATCTGATGGGATTTTATCAATTTTTTCAGCTAATTCTTTTTTTATTTCAGTGAAATCAACTGGTTTCGCTAATGATCCTGGTCTTACGGTAATGGGTTTTTTCTCTTTTAAAATGATTTTTTGTAGTTTTTCCGGAAAGCCGCCAACTGGTTGTCCTAAATCTCCCATGAAAAAGCTGATGACAGATTCTGGAAAATCAATTTCCATTCCTCTTGTATAAATATCTTCTTCTGACAAATGATTTTGAACCATAAATAAAGCCATGTCTCCTACAACTTTTGAAGAAGGAGTAACTTTAACAATGTCTCCAAACAGTTGATTAACTACTGCATACATTTTCTTAACTTTGTCCCATTCGTCATCTAACCCTACAGCTTTTGCTTGTTGTTGCAGATTAGTGTATTGACCTCCAGGCATTTCATGTTGGTAGACTTCGGTTTGAGGAGCACTAACTCCATTTTCGAAGTCGTTGTACCGCGCCCGCACATCTTCCCAATAGCGGTTAATTTGTTGTGCATTTTCAATTGTAATCGAAGGAACACGTTCTGTGTCTAACAAAGCATAGTATAAGCTATTCATACTAGGCTGACTGGTTGCTCCGCTCATCGCACTCATTGTTACATCCACAATATCTACTCCTGCTTTGACAGCTGAGGCATAGGTAAAAATGCCATTGCCGCTTGTATCATGAGTATGCAAATGAATCGGCAGATCTACACTGGCTTTTAATTCGCTGATTAAACGATAAGCTGCTTGAGGTTTCAAAATTCCTGCCATATCTTTGACAGCAATGATATGAGCACCTTGTTTTTCTAATTCTTTAGCCATTTTTTTGTAGTACTCTACCGTATATTTATCTCTTGTTGGATCATTGATATCTCCTGTATAACAAATGGCTGCTTCCGCAATCTTGCCCGTATCCCGGACGACTTGAATGCTTTTTTCCATTTGCGGAATCCAATTTAAGCTATCAAAAATACGGAATACATCGATTCCATTTTGAGCTGCTTGTCTGATAAAGGCTTCAATCACATTATCGGGATAATTTTGATACCCTACAGCATTGGAGCCTCTAAATAACATTTGAAATAAAGTATTCGGCATTTTCTCTCTTAATTTGCTTAGACGTTCCCATGGGTCTTCATTTAAGAATCGATACGCAACATCAAAAGTAGCTCCGCCCCACATTTCAGATGAGAATAATTGTGGAATAGCTTTCTCAGTTTCTTCAGCAATGGCTAAGAAGTCTTGAGTCCGTACACGAGTAGCCAATAAACTTTGATGCGCATCTCTAAAGGTTGTATCCGTTAATAATACTTCTTTCGACCGCTTTACCCATTCTACTACAGCATCTGCTCCTTGCTGATCAAGGATATTTTTTGCGCTTTGGTAGTTCTCGTCCAATAAAATCAGCTGTTTTGGCTTTCTAGCCGGTTCATAGAATCTCTTTTCTGCTTTCTCAATCCCTGGAAATCCATTTACTGTGATATTGCTGATGTATTTCATTGTTTTATTTCCTCTATCACGGACTTTTGAAAATTTAAAAAGTTCTGGGGTAGTATCAATGAAAGTTGTTTTAGCATTACCTGATAAAAAAACAGGGTGAGAAATAACGTTTTGCATAAATGGAATATTTGTTTTGACTCCCCGGATCCGGAATTCTTTTAAAGCCCGGACCATTTTTTGTACAGCCAATTCA
>NZ_DAMDAK010000136.1:0-2014 GCF_032094055.1 Carnobacterium sp.
GTGAAGGGTTTCCCTTTGTGAGAGTAGGACGCTGCCGCGCAAATCAAAAAGGTATTCTCTTCGGAGAGTACCTTTTTTTTCGTGCCTTAAGAAGCTGAATTTCTAGTCCTTAAGGCACGTAAATTAATTTTGCCTGCCCTTAATATTAAAAAAATGAGTTTTAAGTCACGTAAGCCTTTTTTTCGTGACTTAAGTGATAAAAATTTCTATACTTAGGGTACGCAAACTAATATTTAGAGAGAGTTTCTTCATGAAGAGGATCAAGTACAAATGACGAAGTACGTGAACTACGAGAATAACGATAAAAGGAGGGATAGTTTGGGCTATTATCATTTAGTTACAAGAAAACCAATGTATAAAGGGCAAAAAAAAAATTTTGGAAGTCATCACAAAAACCGATTGTATTATTTCTTTTTAGAGAATGGGTTTAGTGACCTCAAAGAAAGAACTCTTGATCAAGCAATTAGTGAGCTAGATTCTAAGCTAGAAGAAAATGAAATAGCGTTTTTAAAAAATGCTTTTGATCATTCTTCTAAAGCTATTAGAGAAGTGATCACTGAAATGGTTCGGCTGGAACATTTTCCAGAACTGCCATCAAGATTTGAATGTTTATATGGAACGGAAGATTTGAATAGTTTAGCTCAATGGAAAAAGATATTTACCTCTTATAATAGAGAAGTCATACAAATCGTTAAGCTTGAAACAAATGGGGAAATTTTTAAAGGCAATGCTGCTTTATTGCCTTCAATAGAAAATAAATCGTTTCTTGAGAAAATTGAACAAGCAAAAATATATTGGTCTTCACCGTCAGAAAAAATTTTATCAGAAGTGTTAATCGGCGGAGAAATAACGGTAACAGAAATCATTGAAGACTTTCAGTAAAGGGTCTTTGCGCTTTGAGTAACTGTAAATTCAATTGTTGGAATAAGGCATAAAAAAATTTTGTTAATTTCTGGTTATGTTAAGCAGTAGGTTAAATAAAGATTCAATTTTTCAGCTGCAGTGCTTTTTTTACGAGTTTAAGCTGTTCGACTAAAGGTAAAGTACCATCAAGGATTAAATCGGCATCTTCACTAACAAAATGTTCATGATCTATAAAAATTGGTCGAGCAGAATCTAAATATAATTGTGCCCAATTCAGGATTTCTTCAGCGGATTTATTGTAATAGTCTCTAACTATCAGTCTTGCGAAAACTATATCTAAGGGAGTTTTTACGTATACGGTTTTAGTAATGTAGGGTTCTAACATCGTATGCTTATACCCAAAAGGGAAATCTATAAAAATAAATGAAAACGTGTCTTTAGCTGACAAAAAATCCTTCATTAAAGGACTGAGATCATATTGATTTACAGCTTCTTGGACGGGTGTTTCGATTGGCGGAGCTGAAGGTAATGCGTCAATACTATAATCATCAAAAGAAATGACTTTGCTGTCTATAAATTCTTTGTGCAACTCGTTGATTAAAGTCGTTTTTCCTCCGGCGGTAACTCCGCTAACTACGACTACAAAACTTTTTGTCAAAATTACTCCTCCCGTCTTTTTCTGCGTTATATGATTGAATCATTTAAGTTTTTTAGACAAATAGATGCATAAGTCATCGTTATTCCTACAAGCTTCTCCATTATCTATATTTCTGTTTTCAAACCAAACTCCCGATCCATCAGGAAGATATCCCCGCTTTGCATAAATACGCTGTGCTGCACCATACCCAGAGTGTAGCCCAACTCCTAAAGTAACAATAGTCGAAAACTGCATAGCTTTGTTTTCTGCTGCATCTAGTAAAGAATTTCCAATTCCTTTTTTTCGATACTGTTCAAAAACATTAAAATCAGTAATTTCAGGTAGTTCACTTTCTTGAAAAGGTCCATGCTTTGCTTTTTTTGCTACTGTGACGTATCCAGCAATATCCTCATCTAACTCAGCTACAAAGACATATCTTATTTTGTTTTGTTGATCCAACCAATATCTTTCTAATACTTCCTGCCGACCATCCCAACCTTGTTTCAGAAAAGC
>NZ_DAMDAK010000136.1:2047-3716 GCF_032094055.1 Carnobacterium sp.
GGAATATCTTCCTTTTTCATCAACCTGGTTTTCATCCTTTCAACTCTCCCTTACATAATGGCTCCTAATAAACTACATAATAGTTTTCGTTAAAATGATTTCATACGCTTCTTTAGGAGGAAAAAAGCCTCCTACTGTTTTAAATCCTAGTTTATGATATAAATGTTGAGCATATTCTTCACTAGTGGTAGAAGTCATCAGTTCACTAAATCCACGTAATTTCATATTTTCTTCAAAAAAATTTATTAAAGCCGTTCCGTATTTTTTATTTCTAAATGGTTCTAAGATGTACAGCATATCAATAAAAGGAATGGTCTCCCAAAAATAACTGAATCTTAACCAACCAATGCATTCATCTTCTTCGATGATCAGCACTCTTCCTTCTTTAATGGCAGAGTTTAATCTATGAGGAGCTATGTGCTTGTCTTTGCTCAATAAATAATGATAATCATTGGAGTTAGCAAAACGAATCTTTGGATTTCCTTTTCTTAATGATTTCAAATACCTAAGCTTTTCAAAGTCTTTGTTATTGTTTTTATCATTCCGATAACTGTCTTTAGATGATGCTGTATATATCTTTAAGAATTGCTCAGCTGTTGGAACATATAATACTGCTTTTTCTATTTCTTCACTTCTCAACTCTTTAATCTCAGTATTTGCATATTCAGGTAAAGTATCCATCACACCATATTGAATCGTAATCATTCCATTGCTGAATTCATGTTCGTGTAAATCAATCAGTTGGTAACCGACTTGAGTCATAATCCTTATAATAGCAGCCCAATTAAATATCCTATCTTCATCTGTTGCTTCCCATCCCCTAGTGTCACCCGGGACGTGAATATCGATATCTTGAGCATTCCAATTTTTTCTAGTGACAAATTCTAAACCTAAAGAGCCCATTAATAAAGGAGTGATTCCATGGTTATTTAATGCTCTTGAGATTTTTAAAAACTCTGAAAACTTATTTTGATCCATTAGAGTTGCTCCTAATCAGCGTTATTTTATATGGTACTTGGTATAAACAGTTTACACTATCGGGAGATAGAATGAACAGAGAGACGTAACGCTATATTTTTATATAGTGCAATTTATTTTGAAGATAAGTATTTTTTTGAAATTTAGCTCGTTTCTTCTGATAAACCTATTTAAAAGAATAGGAAAGGCAAAATAGTTAATGAATAAGTAAACATTATTTAACCTAAATATATGTTAGGCAAATAGTAACAATCATTTAAAAGGCATCGTCTTATTGGTCAATCACCCAAAAGAAAGGGAGGATATCTGTACAGATAATAGTCCGATTTCTGTATAAAAACTTTTCTTGTTAGGCGAATAAGTATAAGATAAGTTAGCAAAATTGAAGAAAACGTAATCATATGGTAGTATACAAGTTAGTTATTTAGAGAAAATTCATTATGTTTATACAAAAAAACAGCATAAATATGTAGTGGCTCAAAGATAAAGTTAGGAAAAAGAACGAATCTTTTTAGAAGAAACTCTTCAAAAAAATACAAATATAGTAAAAAACGGAAGTTCACATGAACTTTTATCTAATTGTTCATCTTTAAATAAAAAATAATATTAGAATAAAAAAGGTGTTGACGAAAGCTCGAGAAGCTGTTATATTAGTAGATGTCGCAGCGATACATCGCAGCAACGAAAAATA
>NZ_DAMDAK010000137.1:0-475 GCF_032094055.1 Carnobacterium sp.
ACAATTAATGAAGCATTAATCTTATTAAATGAAAATGTTATTATCTCTTCTTTTAAAAAGAATATTCAAAAACAATTACCACAAAGTAGTGTAATAGATGTTCAGGATAAGGAGCTAGAGAAACAGAAAGATTTACGGATGTTGTTACCATTTCTTCAGCTTTTCAGTATATTAGCTCTTGGAATTGCCGCTATTACTACTTCTAATACAATGAAAGTCATTATTGCTTCACGTACGCATGATATCGCTGTTATGAAGTCCGTAGGAATGAAAACTAAATATATTATTCGATATTTTCTATTAGAAGCATTATGGCTAGCGATTCTCGGAACAGTTGGTGGGATTGTACTCGGCTTATTAGCTAGTGTTTGGCTGACGTCCTATCTAGCAGACGTGCTTTCACTACCGCTACATTGGGGAATTTCATGGTCCGTAATTTTTACAACAATTATTGTGGGATTAATTGTAACCTTCT
>NZ_DAMDAK010000137.1:561-2197 GCF_032094055.1 Carnobacterium sp.
AAAAAGTGGAATGTGTGTATCACCACTTCAAATGTTACGTGATACTGAGAACACAAGTGTGAATTATGCTTTACCATTTAAAAAGAAATTTCAACTTTTTATATTTACTTGTGGCATTCTTTCTATTTATGTTTACAATATAGCTTTCACAACAAATACAAATGGCAACGCAGTCTTTAAGTGGTTTCTTGCTCTTTTACTTACAACTGCAGTTCTGTTATTTATTTTTACTTTTGTCCGATTTATAGGGTTTATATATTCTTTATTATTCAGATTAATTGGCGCCATGAAAAGCATAATGCCACAAAGCCTCTTTCTTGCTTTACACAACATGGCTACTACAAGTAAACGAAATGGTTTATTGGCAGTTACCTTAACTATTGGTGTTGTTTCTGTTGTCTCTAGTCATGTATTTGCAGACAATTTAATTGAGTCAGTTCAAGGTCAATTGGAAAGAGAGGCAATGGGAAATATCCTTATTACAAGTTCCATTCATGACGAAGGGAACGTTGAAAAGCAGCTACAATCTATTAAGGACATAAAAGGATCGAAAAAAGGTTATCAATTAGATGGAAGACTCCAAAATATTAACGGAGTGGACGCAGCATCTATATTCATGAAAAATATAAAAGATGATAAATTTTTTAGCTCAACTAAAATTTCAATAGAAGGGGTAGATACCTCTCTTAACTCTAGATCCTATATGATATCTGAAGGGCGTGATTTAGCTCTATCGGATGCAAAGGGGAAAAAGCAATTCTTTTGGACAGCTATAAGAAATTAAGTGTAAAAGTCGGTGATACAGTTGACATTCAAATTGGAAATGAATTAGTAAACTGCGAAATTATAGGTTTCTTTAAATCTGGTGTAGTTAAAACCGTTGGCATCCGTATTCCAACTGAAACATTAGCTACATATGGGAAACCAAGCCGAATTACTTATTCCTTAGATAGTGATCCTAAAAAAACAAATACTATATTAACAGAATTAAATGAAAAACTTCCTGGTTCAGCAATGGCATATTCAATTGCCGCTACAGCAATCGATAGTCTTCAGTATATTATTCAAATGCAAAGTGCTTTCTTCTCAATTGTAGCGTTGTTCGCATTTTTAACAGCTGTTCTTACAATTGGAAATCAAGTTGTCATTCGCTTAATGCAACAGACACGAGATGTTGCTATTATGAAAACAGTTGGTATGTCTTCTAGTAATTTGATGAAGTCTATCTTATTAGAAAACACGATTATCTCCCTATCGGCTGGATTAGTTGGCGCTGGAATTGCCCTAGCCTTTTCAGGTATCACTTTACGCTTCTTATTCCAAATGCCGATGAAAATAGATATGACTTGGTCCATTTTAGGCATACTTTTATCTGTTATAACAACAATAATTGTTGTATGGATAGCAGCAAAACAATCATTATCGGCTAAACCTATACACCTTTTACAAAATAAATAAAGAAAGAAAAAAGTGTATTTTGATTATCTAGTCAAAATACGCTTTTTCTATTTTCTTTAAAACAACACATATCCTATGTCTATCAGGTTAAAATTAAAGAATACCCCAGAACGAAAATCTGGGGATCCCTCCCTCACATGCTTGTTCCCATTTAAAAACTGAATTAGATTAAACCTAG
>NZ_DAMDAK010000137.1:2207-2870 GCF_032094055.1 Carnobacterium sp.
AGTTGATTTAAACGTGTTTCTTATCTCTTATCTTTCTAATTTATTGATTAATAAAATGTAGACTGATCATTAGGTTTTATATTATAAATAGTTTTTATTAAAATAAAGTATTAGACTCAATAGTAGCTATGTAATTATTATACAGTTAATAAGAACAATTCTGAGAAGATGTGTACGTAGTAATAAAATGGGAGAGGAATAATTTGAATCAAAATAAACCGATAGAAACAGAAGAAAAAATATCTATCATACAAAAAATGAAAAAATGGGCTAGAAACTAAAAAAAAACAACTTCTTGTACTTTATTTGGCATATCGAGATGAAAGAGTCCCTTGGTATGCTAAATTATTTACAATGCTTGTTGTTGCGTATGCTTTTAGTCTTATAGATTTAATCCCAGACTTCATTCCAATCTTGGGGTATCTTGATGATTTGATTCTTGTACCATTAGGTGTATACTTGGCATTAAAACTGATTCCTAAAGAAGTGTTGGAGGATTGTAAAAGAAAGGTAGAGGAAAGACAGATAACAAGCAAACCAAAGAATTGGATAACAGGCATTATTATCATTACTCTCTGGATCCTTGTCTTTGTATGGGCTGTAAAAATTGCAAACCTGATTATTTTCAGGATGAAAGAATAAAGAAAGCTACAGAGTATATAC
>NZ_DAMDAK010000137.1:2880-3402 GCF_032094055.1 Carnobacterium sp.
AACCCGTATGATTTTTATAAATTAATATATGTATTATCTTATAAAAAAACTCAACAGGATTTATTCTGATGAGTTTTTTGGTTTATATAATTTATCAATAATTATTCTTTTTTCTCCGGCTGATAGGAAAGAATAACGACACCTGAACTGGTCGTTATTGTTTCGATCAGTTTTAAAGCCTTTGTATCGTTTCCGGTTTTAAAGAGACGCTTTCCGCTTCCTACGATAACGGGATTGACTATAAAGTGATATTCATCAATGAGGTCATGTTGCATTAATGTTTGTGTAAGATCACCACTGCCATAGATTAAAAGGTTCTGACCGGGCTGTTCCTTCAGTTTCGATATTTCTTCTATAACATTATCCTTGATAAGATTTGCATTCCATTCGGTTTTTTCTAAAGTTGTTGAAGCAACAAATTTAGGAATGCTGTTCATCTTATCAGCAAAACCTTCTTCATCAGTCATAGAAGGCCAGGCAGCTGCAAAACCTTGATAGGTTACTCGCCCTAGTAGAAGAGCT
>NZ_DAMDAK010000137.1:3427-3693 GCF_032094055.1 Carnobacterium sp.
CAAACAGTAAATTGGATTGAAACTTTGCTACTTCTTCATTGAAGTATGGAGCAGTCCAAGCTGGTTCCTCCATGACACCATCTAGTGAGAGGTACATCGATACAATTATTTTTCCCATTTTGTTCTCCTTTAGTTTTAAATTGAGATTTTTACATATTGGTAAAACAATTATTAATTCTCCAGCTAGAGAAAATTTACCTTTTTAATAGTTTCGACAAAATGTATTTATGTATGTTTTGGAATAATCTAATATATATTCATAACTT
>NZ_DAMDAK010000138.1:0-2908 GCF_032094055.1 Carnobacterium sp.
GCTTCCTTCATATCCAGCTAATTGGTGTAAGAGAACACGCGCAAACGTACTTTTACCTGATCCAGATTTTCCGACTAAAGCAGAAAAACTGCCTTTTGAAAAAACAGCTGAAACTTGATCTAAAGCAGGTTGCTGATTGGTATCGTAAAAATATAATAATTTATTCACATGAATAACAGCTAATGATCCCACTGCTATTTTTTGTGTACCATAAACTTGTTCCGGAAGTTCCAGATAAGTAAATAACTTGCTGCAAGCACTGATTCCATTCATTGCAACATGAAATAAAGAGCCTAATTGGCGCATCGGGATAAAAAATTCTGCACTCAACAATAAAAACATCAATGCTCCAGTTGTTTCAATCGTTCCTCGAGCATAACTTATGAGTGCTAAGCCGATTCCCAACGCCGCACCACTATAAGAAACAATATCCATGATAGTAATAGAATTCAACTGCATAGAAAGCAGACTCATCGTCACTTTACGAAACCGCTCTGCATCATCAACCATTTCTTGGTGTTTATGCGCATCTTGGTTAAATGCTTTCAATACGCTCAATCCTGCTAAATTCTCATGAAACTTCGCTCCTAAATCCGTATAGCGCGACCAGTAACGACTTAAAATGCGTTTTGCAATTTTCATGACTACCATAATGACGATTGGAATCAGCGGTGTACAAACCAGCAGAACTAGCGCAGGCTGCCAATCAAACCCAGCTAAAACACCAAAAATCATCAGGGAAGCAATCAGACAATAAAATAATTGTGGTAAAAAACGAGCATAATAAATATCCAGTTGCTCAATACCATCTACTGTCAATTGTGCTAAAGTAGGCGCCGCTAATTGTTTTTGACTACTGCCTAGGCGAAAGGCTTTTTCCATTACTGATTGTCGCAATTTTAGCCGCAGATCTGCCGAAGCTTGATAAGCTTTTTTTTCAATTTGTTTAGTTAAAATGATTTTTCCAGTGAGTACGATCAATGTCATTAACAATAAAACTTGAATGGAAATTCTTTCTCCTTCTAAATAATGGGCTAATTGAGTAGCAAAAACAAACCACAAGACTATAGACAACCCTAAATTGGTTGTTCGAAAAATCACTAAGTAAATTAAAGGCTTTTTTTCTATCAAATGGAATAAACGCTTATCAATCATCTATTTCACCCGCTGCAACTATGATTTCAGGAATTTTATGTACACTTGTAGACAATCTATTTGCAGCTGTATTCTTTATCAAATCAGTAAAAAAGAAGTTTTTCATTTTTTCTCGCTCCTTCTAGATTATATGAATAATTTTTTGTCTCACTTTTTTTAAAATTACCCTTCTAGTATAACATAGTACGACAGAAGATTGTGCTTTATATCACTAACGAAAAAATATTTAAACTTACATTAGCGCAACTAGGTAATTGCTAAAAGAAGCCCTGCTTATGTTGTGAGTCACAGCAAATTAAAATCGTTACTTTTAAAACACAAAAAGAGAAAGTTTCCCCTATAGTTCGGTAGCTTGTCCATCGCTCTTTTCTTTATTTTTTTCAGAGCCTATATTTAATACAATTGCTTTTCCAAAACTGTGTTTACTTTATGAACAATTGAGGTAATAGCCGAGTGTGCTCAACTTTACGTAAACCAATCAGCACATCCAGTCTTAATGATTAAGGATCTAAAACAAAGTCAATTTTCCCATTCATTAAATCGAGGAATCGGGCTTTCATTACTTAGAAAATGCGTTCAGTTATTAAAAATAACTACTAATAAAGACCAGTACCAGCTAATTGCAGCAGTGTGTGCACGATATACTTTTTGCCAAGCTCATCATCCTTAAAGTTTTTTTCATGGAAGATCGAACCTCTTTCGCTAAAAAAAGTAGTCCATGTGCCTTCTTCTTTAAAATAATGGAAACCTTCAGCCATAGATGATCTTGTTGCATCACTCTGCGGAATACCATGGATCAACGTATAGTCATATACTTCTGCTTCACTAACCGTAAAAATGTTAGAATACTTATGAAACCTCATATTTTTAACCCCAAGAGTTTTACAGGCAAAATCTAATGCATTTCCATACAACAGTATCTTTATTTGTGTTTCTTTATCAACCAAGACGATCAACCCCTTATAGGATTTTTGTGTGTACACTTGCTGATTTACTTTAATGATACAGAGCTAAAGAAAAGACAATCAGCCATACCAGTATGCTGGCATGACTGACTGTTTTATTTCTAACCGATTAGTTTACAGAAAGCCTTCGTTTATTGATTATTAGCCAATTGAGATAAGTGAAACTCTAGGTGTTCTTCAATAAAACTCGCAATCGTATAATAACTATGATCATGTCCTTTTTGCATTCGAACCGTCAAAGGATACTTTTTCTCATCTGCAACAGCCACTAGCTTAGATGGCTGCAATTGTTTTTTATAAAAAGAATCCGCATCTCCTTGATCAATCAAAACCGGAATTTTTTTACCCGTGTAATTCTTTAGCAGTTCTGCTGTATCCCATTCACGCCATTTTTCTTTATCGCTGCCAAGATACGCGTTGAAGGCTTTTGTCCCCCAGGGAACTTGACTAGGATTAACGATCGGCGCAAAAGCAGAAATCGAGCGGAACCGCTCTGCATTACGTAGACCGATTATCAACGCTCCATGACCGCCCATAGAATGACCTGAAATAAATTCTGGTCCCGTTAGTTGAAAGCGGTCATGAGCGATGTTGGTTAGCTCTTTAGTGATGTAATCATACATTTTATAATGAGGCTCCCACGGCTGTTCGGTAGCATTAAGGTAAAACCCTGCTCCTTGGCCTAAATCCCAATCCTCTGAATCCGCTACATGCTCTCCACGTGGACTAGTATCCGGCATGATCATGGCTACACCTAAACGCGATGCAGCTTGTTGTGCACCGGCTTT
>NZ_DAMDAK010000138.1:2918-3631 GCF_032094055.1 Carnobacterium sp.
AAATTATCATCGGTACACGTTAAGCCTGATAACCACCAAAACAAAGGCGGGTTGGAGAATTTTTCTTTATTTGGCAAAAATAAACTGAAGGTCATCGGACAACCTAAAATGTGTGAATCATGACGATATTTGTATTGTGTTCCGTCAAAAACAACGTGTTCTTCAAGCAGTTCTAATTTTGTCATATTTATCCCCCTCATATAAAATTGATTGAAACAACTTAGTGATAAGAAAGAACCGTACGAATGGATTTTCCTTCATGCAGCAATTCAAATGCTTCATTGATTTGTTCAAACGGCAAAGTATGCGTGATAAATGGATCCAATTGGATCTCGCCGCTCATCGCCTGTTCCACCATTCCGGGTAATTCTGAACGTCCTTTGACTCCGCCAAAAGCTGAGCCGCGCCAGACACGTCCGGTCACTAGTTGGAATGGCCGCGTGCTGATTTCTTCGCCAGCTCCGGCTACTCCGATAACAACGCTTTCTCCCCAGCCTTTATGACAGCATTCTAAAGCTGAACGCATCACATGTACGTTTCCGATACATTCAAAACTATAATCTACGCCACCATTGGTTAAGTCAACAATGACTTCTTGGATAGGACGATCGTATTCTTTAGGATTTAAAAAGTCGGTAGCTCCCATTTCTTTAGCTAATTCAAACTTATCTGGATTTGTATCAATAGCAATAATGCGTCTAGCTTTTGCTTGA
>NZ_DAMDAK010000139.1:0-1645 GCF_032094055.1 Carnobacterium sp.
CCTTGCGGTTTATTGACGACTAACAAATCGTCATCTTCATAAACAACTTCAATGGGAATGTTTTCTGCCTGTACATCTAAAGGAACTAGTTCAGGTTCCTCAATGTAAATCGTATCTCCCACTTGCACGTTATAGTTGGCTTTGACCTGCTTGTCGTTGACCATTACAGCTCCTTCTTTAATCCATTGTTGGATATGTGAACGAGTAATCGCCGGCAGTAATTCTACAAGAACTTTATCTAAACGTCCTTTTTCTTGATTTATTTTAAATTGATAGGTTTGTGACATGTAAAAACTCCTTTTTTATAATAGGCCCTGCCTTTTATTGCGGACTCTTTCTTTTTTTATCTGTTTCATCGAGCACGACATACAACAGCATCAACGCGACACCAATAGATAATGACATATCGGCTACATTAAAAATAGGAAAATCAATAAATTCTAATCGAATCATATCTACCACATATTCGATTCGGAGACGATCAATAAAATTACCGACTGCTCCCGCCAAAATAAAAGCCAGTGCAATAGACAACAAACGGCTGTTTCTGCCATATTGTTGTAAGTAATAGATGATGACGCCGACTACCACAAACGTAATTAGATAAAAAAACCACATTTGACCTTCTAAGATACTCCATGCAGCGCCTGAATTCTGTAGGTACATCCACGATAAGACACCCGGAATCACTTCTACTACATCATGTAAAGGAATATGCGTAACCGTTAAATATTTTGTCCATTGATCAATTCCAATAATAACAGCTGCGAAAATATAATATAAAAACATTTGTAACCCTCTCTTTACCCATAATCTATTGAAACTAGTCTATTTCCATTTTACCTGATATATGAAATAAGAGATAGCTTTTTATTTTAAACTAGCAGGAAAAAAAAGCGTACATTGTAAGACGTTTTTATTGGCTTTTGATTAGAAAAAGAGTAAAATACTTAGAGGATAAAGAAAGGAGATGTTTAAATGGAACAAGCAACTATTGAAAAAGTTTGGCAAATTAAAGGCCTCTTGTTTAAAAATGATGATTATCATTTGGCACTAGATTTGGAAGATAGCACACACCGAGTTTTAATGCGGTATATTATTGTTCATCCCGATTCCGTACCCTACCAAAAAGGAATGGAAATAGGTTATGATCAAGAAGATTTTGTCGTATATACTCACAAAGAAGATGCTAAACAAAGTTTATATTCTGTTGCCTAGTTAGACTGAGCAATTCGTCCATGAGAGTTGCAGTCTAACTTATCTTTTTAAAATCCCTCCAGTTACTGGATGCGGATTATTTTTTTGCTTTTTTTTTATTATTCCTTCTTGAGAAAAAATAATAGCCCGAAAACAACCGTTATCATTTGGGTAATTGTGTCAGCTTTGTTATACTAATAAAAGTTGCTAGTAAATATAATGTAATGGCAGGAATAAAATTATTTATCAGGAACGATAAAAACAAAATTGAATGAACGATACTTAGAAAAAAAAGGAGATTTACATAATGAAAAAAAGAACCAAAACAGTTTATGCATTAGCTGCAGCTTTCTTTTTAACTGGCTGTGCAAATGACGGTATTGCAGATGCTTTGAAAAGTACTGAAGCAATCGAACCTGAAGAAAACACCTTGTTGTCAGAATTAAAC
>NZ_DAMDAK010000139.1:1655-3595 GCF_032094055.1 Carnobacterium sp.
TTACAGGAAACTTTTGAAAAGACATTGGATGAGAGTGATAGTTTGACTCAATTCTCTGATGGGACTGCTCCTGTTTTTGAAAACGTTAAGAACCGGAAAACAGCAATATCAGCGATAAAAAAAGCCACTGGAGAAATGAAAGAAACACAAAAAAGTTTAGCTGAAAACGATGGCGATAAAGTACCTAAAGAAGAAATTAAGGGCTTATCTGAAGAAATAAAAAAACTTACTACTTCTCTTGATGACTATTCGAAGCAATATGAAAAAAACTTGAAGGAAGAAGAAACGTATTATCAATCATTAGCTGATGAAGAAGCTACTTATAAAACTTTGACAGACGGCATTACTAAATTGAATGAAGAAGATACTAAAACAAAAGAGCTTTTGAACCAGCTGAATGAACAATTTAAAACGCTGAAAAAACAACGTACCGAAGCAGAAGAAAAATTAAACTCATTATCAGAATCAAGTAAATAATTTAAGGAGTGCAAAATAATGAAAAAAACAGTTTTAAGTGTTACTTTAATGAGTGCTTTATTGCTAAGTGCTTGCCAAACGAATGAACCGGCACAATCTGATGAAAATTCTTCAGAATCAGCTTTAACTCAATCTTCTGAAGCCGTTTCAGAGTCTGCTAGCACTGAAAGCAGTGAATCGCAAGCTGATTCATCAGAAGCGAAAAAAGATGAAACACAACCTCAAGAATATACATACCGAGTGAATCCAGATACATTTGTTATTGAACCGTTAAATGACGGAGATGATACAAAAGTTGCCTTGTTGACGTTTGATGATGCTCCAGATGAGCACGCGGTTGAAATCGCTACTAAAATGAAGGAAATCAACGCTCCTGCAGTCTTTTTCATCAACGGAATGTATATTGAATCGGATGAAGGAAAAGAAAAATTAAAAGAGATTTACGATATGGGATTCGAAATTGGAAACCATACACAGACTCATGCTGATTTAAGTAGCATCAGCCCGGAAGAACAACGTGAAGAAATTTTGAAAACAAATGAACTAATTTATGAAACGATCGGTGTTAAACCTCGATTCTTCCGTGCGCCATTCGGAATAAATACAGATACTTCAGCTGAAGTAATAGCAGAAGAAGATATGGTATTTATGAATTGGACTTATGGTTATGACTGGGAACCGGAGTATCAGGATGCTGCAGCTTTGACTGACATTATGCTGCATACCGAGTATCTAGGTGATGGGGCTAATTTATTAATGCACGACCGTGCTTGGACAAATGAAGCAGCGGTTGATATCGCAGAAGGTTTAAAAGATCAAGGGTATACTCTGGTCGATCCAGCTCTAATTGAATCTCCAGAAAGCGAGGAATCAAACGAATGACACATACTAAAAAATGGATGGGTACATTTATTTTAAGTGCTTCCCTCTTCCTAGCTGCTCCTTTTGCTGCACAAGCAGAAGATGAAAAGCAAGCCGAGCCCATAGAAATCAATAGCCAACCTCTTTTAAGTATTCCAAAGAAATTTCCGGCTCAATTTTCATATGACAGCGGTATTGATATCCCCTATCCAGAAAAAGGAGTTAAGGGAATTTATGTTACAGCCTACTCAGCTGGTGGAACACAAAAAATGGCAGAATTATCTGATTTTGTGAAAAAAAATGGACTAAACTCTATGGTAATTGACGTTAAAGATGATACTGGGAATATTACGATGGATATTGGATCTGACAATGAGACGGTGAAAAAAAGCACACAAGACTTTGTCAGTGATCCTAAAGCGATGATGGAAAATTTGGAAAAAGATCAAATTTATCCGATTGGGCGAATAGTGGTCTTTAAAGACACCTTATTGGCTGAAGCTAAACCAGATCTATCTTTTAAACGTGCCGATGGCAGCGTTTGGAAAAATGGCAATGGCGATGCTTTTGTTAACCCATTTTCAAAAGATGTGTGGGATTAT
>NZ_DAMDAK010000140.1:0-1194 GCF_032094055.1 Carnobacterium sp.
GTTTTGAGACACGTTCTTCGGCTCAAAAAGGTTCCATGGCTTTCCACAAGCAATCTCGTAGTCCGGATGAAATTTTCTTACAAGCGCTAGAAAATGAAGAACAAAAAAAGAAACTCACTGGTTTGATTTTAGTGAGTTCCTTTTTAAATCAGACGGTCTAGGATTCAGTCACTCTAACTACACCTGTTGTTTTCGAAATTCGAATAGCTTTATCGGCTTCATTGTAATTCTTTAACTGAACATTTTTTGTAACAACTTCTCCTGCACGATATTGAACAGAGATAGCTATAGTATCAGGAGCTGTGGGCAATTGTGCTTCCGCCACAAACTGATTGATTACTACTTTTTGATAAGCTGAGATAACTAAAGCTCTTGGTGTAGAGGCTGTATAAAGAGCCGTATATTGTGGATAATAAGCAGCTAGATAGGTTCCGCGAATACCAAAGGCTGATTGAGATGCTGCATCAGTCAAACTATGGTGCCCAATGTGTCTAAAATTATAAGACCGGTTGTCGTGATAAGAATAATGCCCGATAATTTGTGTATCTGAAGCAGCTGAACTTGTTTCATGGGCTTTGATTTCAATTCCGCCAAAACAATAAGCAGTGAGATTATTGGTCAATGTAACATGCTGAGATCCATCATCCACCTCGATACCATTTGAATTTGATTGGCCTTTTTTATGTGCACGACCGGATGGATGATGTAAAAAGCTGTTTGAAATCAGAATGTTATCACTATGGTGTGTTGTAATACCATCATCGCCAAAACCAGAAGCTTCTACTTGATCGACCCAAATGTAGCGACTGCCCAAACGTGCACGTTTGCCATCACCAAAATAATTATAAAAAGCTGAAGTAACGTCAACACCATGAAGACCTGGATTTTTAACGATGATATCCCGGACAAGAGCATACTGGACATGGGCTAGTGTAAGCCCACTTGAACTTGTTCCGCCTGAGGCACTTCTTTCAGCTTCAGAAAACCGTTGGATATTCCAATCTAAACACAAACCTTCTATCCGCAGAAAATGGTTGCCTTTCAAATAACTTAAATTGGTGATCAATTGCTCTCTTTTTGGTGCAGAATCATGTAACACTAAAGTAGTCGTTCCTGACCCGCTGCCAATCAACTCTGTATACGAAGGGAGTTTGATTCCTCTTGTTTGATAAATTCCTGGTGGGATGATGACTC
>NZ_DAMDAK010000140.1:1204-3511 GCF_032094055.1 Carnobacterium sp.
TCCGCCTGTTGCAATAGCTTGTTTAAAAGCTGCAGTACAATCTGTTTTTCCATCCCCAACTGCTCCATACTCCAAAACAGATACTGTTCTGACGTGCTGGCTTAAATGAGTCATTGCCTGATCTAACTGGCTTTTCCAGACAGGGAAAACTTGACCAGCAGCATCCACCGTTACGGCCGGTTCTGTTGTAAAATCAATTTTTTCTTTAGACCATATAGAGCTATTCAAATAACGGGCAGACTTCTTTCTAATTTTATTCAACCCCTTTAACAGGTTAAATTGCTTTTCTGTTTCCTCGATCGCTACTTGCTTTTTGGCTACTTGAGAATAATCTGGAAACGTTACACTTAATAATTCTTGAATGACGGTTGTTTGTTTCATACGGTCGTCCCCCATACGGTAAATTTTACTTATGCTTACTGCTATCAGCATAACAAATTTAGCAGTTTAACTGTTAATAACTAGTATCAGCTTTAGCCTCTTTTATTTTGAAGCTAATTCTGTCTGCCCTGAAAGAATTAGCTGTCCATGACATTTTCCGCAAACATATCGTTTCGTGTTAAAACGTCTTTGCCGATAGATAGCGTTCTGACATGTTTGACATTGGTAAACCCAAAATTTTTTCGGTTGTTTTGCTGGTGCTAATGATTGAACATAACGCGTTCCGCCTACTTTTTTCAGCAGCTGCTTAAAATCAGCATCTTTGTGTTGGTAGCCTTTATCTGCTAAATGTAAGTGATAATGACATAATTCATGTTTTATCACTTTAAGAAACTCTTCCATACCGAAAGCTTCCAAGATCTTGAGGTTAAAATCTAAATTATGTGTCGCTAAATGATACCTTCCTCCTGTTGTACGCAGACGGTTATTAAAAGACGCTTGGTGTTTAAACGGTTGTCCAAAATCGTGCATTGACGTTTCTTCTACTAATTTCTGCAATTCTGTTTGATTCAATTTTCCTATCCCTTCCTATACTATTCACTACTTCCAAAAGTTTATTCCTCCGTTAGACAAGAAAAGCGAGACAGGCTTGGCACGCTAGACATTGAATGCAGAAAAACTTATAATATCCTACTCTACAAAAAGGAGGAGGATGAGACAAAAGTCTCATCCTCTTTCTCAACTATTTTTCTTAAACCTGCTCCAAAAAGCAAACATCTCTTGTTCTCTTTACATTTACATGTTCTATTGCTTTAGTCTTGCTTTTTAGGTGGCAGCATTGTTAAAGAGATACGCCCTTTATTGACATCAATGTCTTCTACCCAGACCGTCACCACATCACCGACAGCTACTACATTTGTCGGGTGTTGGACATATCCTTTACTTAATTTTGAAATATGCACTAGCCCATCTTGTTTCACGCCGATATCGACAAATGCACCAAAATCGACTACATTCCGGACGGTTCCTTCTAATTCCATTCCCGCTTGCAAGTCTTCCATGCTTAGCACGTCTGTCCGTAATAAAGGTGCCGGCATTTCATCACGCAAATCACGCCCTGGTGTGGATAAGGCTTGCAGCATATCTTTTAGCGTTTCCTTGCCTAATCCTGTTGCCTGCATCAATTCTGCACGATCTAATTGTTCTAAAGCTTTTTTAGCTTTCATACTGCCAACGTCTTTTAACGTTACACCGGCTAATTCTAGAATCTCTTTAGCTTCTTTATATGTTTCGGGATGAATCCCAGTGTTATCTAATACATTTTTTCCATCAACGATTCGCATAAATCCAACTGATTGTTCATAAGCTTTAGGTCCCAAGCGCGGCACTTTCTTTAATTGGGCTCGGCTTTCAAAACGTCCATTTTCTTCACGATAAGCGATAACGTTGTTGGCAGTTGTCTTATTTAGCCCAGCTACATGTTGCAGCAATTGCGCACTTGCAGTATTCACATTGACACCTACTTGGTTAACAGCTGTTTCGACAACAAAATCCAATCGTTCTTCTAAGCGTTTTTGTGACACATCGTGTTGGTATTGGCCAACACCGACCGATTTAGGATCGATTTTCACCAATTCGGCTAAAGGATCTTGTAAGCGACGGGCAATGCTAACTGCACTTCTTTGTTCTACTTGCAGATCTGGAAATTACATCAATATCGATAACTTTTCCAGTAGGATCAATGACCGCTAATTTGCAGCCTGTCCGATAGGCTGGATCTAATCCCAATACCATTTTACCTTTTAACGGCGGCTGCAATAACAAGTTGCGCAAATTCTCGCCAAAAATATTAATCGCTTGTTCATCAGCTTGTTCAGTCAACTCAGACCGAATTTCACGTTCGATCGACGGCCCAATAAACCGTTT
>NZ_DAMDAK010000141.1:0-2981 GCF_032094055.1 Carnobacterium sp.
ATTGCCTATATATTAACAAAATTAGGAATTATTGGAGCCATCGTCTTTTTAGTCCCATGGACGACGCCGCCAGTAATCGGAGCTTATCTAGCAACAAATGGAAATATACCTGCAGCTATTTTCTCAGTTTTATCTATTGTAGCTTCTTATTTTATCTATATGCCTTTTTTCAAGGTAGCAGAGAAAAAACAATTGCTGCTTGAAGAAGGAGAGACTGAAGAAGAAGCAGTAGCAGAACTACGTAATGCTTAAGATAATTTTGATAACGCATACAATATAATAAACCGATATAAAACAACTCCTTCTCTTTAAAGAGGATTTTAGGTAATAACCTTAAAAAAGAGAGTTAGAGTTGTTTTTTTTTGCTCAACAAATTCATCCTTTTGATAAAATATGATAATTAATGATAAAAAATAAATAAATCATGAAAACTATTGATAAAAAAAGATAAATAATATATACTTATTAGGAAAGCGATTACAAAAAAAGAAAAGGAGTGTTTATTCATGAAATTGAAGAAAATGAAGTTGGTAGCTGCTGGTTTATGTTCAATGCTATTATTAGCTGCTTGTGGAGGAGCAGAAGATGCAAGCAATGATTCTTCTAGTAAAACAGGCAGCCAAGAAGTAGATAAGAAACAAGAATTAGTTGTCTATACGAATGCAAACTCTGATGGTCGTGGAGAATGGTTAGAAAAAGAAGCAAAAGATGCAGGGTTTAATATCACGCTGGTAGGAGCTGGAGGAACAGATGTTACAAACCGTTTAGTATCTGAAAAAAGCAATCCGATTGCAGATGTAGTTTATGGTTTAAATAGTATGTTATATGAACAATTAAAAGAAGAAGATGTGCTAGAAAAATATGTTCCAACTTGGGCAGATGAAGTAGAAGAAGGGGTTAATGATCCTGAAGGATATTATCATGGTCTAATTAAACAAGCTTTACTATTATCTTATAATCCTGATGTATACAATGAAAAAACTGCACCTCAAAGTTATATTGAGCTTGCAGAAGACAATACATTTAAAGGGAAGTACGAAGCGCCTACACAATTGGATCAAGTAACACCACGAATTATCTTATCTAGTATTCTTGTACAGTATAAAGATGAAGATGGAGAAATGGGTGTTTCAGATGAAGGTTGGAAAATGGTTGAAAACTTCTTGAAAAATGGTATTCCTACTCCGGAAGGTGAAGACTTCTATTCTTTATTAGCATCAAAAAAAGTGCCTATCGGTACATTAGTATCCGGTACTTTACAAGCTAAAGAAGACCAATACGGAGTAGCAGCTAAATTTGTTAATCCAAAAGCTGGGTCTCCATTAATTGTTGAGCAAGCAGCTATTATCAAAGGAGGTAAAAAAACAGCCTTAGCACAAGAATTCGTTGATTGGTTAGGAAGTACAGAAGTTCAAGGGAAATTTGCATCTGAATTTAATGCAATGCCAGCGAATACGAAAGCTGCTGAACAAGCAACTGACTATGTAAAAGACTTATATTCTAATATTACAACTCAAACATTGGATTGGAATTTCATTTCAAAGCACATTGATGAATGGATGGAAAAAGTTGAATTGGAACTTCTATAATTTAGTTTAGTTCATAAGTTAGAGGCTCCTCAATGGCATTAATTGAGGAGCCTCTAATTGAATCTAATCGCAAATTACTATCTATATTCTATAAAGCGAAAGAGAAGAGGATACTTAAATGATTGAATTTAAAAATATTGAAATAAAATTTGGCGATTTTATAGCTGTAAAAGATTTGAATATAAATGTTCATAAGGGAGAATTTTTTACATTATTAGGACCTTCCGGTTGTGGGAAAACAACGACATTAAGAAGCCTGGTAGGTTTTATTAAACCTTCTAAAGGCACCATTTTTCTAGAAGGTAAAGATATTACGGATAAACCAATTGAAAAGCGAGATATCAGTATGGTATTCCAAAGTTATGCCTTATTTCCTACATTAACAGTATATGAAAATATTGCTTTTGGTCCAAAAGTGAAAAAGATGAAAAAAAACAAAATAGATGAAATGGTTAAAGACATCGCTGAAAAAGTAGATTTGAATGAGCTACAATTACAAAAAAAAGTATCAGAACTATCTGGAGGGCAGCAACAGCGTGTAGCCATTGCAAGGGCATTAGTGATGCAGCCAAATATTTTGGTATTAGATGAGCCTTTATCCAACTTAGATGCAAAGTTACGTATCCAATTACGAAATGAATTGAAGACTCTTCAAAAGCAATTCGGTATTACAACCATTTATGTTACTCATGATCAAGAAGAAGCCTTGACGTTATCTGATCGGATAGCTGTTTTTAATCAGGGGGTTGTTGAACAAATTGGTACACCAGAGGATATTTACAATAAATCAGAAACTGAATTTGTTTGTAATTTTATTGGGGATATTAATAATATTGACCGTTTAATGTATGGATATGAAAATTTAGCACACGGTATTTTTAAAGATTACTCCAAATTCTTTGTCCGTATTGAAAAAGTAAAGATCATTCCAGTGAGTGAAACCAAAGAAAATTCTTCTCTAGACCTGACAAAAGAAGTAATCTTCTCTGGAAAAATCGTTGAAAAAGAATTTTATGGCTTGTATACGAAATATGCTATTTTATGTGAAGAAGATACAATTATAAAAACGATTGAAAAAGGCGCTACGAAAGAAACGTTAGATGTCGGCAGTGAAGTTAAAGTAGCCATTAATATTCAAGACATCTTGAAATATAAATAGGAGATGAAATCAATGGAAGTTTTAAAAAATAGAGTTCGAAAAATCAATATCCCAACCCTGTTGATTTCGCTCTTATTAATCTGGTTTGTGTTTTCATTTTTAATTTACCCAAACATAAATACTATTTATGAAACGTTTTATGGAAAAGGCAATTTTTCATTAGATCCCTTTAAGCGCTTAATCGCCTCTAAACGTGCAATGCAAAGTTTGTCGAATAGTTTTATATTAGCGTT
>NZ_DAMDAK010000141.1:3026-3302 GCF_032094055.1 Carnobacterium sp.
ACCCTGGTTTATAGCGGTGTGGTATTGGTATCGGGATATAAATTTATTTACGGCGAAACAGGTTTTATGACCAGAGTGTTGTCGTCTGTTTTTACGAATTATAATGCGGATTGGTTCCAAGGTTATTGGGCTGTTGTGTTTGTAATGACTTTTGCTTGTACATCAAATCATGTTTTATTTTTAGCCAACGCCATGCAAAAAATTGACTTCCAAACGACTGAGGCGGCAAAAAATCTTGGAGCATCTCAATTTCATATTTTAAGAAGAGTAGTATTG
>NZ_DAMDAK010000142.1:0-2636 GCF_032094055.1 Carnobacterium sp.
GTACCCAACAATTTCTTTAAAAGTCTTAGCAGAATTTTCTAAACGCTTGGCTCAATCTGAAAAACAAACGACTCGTTTTGCTACGGAAACAGTAGAAACGCGGATTGCTATGTTCTTAGCTGAATGTATGGAGAAAGACCAGTTATCTGCTGAAATTGAATTGCCGATGAGTAAGAAAGATTTAGCTTCTTATTTAGGAACAACACCTGAAACAATCAGCCGGAAATTTGCAGAGCTGGAAGAACAAGGCTTAATTAAACAAAAAACGCATAAACGAATTGAACTACTAGATTTAGATGGATTATTATTAGTTTGAATGAGTGAAAAAGACAGGTCGAAAGCCAAAAAGAACTGGAATGTGCATTTCAGTTCTTTTTGGCTTATTCCATTTTAAAAAGAAAAAGGCCAAAAACGATTGAATTGCGATTCTAATAATGGTACATTATTTTATAACCTTAATTTAACCTAATTCTAATATTTGGTTAATTGGTAAAAAAGGAATGAAACTATTTAAGAGGAGGATTTAATATGACAGTCAAAAGAAAAGTAGCCGGAAGTACCCTATTAGCTTTAGCCAGCTTATTGATGGCATGCGGAAATGCAGAGACAGATGGAAAAGCAGCGTCTAATTCTCAAAAAAATTCGACTGAACAAACAATTAGTTTAATGGCTGTAATGGTACAAAAGTAACAGCACATGATTTTGTCTATGCTTGGAAAAAATTGGCTGATCCTGATACCGCAGCCAACTATGCCTTTCTTCTAGATGGAACTATTTTAAACGGTAGTGAAATTACGTTAGGTAAAAAGCCCGTTGATGAACTTGGAGTAAAAGCAGTAGACGACTATACTTTAGAGGTTAAATTACAAAATCCAACGACTTATTTCTTATCTCTTTTAGCTTTTAATCCTTTCTATCCGCAAAATGAAGAGTATGTTGAGTCAGAAGGCGATGCTTATGCCTCAACAAGCGATCACATGATTTACAACGGACCTTTTACAATGACAGATTGGTCAAATGCTGGGTCAAGTTGGACATTAGTTAAAAACAAAGATTATTGGGATGTAGAAAATGTTAAAGCAGATGAAATTGATTTTCAAGTTATTAAAGAAACCGGAACAGCATTAAATCTATATGATGCTGGTGAACTAGATCAAGCCGTTATTTCGGGAGAATACGTAAATCAAAGAAAAAATGATCCGGAATACCTTTCAACACCTAATGCTTATGTTTCTTATTTCAGAATGAACCAATTACGTAATGGTTCAGATACTATCTTTGCCAATGAGAATGTCCGAAAAGCTGTAGGTTATGCAGTAGACAAAGAAGCGTTGGTAAATAACGTTTTACAAGATGGTTCAGTAGCTACTTATGGATTTGTACCGCATGGTTTTGTTAAGAACCCGGAAACGGGAGAAGATTTCCGTGAAGAAGCAGGAGATTTTCTAGTAACGGATAAGGACCAAGCGTTAAGTTACTGGAAAGAAGCACAAAAGGAGATAGGCGAAACCATTAAAATTGAATTATTAACAAGTGACGGAGAAGCAGATAAGAAAGTTGCAGAATACTTGCAAAGTCAATTACAAGATACACTACCTGGTTTAAACTTAACGATTCGAGCAGTTCCGCTGCAAAACTCTATTCAACTGACAAGAAATTCTGATTACGATTTAGCATTTGGCCGCTGGGGTCCTGATTATCAAGATCCAATGACTTTCTTAGCTAATCATTTAAGTGGCGGAAATGCCAATTACAGCAATTTAGAATATGATGATTTATTGGAGGAAGCTTCAACCACCCTAGCGAATGAACCAGAAGCTCGTTGGGAAGCTTTGATCAAGGCAGAAACGATCCTCATTCAAGAAGATGCGGGTATTGTACCGGTTTACCAACAATCTACAACAGTGCTACAAAATGATAATCTAAAAGGAATTGTACAACATAACTTTGGCAGTCCTTATGACTACAAAGGCGCGTATAAAGAGTAAAGAGGTGTTTCTTATTGGAAAAGTATCATTTGTATCAGACAGGAATTAAAGTGGCCACTTTTTCTATTGGAGCAGAAGTGAAAATCAAATTATGGGATATTTTTGCTGGAAAGTGGCAGCCAGAGATGGTATTTAATCAAGAACATGAAGAGTTTTTAAAACGCTATGTTCGTGCAGATATTGGTTTTATATTAGAGCATTTAGAGAATTATAAAGCTTTTGTTTCCGAGCAAAGTCATCCCGAATGGGTCAAAACAAGTTGGGGAAGTATCTATTCAGAATGGACCCTGAATCTTTGGGCAGAACGACAAAAAAATGAGCCGCTGGATATTGTTATTCAAGATCAGCAGTTTGTTGGTTTGGTAACGACCAATAGAGAATTCACAACTGTTTTTATTAAAGAAGGTCATGAAGATGCGACTATTCTAAAAGAATGGAAAGAACACCAGCTGCTGGTAGATCAGCCGTATGGAGTAAAGAAAATGGATAATGCTATGGTCAGAATGCGTGATGGCGTTCATTTATCGACCGAAATCTGGTTGCCTGACTCAGAAAAGACTTCTTATCCCGTTATCATGGCCAGAACTCCTTATGGAAAAGAACGGTATTCTGAAAGCCATTATCGCTTTGTGCAACGGGGGTATGCAG
>NZ_DAMDAK010000143.1:0-1199 GCF_032094055.1 Carnobacterium sp.
AATTCTTCATACGTATTTCCATGCACAGATTCCCCTAGTTCTAGCGCCCATCGTATTAATTCCATTATTACTCCACTACTCCTTTAACCGAAATTGTATTTAATAAAATTTCGCATTACTTTCTACCATATTTGCTATATGCAACGGTAACTCATCTTTTTTCGATTCCAAAAATTTTTGTGACACTGCACCTAAATGCTTTTTATGTGGTATATAAATTTCCTTCCCTTGCAGGGCATACATCAAAGCAATATTATTTTGAGATTTTAATCGATACATTCTTGCAAGTTGATATAATGGCTCAGCCCTAGTTGGTCTATATTCCCACGCTTTTTGAAAATAAAGAACAGCTAATGCTGTATATTGCTCTTCTTGTTTCTTAGCATTTTCTTTTTCATCCGCTTCTGTTACTTCAAGTTGTTTATTTGCTGAACGAGTTGCTAGTTGTTCATAACAAAATCCTATTCGCAATAACGAATAGAATACCTCTTCAACCCATCCGCCTGCTTCCACTCGTTTTTTATACCATTTAATCGAATCTTCAAATTGACTTAAATGAAAATAAGTTTGGGCTAAATAAAATAAATATCTTATATGCAAGTCTGGCGTTGTTTCTGGGTCGTTTATTCCTTGTAACAACAACCTCTCATCTCTTTCAAATTTATCGGCTTTACTACCACCATCCCCAGGATCGTTAACGACAAGCGTCTCTAGCCTAGCTACTCTCGTATTGTAATTCGCTCCAACTTTTGAACGATCTATATCCCAATACTCATGAGTAACACCGACAGATTTCCATGGTAAAGAAGCTTTTAAAAGGCGTGTAAGCCAATACTTAATATGAATATCATATTGCAATGTAAGATAATGATCTTCTGTTAAACTCGTCTTATCAAATTCGGGATCAACTTCTAATATCATATCTGCATCTAATATTAATAAATAATCTGCTTCTGGATATGTTTTTTGTGCCAATGAAACAGCTAAACTTCTGTTATAACCAAAGTTTTTAAATGGTTCATGATGAACTGTTCCAGGGATTTCATTTTCTTTACACCAATTTTCAATAATTTCAGGTGTATGATCAGTTGATCCAGTATCACAAATAGAAACAAAATCTACAATTGATTTCGTAGCATTTAAACATCTTTCCATAATTCTAGACTCGTTTTTAACAATCATACAAAGACATAACTTTT
>NZ_DAMDAK010000143.1:1251-2350 GCF_032094055.1 Carnobacterium sp.
GATTGATTGGTATTTTTAAATTTAATATTTCTTTTCAAAAACATCCTTATTTTTTCACAACTTCATGTCCACCGAACTGATTACGTAATGCTGAAACTACTTTTCCATGGAATGTATCATCTTCCTGAGAACGATAGCGCATAAATAATGACATAGCGATAACTGGTGCTGCAGCTTGCAGTTCAAGTGCAGTTTCAACAGTCCATTTTCCTTCTCCTGAAGAGTTCATTACACCTTTAATGCCATCTAGTTTCGGATCTTCTGCAAATGCTTTTTCAGTTAAGTCCATTAACCAACCACGGATAACTGATCCGTTCGCCCATACTTTTTTATCAAGTTATAAAAAGAAATTTTTTTTCATAACAAAAAAATAAATCCCCTCATTCTATTTCATTTACATACTCTATGTAGCTTTTCCGTCCGGTAAAATTGCATCATATTCGTTTTGCAACACACTTTTTTTCTAGTTTTTCGGTAACTATTTTTTTAGCTTAATGGGTATGTTGTTCGTTGTACAATACCTACATTTTAGTAATATTTCGTAAGGTATTAAGAGATAAAAACGTTTAAATTCCTTGACCAAATTGTTGTAATAGATCAGATACAAAAACGCCATCCTTTCCTATGATTCTATAGAAAGAATAGCGTTTTTTTCATTTTAGATAGAATTTTATTTTGTTAACTTGATAATACTGTGCTTCTATCCCACATCGTCTCTAATTTGAAAACATTTATTCCATTTAATAATCCTTTAATGAAAATAACCTAACTGACATATTCAAACAACTCTATTGCCCCTAACACTACACTTCATTAAGGTATATTATTCTAAATTTATTGATGTAGTTGAGATGGACTCACTTTTTGAATTTGAACAAGTATATCAAACGCTTTACCTAATGATATATCAACTGTTTTTGGTATATCAGGCCCTTCGGTAGTTACTCCAGCGAAAATTGGATGTTGTTCGTTCAACCAAGTTTTTGTTACGCCGTTTGCCTTACGTAAATCAATAAAAAATTGATCTTTTTTAACTTGTCCAAAGATGTAGTTATAACTGTTTGGATCATCCGATTTTAATATTCCATATGGGCCAAAT
>NZ_DAMDAK010000144.1:0-2323 GCF_032094055.1 Carnobacterium sp.
AGACAAAAATGGCATTAAAGATGCTAATAAAATATATGTAGGTCAAAAAATAAACTATTAAAAAAAGCAAAACCCTATCTCTTAGTTGAGGTAGGGTTTTGTTGTGTTACAAAGATGGTTTTGTGCATTTCGGCTGTGGCCGAAATGGTCTGACTTGATTTTGAGCGGTTAAATTCTTCTTGACTGCAATATGGAGTAGGAAATGATAACCATATGCTAGGTAAATCATCTTTACGTAACATATGAGGTAAATAAACTAATGCGTATATCACACAATAACGGTTTACGTACTGTATCCGTTAAATAAACACATTGATATAGCAGGTAAAACCCTTTTAAAGATCATATCCCCCAAATACCTTTATCCGTATGGTACGGAAAGTAAGATAATGCTGTAGGGCATTTCGGCGGTGGCCGAAATGATCTGACTTAAGCTGATAAAGTCTGTTGCTTGCCCTAACTAAGATCAGCAATGGACTTAAGGGAGGGTAAACTTCTTTGCGTGACTTAACAGGTTATGATTCCTCTTTTTATGTCACGCAAAACCTATTTAAGTGCCTTAATAAGTAGTAGGAACTCTCTTTAGGTCATGCAAACCAAATTTTTAAAGCATTTCAATGCGAGGGCATTTCGGACATCGCCGAAATGGTCTAACTTGAGAAAAATAAATCAGAAATACGGTTTTAATTTGTAAAAAATAGCTAGGAAGGGGCAAATGATTCAATAAGTAAGAATGAAATAATTGACTGTAAGTATATACACGTATATACTTTAGTTGAGTCGAAATGGAGGAGGAGTAAATATGTTTGTGAAAGAAACGAAGCTGAAAAAATGGGGGAATTCACAAGGAATTAGAATAGGAAAAGAAGAACTAAAAGAGCTAGGTTTTCTCGATGAAGACGTTGTTTTTACCATGACAGTGGACAACGGACAAATCATTTTAACTCCGAAAAAGAACTATCCCGATACTCTTGAAGAACTCTTTGCTGATTATGATGGAAAACCATTAGATTCTGAAGATAAGTTTGTCTGGGGAGAATCAGTAGGAAGGGAGTTACTTTAGTTGGAAATGCAAGATATAGATTATTCAGAGATAGAACAAGGAGATATCATTTTTGTTAGTCTTAACCCTACAAAAGGACATGAACAAAGAGGTTATCGACCTTGTATTGTACTGACTAAAAAAAATAACTATTTGAATTATATGTATGGAGTAGCACCGATAACTTCTAAAACAAAAAAATTTCCTCTTCACATCCCTTTGCCTGAACACTTAACGACTAAAGGTGAAGTTTTACTCGAACATCATCGCATGATTGATTTGGAGACAAGAACATTTAAATTTGTCGAAAAAGCTCCAAAGGAATTAGTTGAAGAGTGTTCTGTGAAGGTGAAATTATTGTATTAAAAAATTACCTATGCTATTTATATATGAAGTTTAGATCCATCTTTTCGAACTAAATAGATATTCTTCCTTCCAACCGGTAACTTTCGTCTCCACGAAAGTTTTCCGCTATGTGTTATACTAATTGTAAACGCATGGATGAGGAGTAATAACATGAAAGTAGTCATTATAGGAGCTTCTTTTGCTGGGGTAGCAGCAGCTTTAGAAGTACGAAAAAAACAGTCCGATGCAGACATTCTTTTGCTGGAAAAGCAGCCTACTTTAGGTTACATTCCGAATGGTCTGCATCTGTACTGGGAAAATAGGATTTCTGATTTAAAAGATGCTTATTTCATCACTCAAGAGCAATTGGAAAAGCAGAATATTCGTTGCTATTTAGCAGCAGCTGTTGAAAAAATCCATACGGGCCAGAAAACAGTCGACTATCTTTACCATGAGCAAGAAATGACGCTCGCTTATGATAAATTGATTATTGCTACGGGTTCAAGCCAGTTGTCGCAAAAAATGTGTTATTCAAGTACTTTGATCAAGAGATGATTCAACCCTTGCAACAGAAAATGCGGGAACAAGGCATCAATTTGCGCTTGAATCAAACCGTTTCCGCTATTGAAACTGAAGCGAATCAGCAGGTTACGGTTCGATTTGGCAATGAAGCGGTTGCAAGCGATGCTGCTATTTTAGGAGTGAATGTGAGGCCGGACTTGCACTTTTTAGATGAACACATTCAACTTCACAGGGACCAAACTATTGCAGTCGATCGCTATATGCGGACGTCGGTGGAAGATGTCTTTGCTGTTGGTGATTGCATCCAACTGGCTTTTGGAGCAGACGACGAAACGGTCTACATTCCGTTGGTAAACAATGCTGTTCGGACAGGAATCGTGGCAGCTGCTAATCTTATCCAACCAAAAATGGAAT
>NZ_DAMDAK010000145.1:0-1837 GCF_032094055.1 Carnobacterium sp.
ATTGAAAGAAGTAGAACGAAAGAGGATCTCAGAATACGTTACAACTCATCCCACTGCGATTTACTCTGAAGGTAATATTTGGGATATTGAAGAAGCTTACCAAATTGCGTTGCCATGTGCTACACAAAATGAAATCAATAAAAATTTAGCAAAGAACATGATTGCACAAGGTGTGATCGCTGTAGCAGAAGGAGCTAATATGCCCTCCGATTTAGAAGCTATAGAAGTTTATCGCCAAGCAGGCATTTTGTATGCACCTGGTAAAGCTGCTAATGCAGGTGGAGTTGCGGTGTCTGCTTTAGAGATGAGCCAAAATAGTCAACGATTAAGTTGGTCGTTTGAAGAAGTAGATGAGAAATTGAAGGATATTATGGAAACAATTTATACCGAGGTGCGAGATACTGCAAAACTTTATCAAGTAGAAGGAGATTTTGTAGCCGGAGCCAACATAGCTGGGTTTGTTAAAGTTGCTCTTTCCATGATAAGCCAAGGCATAGTCTGAAAAAGTAAAAAGAAACAAGTTCTTAAAAAAAGAATTTGTTTCTTTTTTTTGCGAACAAAGTTGTTTTTATTGCCCATTGATAGGGGACTTATTTGACAAAAATAATAATAATATTTGAAAATTAGAAATTTCTAATTTTATAATAAGTAATGTGAAAAAAATAACATGTAACATTTGTCTTTTAAACTGTACTGATTATAATACAGTTAATTTAAAATTATATAACAGTTTTATCTTTAAACAAACAATTTTGCGGTTTCACTTTTTTATAAGGAGTAAAATAAATTAGAAAAGAAGTAAAAAATAATGTAGTGAAAATATTCACTAGCCATTCATGAAACAAACCGTTTTTTATTTTCATTGCTGCTGAATTAGTTTTCATTGCTGTAGTGGTGTTGATATACTTGCATAACATAGGAAAGAATGGTAAATTTAACAAGTAAACAGTTTGCACTAATACAGATTAAACAACTGTATAAAACAGCACCTTACAAAAAATAGATTGCAAAAAGAGAGGAATGGATTACAAATGGCTAACAAGAAACAACCTGTAGATTTCGAAGCATTGTTAAGCACAATTGATGCTGCTTTTCCGATGGTCCAAATCTTAGATAAGGATGGTAAAGTCGTTAACGAAGATATTATGCCTGATTTATCTGATGATCAATTAGTCGAATTAATGGAGAAAATGGTATGGTCTCGTATCCTACATGAACGCTCAATGGCGCTTGCTCGTCAAGGACGTTTAGGTTTCTATGCTCCTACTGCTGGACAAGAAGCATCACAAATGGCAAGTTATTTTGCATTTGAAAAAGAAGACGAATTATACCCTGGATACCGTGATGTTCCTCAATTGATTCAACATGGTTTACCAGTTTCAAAAGCTTTCTTATGGTCTCGTGGACATGCTGAAGGAAACCAATATCCTGAAGATTTACATGCTATGCCGCCTCAAATTATTATCGGAGCGCAAATTATTCAAGCTGCCGGTGCAGGACTTGGATTGAAAAAACGTGGCAAACAAAATGTTGCTTTCACTTATACTGGTGATGGCGGTTCATCTCAAGGGGACTTTTATGAAGGTATGAACTTTGCTGGAGCTTATAAAGCACCAGTCGTATTCTTTGTACAAAATAATGGATACGCAATCTCGACTCCACGTCATAAACAAACTGCAGCTGTTACTTTAGCTCAAAAAGCTGTTGCAGCAGGAATCCCTGGTATTCAAGTAGACGGAATGGATCCATTAGCAGTTTATTCTGTTGCTAAACAAGCAAGAGAATGGGCACTTGCTGGAAATGGTCCTGTACTAATTGAAACAGTAACTTCTCGTTT
>NZ_DAMDAK010000146.1:0-1388 GCF_032094055.1 Carnobacterium sp.
AATTTACGTTACTAATTGATTTATTTGTTGTTTGTGTCTAATATTTTTTGATAATTCCGTTGGTGTAAGATTCCCAAGACCTTCATGGGGTCTGTTGTTATTGTATTCATCCATCCATGCCTGGGTATGTTCTCTTACTTCTGACAAGTTGAAAAATAAATAAGCATCCAAAATTTCTTTGCGATAACTTCGGTTGAAACGTTCGATGTAACCGTTCTGCATAGGCTTACCGGGCTGGATAAATTGAATACCGATTCCCTGGTCTTTACACCAGAGCTCAAAATGATGACTGGTGAATTCAGGACCATTATCTACGCGTAGACAGAGCGGTTTGCCCCGCCAGTCTATGATTTGTTCAAGTGTCCGAGTTACCCGCAAAGAAGAAATTGAAGTAGCTATTTCGATACATAATATCTCACGGGACAGTCATCCATCACATTAAAAGTTCTAAACCTGTTTCCGCTGGCCAAGCTATCGCTCATAAAGTCCATGCTCCATTTTTGATTAATACTGATCTGTTGTTCCAAAGGTTGTTTCTCCCGAGTAGGTAGCCGACGTTTGCCACGCCGCTTCTTGTTCATATTAAGTAGCTTATATACTCTGTATACTTTTTTATGGTTCCATGGCTTACCTTCTCTGCGCAGGTAGGCATATAGTTTTCGAAATCCATATACAGGATGTTTGGAAGACAGTTGATCTAATGCTGCTATAACAACGCTAACATCTTTCTTACTAACATAGTAATATTGTGAACGGCACATACCTGTCAATTTACAGGCTCCGCTGACATTCAAACCGTGATCTAGGATAATCTCCTGGATCAACTGTTTTTGTTGCCGGAGCCCCAACCTTTTTTTGTGATAACTTCTTTTAGGATATCATGGTTCATACTCAGTTCGGCAAACATCTTTTTTAAGCGTGCATTTTCTTCTTCAAGATGCTTCCATGCCACCGTAACGGCTTTTCCAATTATAAAAGGTGGCTTTGCTGATCTGAAGCTCTCGGCAGATATCTTCGGTCTTTCGACCTTCTTCTCCCTCTTTGAGTGCTCGCACAATCTGTGTTTCTGTAAAACGTGTCTTTTTCATCTTATTACTTAAATCTAAACATTTATGTCCAGTTTTAAGCTGTTGGATTTTTTGGGACACTTACAGATAATATCTTAATTCTTCTAAAATTCTATTTTCGGAATCGTTATTTGCATATAAAATTTTATTAATATTGGACTTTTTTATTACAATATATTGTATTTTGGAAACTTCCATGATTTAAACTGCTTATGATTATCTGTTGAAATGACCATTGTCCTTCTTCCTTGGGTAAATAATATTCAATTTACCAATCCTTATTGACCAAATGCTTGTTAATAGCCTGCCCAATAATTTGTC
>NZ_DAMDAK010000146.1:1398-1645 GCF_032094055.1 Carnobacterium sp.
GTCCAGTTTTAAGCTGTTGGATTTTTTGGGACACTTACAATTGATCCCCCTTAAATCACAGTACTGCTTCTTGCTCATACCGCTCTACTACCAATCTGCTATCATCGACAGCATCTGATCTCTTTTTTCCTTTGAACTCATTAGGCAAACCTCGGAATTATAAAGCGTTCATAAAATATGCACTTGGTCGCATGGATACCATTTACCGCTGAAAGCATACTTTCGGTAATACGCGATATTTCTGTGG